>JBQTJG010000100.1:0-14112 GCA_052387355.1 Armatimonadota bacterium | reverse complement strand
TCAGCTCGACCGCACACGCGGTCGGCAGCACGGCGTCGGGTCGCTCCCCGACGGCCTCGGCCGAGGCCAGCACCAGCAGCGGCCGCACGCGCTTGCCGCCCGCAAACACACTGTACAGCATGGCGGCGTGCAGCGGTGCGGGGATGACCTCGGCGGTAGGCAGCGCGTCCTGGAGCGCGGTCTCGACCAGTTGACCGCGGGCCGCCAGATACGCAGCCAACTCGCGGGTCTTCGCGGCCGGATCACCGGTGCGCATCGGTGAGAATCATAAACCCCGATTCCCCTCGAGGGGGCTCCCAGATGAGTTCGATTGCGGCCACCCTGGCGCCGGCTGGGCCTTCGCGAACGGCGTCGAGCAGCGCGTGCGCGTTCCCCGCCGGGCCTTCGACCACCAGTTCCACCCGGCGGTCCGCGAGGTTGCGCACGAAACCGGTGAGGCCCAGCCGGAGGGCGTGGCGTTGCACGAAGAACCGAAACCCCACGCCCTGCACCCGTCCACCCACCCAGGCGTGCGCCCGGACGCGCGAGGCGGCATCGGTGGTCCTAGCCGCCGGGCGCGTGCCGGGATTCTGCGGCATGGCTACCCTCACGGAAGATCGCGCCGAGCACGCCGTTCACGAACGCGCCGGAGTCGTCGGTCCCATAACGCTTGGCGAGTTCGACCGCCTCGTTCATCACGACGGCGGGGGGAGTCGGCAGGTACCGGAGTTCATACAGCGCCATCCTGAGGATGACGCGGTCGATGCTGGCCAGGCGGTCCAATGTCCAGCCCGACAGATGGCGCACGATCAGGACGTCGAGTTCGGCGCCGTGCTCCGCAGCACCCCGGCACAAGGATGCGACAAATGGCCAGTCCTCGCCGGCGGCGGCGCGCCGGGCGACGGCCAGCGCCTCCTCGATCGGCAGGCGGCCGACATCATGCTGGAAGAGCACTTGCAGGGCGACATCCCGGGTCCTGCGGCGGCGACTCTTCACAGCGTGTGCGCCGCGCGCCAGAGGGATGGGAAAACGAAACGACCACCTCGGGGATTCCGGCGCCCGCGATCTGGAGACTGAATCGCGTGGTGCGGCGCGTTGGGGATCCGACGGTGGTCCTGCACGTCAATATTTTACCAGCAGCGCACGTGAAGGGAAACCTCCTTCGAGTCCCCTTTAGATCACACGTTCAAGATACTCGCCGCTTCGGGTATCAACCCGGATGATGTTTCCCACCTCAACGAAGAACGGCACCTGCACGACTGCGCCGGTCTCGAGCGTGGCGGGCTTGGACCCACCGGAGGCCGTGTCGCCGCGGATGCCCGGCGCCGTCTCAGTGACCGCGAGGTCGACGGCGTTGGGCAGGTCCACCGCGATCGGCCGGTCTTCGTAATAGACGACGGTCACCACTGTGGCGTCTTTCAAGAACAGCGTCGCGTCACCGAGCAGACTGGCATCGAGGCCCGCCTGCTCGTACGTCTGCTGATCCATGAAGACGTAGTCGCCGTCTTGGTGATAAAGAAACTGCATCTCTCGGCGCTCCAGGAACGCGTGCGGCACGCGCTCCCCGGCGTTGAACGTCCGCTCGGTGATCGCCCCAGTCTTGAGATTGCGGATCTTGGCCCGCACATAGGCGCTGCCCCGTCCCCGCTTCACATGCTGAGATGAGACAATGGCGTAGAGGTCGCCGTCGAGCGTCACGACGACCCCCGGTCGGAAGTCGTTGGACGAGATCACGCGTGCACCTCAATGAGCGTCTTGGGTAACGTCGTTAGATTCTCACACCCGGTCTCCGTGATGACCACCAGATCTTCGATACGCACGCCTCCCCATCCAGGAAAGTAGACGCCCGGCTCCACGGTGACGACAGCGCCTGGCAGGAGGATCGCTTCTTCCCGCGGGGACAGGGTCGGCCCTTCGTGCACGGCCAGGCCAACGCCGTGGCCCAGGCTGTGGCCAAACGCCTCACCGAACCCGGCCTGGACGATGACCGACCGGGCGAGCGCATCAGCCTCCCGTCCGGCCATCCCTGCCCGCAGGCCTGACAGAGCGGCCTGCTGGGCCGCGAGCACGGCACCGTAGACCTCGCGGTGCCGTGCGCTGGCCGGTGCGGTCAGGACCGTTCGGGTACAGTCGGAGTGGTACCCATCCACCACGGCGCCAAAGTCTACGGTCACGAACTCCCCTGAACCGACCGCCCGGTCGCTGGCCACGCCGTGCGGAAGGGCGGATCGCGGCCCCGAAGCCACGATCAGTTCGAACGGCAGCCGCTCTGCTCCCCTGCGGCGGAGGCGTTCCTCCAACGCCACGGCGATGTCGCGCTCGACCGCGCCCGGCCGGATCGACGGCAGCACATCGGCAAACGCAGCATCAGCCACGCCCGCGGCCCGTCGAATCGCATCGATCTCCTCGGACGACTTCTGCCATCGGATGTGATCGAGGCCTCCGGTGGGCACGATGTCCACCGCTGCCGCCCCGGCCGCGAGCCTTCGGAAGAGCCCGACGGGCAGGAACTCCTCCTCGATACCGGCCCGCCGCGCGCCGAGACGCTTCAGGACCTCTGCGGCCGTGTCGATGGGCTGCCCCTGCGCGCGCACGTGCGTGAACTCCGGCGCCTGGATACTCGCCTGCTCCGCGTAGCGGAAGTCCACGACAAGGCGGGCGTCCGTGCCGCTAATCACGGCCATCGCGGCGGACCCGGTGAATCCCGAGACGTACCGAACGTTCTGCGGCTTGGCCAGGACGACAGCGTCGAGGCCGGCCGCCGCGAGGCGCTCTCGCACGCGCTGCAGACGAACGCCGTGAGCGGTGACTGTTGAGGCTGGCATACCGCCCGTAGCATACTGCAGCCGAGTGTTTCTTTTCAACCGACGCACGGCGACGGTCTCAAGTCATTCAGGCGGCGCATGAACAAACGCGACAGGCGGCCCGAAGGCCGCCTGCTGTGTCCACCGACAGGGGGGCGCCTGGGTGCCGGCGTATGCCCCTGATCGCTCGTCTTATTCCAGCGTCACCTTTGGCAGCCAGCCTGGCCGGGTACGCTGGAACATCAACTGCCAGACCTCCTCAGCCTTCTCGAGATCTCCCATCAGGAAGTAGACGTCCTGAAGCGCCAGGTAGGCCGCGACCAACGTCGGGTCGATCTTGATGGCCTCGTTGAGGGGAGGAAGCGCGCGCTCGAGGTAGCCCCCGGCGTAGGGGGCCGCGCCGGCGAGCGACTGCCGGTACGCATACACGTACGCGTAGCCCAGCCAGTACTGGGCCTGGGTGTTGCGCGCGTTCGCCTGGATGGCCTGTTGGTAGGGCTGGATCGCGCGTGCAAACTCCGCCTCGGTCGCATACAGGCGGCTGACGTTGAACGGCGGCACGGCCTGCGCCAGCGCCACCGACGCGAGCACCAGTACCATTCCTGCGATCAGTATGGCCGTTCGCATCGCGTCTCCTAGGGCCGGCCCGGGATGATTTGCGGGGTCACCACGAAGATGATCTCACTTTGCGTCCGGTCGGTCGTGGTGATCCGGAACAATGCGCCAATAATCGGAATGTCGCCCAGCAGCGGCACCTTGATAGTGGTCCGCCGCTCCTCGGTACTGATCAACCCGGCGATCACGATCGACTCGCCGCTCCGCACCGTGACGGTCGTCGACGCCTTGCGCGTTGTGAGTCGCGGCACCGGTCCCGACGAGGTGATCAGGAACTCGCGGACCGTAGACACCTCAGGCTCGACCTTCGTGGTAATCAGGCCGTCCTTGTTCACTTTCGGGAGAATCCTGAGGTTCACGCCGACAGGCCGGAAGGTGAAGGTGAGCCGGCCGCTGGCGTCGATCGACGGAATGGGGATCTCCTCGCCCAGGTTGACCGTCGCCTCGTTCCCATCCAACACACCCACACGAGGCGCGCTGAGCACCCGGGCCCTCCGCTGGGTCACCATAGCATCGAGCAGCGCGTTGATGCTAAAGGCTGCGATGCCGAGCGTGATCGTATTCGCCGGCGCCGGCGGCACGGCGTTCGGCGGCGTCCCTGTAATGTTGATCACGGGGATCTGTGTCAGACCCCAATTCAAGCCCAGGCTCTGAAGATCTTGAAGACCGATGTCCACGACGCGCGCTTCGATCATGACCTGCGTCAGTTGGATATCCAGGCTGGCGAGAATCTTCTGGACCTCCTCGTGTTGCGCCCTGGTCCCCAGCACCACGATGGTGTTGGAGCGGGTTTCGGATGTGATACGGATCCCCGGCACCGCCGCTCGGATCGCGTCGGCCACGTCCTTCGCCGTACCGAATCCGAGAACGTAGACGATCGACTCAGGCGCTTCCGGGGGCGGCGCCAGCTTGTCTGCGGACATGATGATCAGATTCCGGCCGAGACGCCGGAAGCCGAGGTTGTTCGCTTCGAGAATGAAGCGCAGCGCCTCATCGCAGGTCAGGTCGAGCAGCCGGACGGTGACCAGTCCCTTCACTGAGGCATCGGTCACGATGTTGAGGTTGCACACTTTCGCAAGCGCGCTCAGCACGTCGGCCAGTTCGACACTGCGGTATTCCAGCGAGACCCGGCCGGGAATCCCAACGGGCGTCGCCTGGGCCACCGGCGCTGCGGGCGCAGGAGCCGCGGGCGGCGGTGCCTGGGCCACGGGACCCAACGTCGCGGGAACTGCGGGTAGGGGAGCAGGTGCCGGGCCCGAGGCGACGGCGGGCGCTCCCATGTTGCCGCGGGTAGCGAACCTGGCCAGCAGGACCGCCGGGGTGCTCGTTGCGAGGGTGAACGGCACGACATTCTCCATGTCGACGGCGATTCGTACAATCGCCGGACGCGTCTGGAACTGCCCGATGCGGACGCGCGCCACCCCTCCCCGCTCGACGTAGATCAGCGGCGGAATGGCGCCGTCGAGCACCGCCCCGGGGAGGTCAATGACCAGGCGCGGCGGCGACGACAACTGAAGCGTCCGGTAGGTCAGCGCGCCGGTGGCGACAATGGCGAGCTGGACTGTGTCCCCGAATGCCTTGACGGTGACCTGCGTGATGCGCACGGACTCCGTCTGCGGCGCGGCCGGCGCGACCGGGACAAGAGCGAGCGCGACGACGACTGCGAACCCGGTCAGGAGCTTAGTTGATGTGCGACGACGCGGCGACATGCGCTCCGCTCACCCCTCCCAGCTTAAGCTGGAACTGTTCTCCGTCTTCCTCAAGGACGACCACGCCCCTGGCGAAGTCCACGACGGTCACCTTGATCTTCTCGAGAATCACGTCACCAGGGCTCACGACGTATGTCTTTCCACCGACTCTGATGATCGCCACGTTGCCCGACTCGCCCATGATCCCGATGACCTCTGCCGTGCTCGCTAGTTTGGGCGGGGGCGCCGGCGTGGCAGGCGCGCCGGGCGCACCTGGCTGCGGCTGCTGCTGACCGGGGAACAAAGGAGGCGGCAGCGGTGCAGGCGGCGGCAGCGGTACACCGCTCGGCTGTCCCCCACCGCCGGTCACAACGGTGACGAGTGGCGCAAACGGATCGGCGCGGCCGGCATCGACAGGCCCGGCTACGACCCGGGGCGTCGGGGTGGGCGCCGGCGTGGGCGCGACAGGCGCCGGCTGCACACCCGGTGGCACCGGAGCACCCGGGGTCGCAGCCGGAAGCGTGGCCGGTGTCGTGACCACCGCCGGTTCGGACCGGGGCAACAGGATGTAGATGCCTACCAGTCCGACAACGATCGCTATGGCGACAACCGGGTGTGTGCGAAGATAATCAACAGCCTTGCGCATGAGGCCCCCTGTGCTGTGCTGATAAAGGTCCGGTCGGAGCCCCGGCAGGCCCCTCTACGCGTCAATAGGGCTTACGCTTCAACAGACTACCCCAAAGTCCTTCAGAATAGACCTCCAGGCGCCCTCCAGACCTCCGCCGAACCTCACGGCCAGTACCACGTGGCGATGGCGTGGCCCCAAAAGAGCGCGATGAGCGCACCAACGGCCAGCGCCGGGCCGAAGGGAATAGCGTCCTTGCGCCCGCGTAGCCTGAGCGTCAGCAGGACGATCCCCACGATGCCGCCGGCGAGGAATCCGCTGAACAGGGCGACGGCGATGCCGGGCCATCCCAGGAACGCGCCCATCAGGCCTGCCAGCTTGATGTCACCGCCCCCCATGCCTCCTCTGCTCAGAATGACAATGGTGGCAATGAGGCCCGCTGCCGCGATCGCGGAAGCTGCCGACGGGACCAGCCTGCCCTGCGCTGCGGCAAAGATCAAGCCGAGGGCAATCCCGGGATAGGTCACGCGGTTGAGGATGAGCTGGTGGTCGAGGTCGATGAAGGTAATGATCACAAGCAGAAAGACGAATACGAAACCCCACGCCCGCGATAGCGTGTCTGGGAAGGCGACCCAGACCGATACGGCCAACAGGGCCATGAGGGCCTCGACGAGCGGATAGCGGAACCCGATGCGATCGCCACAGTGACGGCAGCGGCCACGCAGCGCCAGGAAGCTGACCAGGGGGATGTTGTCCCACGGCTGGATCGGTGTCCCACAGTGCGGACACCGAGACCCGGGGGCGACGATTGATTCGCCACGGGGCAGGCGATAGATCACGACATTCGCAAAGCTGCCCAGGAGTGCGCCCAACGCAGCGGCCACGGTCAGGGCAGCCACGGTCACCCCAGCGCCCAGGCTCTCTGCCCGGCGGGGGCGAACACAGGGAGGAGAAGCGCCATCGACGCCGAACACGTCCGGATAAAGCTGCCGGAGCGATCGGCGACGTTTGCCCAATCGTCGCCAGGGAGGTAAGGATCATGATTCGAGCCTGGCCGCTTGTACTGGCTCTGCTTCTGGGACTGGCGCTGCCGGTCGTCGCGCAGCAAGTGCCGGCGCCGCCGCCCGTGCTTATCGTACCTGGGCAAAGTGTCGCCGGCGTCATTTTGGGCAGGTCCACGTCGTCCACCCTCGGGCGACTTGGCCAGCCTGCAGAGACGCGGGCGCTCCGGGACAGCACTCTCCACGCCTTCCCGCGGTTCGGACTGAACGTCTACGCGACTGACGGCTTTGTGCGGGCTGTGTCGACGACGAACAGTCTGATGCGCACCGCCGAGGGCATCGCTCTGGGCTCGACCGTGGCGGACGTGCGGCGGGTCTTCGGCTCGCAGTTCACGGATGCCGTCGTCGAGGGTCTGTTGGGTATCGCCTATGATCAGCTCGGCATTGCCTTCGGGCTGGATGGCGTCGTAGTGTCGGTGATCATCGTCTACCCGCCGCGGACGCAGGCGACTCCAGCGGCTGCCGCTCCGGGGCTGGCTGCCCCGCCCACGCAGGTTGACATCGGACTGGTGGTGCTGCCGCGGGTGGAGAACCTCAAACCGTTTTCGCCCGAGACCCAGTACATGTCGGTCGTCGGATTCCTGCGCTACGTGGTCTACCAACAGACCGGGTTGTGGCTGACGCACGCTGAAGCCTCCCGGATGCTCAACGAGCAACAGCGCGTCCGTCTTTAAGAGCCGGCATCTGGCCCCTTTGCGTTGTCGGCATCCTCGGCGTGCATGACGACGTTGCCGCCGAGTATGCGCGCGCGGTCGCGGGCGTGCCGAACCGCCTGAAGTAGCTCGCGCGCCGTCGCCCCGTGTTCCGGGTGGGCGCCCAGGCCGATTGAGAGCGTGAGTTCACCGCGCTGTTCTCGGCCTGCGGCCTGACGCGCAGGAAGTTCGACTACTTCAGCCCGAATCCGCTCCGCCACAATGAATCCTGATTGCAGCGGCGTCTCTGGCATCGCCAGGGAGAATTCCGCCTCATCGGTTCGAGCCTTCACGTCTACGTCCCGGGTCAGCTCTCGCAGTACTCCGGCGACCGCCCCCAAGGCCTCTTCCGCTGCCTGCTCGCCGTAGCGACCTCGGAACGCCTCGAAGTCATCAATATCGCACACCACGAGCGAAAACGCGCGGCGGTAGCGAGCAGCCCGTTTGACCTCCACTGCCAGATGCTCGTCGAAGAGTCGGGCGGTGAACAGGTCAGTGAGGGGATCCTGCACGGCCTGGTCCACGAGGGCGTGCTGCAACGTCTCAAGCTCCTGCGCTTGTGCGACCGCCCGTTCCTCGGACAGGTGCTGGAAATGCGTCACGAACTCGACGATCGTAAAGTCTGTCGCCTCGGCCAGACCCTTGAAGAGCGCCAGGCGATCGTCCGAATCCGAGGCGATTTCGGCGCAGAGATCCTGGGCGAGATCACGAAACGCCACAAATCCCTGCACCACCTCGGCCGCACCAAACCCCATACTGAGCCGCAGCGAGGCCTCGTGGTGGACGAAATCGCGCAGCCGGGTCGGATCGTCGGAGTCAAGATAGCCGACGAGTTCAGCCAGGTAGGACCGACCCAGGCGCCGGAGTTCCTCGAGCGGCCGGTAGACGTAGGCCGAGGGCCGCATCCGGGACAGCGTGGCGGCCCAACTGACCGCAATGCGGTCCTGCTCGCGATCGAGCAGACTGGCCAGACGGCTCGTCACGGCAGCACAGCACCATGGGTGGCGTGACGCCTACGGCGAAGGAGCCGTCTCCTTCGGCAGCACGAACGTGTTGGATGCGAGCGTCACCTTGAGCCGGGGCAGCTCGCCAGGCGTGATTGAGACCTGCGTCAGGACGATAAACCGAGGGAAATCCTCCAGCCGCCCCAGGTAGGAGATCAGATCCGAGTACGTCCCCTCGAAGGCGAGATCTATCCGGAACAACTGGTAGCGTGGTCTGGGCGCTGCAGGGGGGGCGCCAGGCGCGGGCGCAACGGCCGCCTGACCTGGCGTGGAGCTGACCGCGGCCGGACCGGCCTGCGTCGGTCCCGGGCGGAGCAGCGTCAGCTTGATCCCCAGCGATGCCGCCACATCCTGGAGCTGCCGAATCATCCGCGGGATTTCCCGCTCGGGCGGCAGCTTGACCTCAACAAGCCGGATGCGTTCCGAGAGCCTGGCGAACTCGCGTTCTTTCTCCTCACGGGTCTCCACGAGCTGCCGCAGGCGCTTGACTTCTTCCTGTCGGGCTTCCAACCGCGCGGTGAGCTCAGCCCGGCGGGCCGTCTGCGGGGCCCAGACAAACAGGTAGAACACGGTGGCAAGAGCAGTGGAGATCACCACTGCCAGCATCAGCCGTTCGCGGGGGCTCAGCGACCTCATCAGCGGGTACCCCCTTGGGCCTGCGGTTTGAGAATCCGAGCAGTCACGTTGTAGCGCACAACCTCTCTGACGCCGACGCGATCAACCTGCGCCAGGGTGAGGTCCACCACCCGAAAGAGTTGTCCCGCCGCCAGGTTGTCCATCAACTGGGCTACGGCATGGTAGTTCAGGGCAAGCCCCTCGATGGTGAGAGCCGATGGCTCGGGGACGTTCATTGAGGTCACCCAGACGTCCTTCGGGATCAACAGCCGGATCTCATTGAGGACCGAGGCCGCCGGGAGCTGCTGCCCAATCAGATCCAGGATCACTTTCTCTTTCTCCCGCAGCACTGAAATCTGCCGATCGAGCTCAAGCACGCGCGCGACCGTGGGCTGCAAATCGGCGATCTCCTTGTTGGCGGCGGCGATGTCTCGCTCCAGCGCGCTGTTCTGACTGTAAATCAGCGCGCCCATCACGATGATCAGCGCCAGCGTGAGCAGGGGTAGACCGATCTCAATGAACTGCCGGCCCGGCAATCGGCGCCGGGGGACGCGCGGCAGGAGGTTGATGCGGATCAACTCAGATCACCTCCCCGCATTGCCAGACCGACGGCCACGGCCATCGTCGGCCCGAGGGCATCGAGACGATCGGCCGGGTAAGTCTGGGGGCTAACTTTGACGTTCACGAAGGGCGACGCCACGGCCGTCGCCAGGCCAAGTTCGGCGGCGATCGTTTTGTCCAGATTGCGGAGCCGGGCAAGCCCTCCTGCCAACAGGATCTGGTTGATCACCGCCGACCTCGAGCGGGTCTGATAGTAGTCGAGCGAGCGGCGAATCTCGGTCACCAGATCGCCAATATGCGGCGCGATAATGTCATGCAGCCGTTCCGTCGTGTGATCGGGCGATACAGCGCCCTCCTCGAGGACCTCACCCTTCTCCTCGAGCAGGGTTCTCGCGGTTGCGGCGTCGACGTCCATCGCCTCGTGAACAGCGTTGATCAGCACCTGACCGCCGATAGGAATGTTACGCGTGAAGCGGAGGCGCTGGCCTTCGGTGATAAGGATATCGGAGGCTTCAGACCCCAAGTCCACCACCGCGGTGGTCTGCCCATTCGTGGTCGTAGGTACGGCGGAGCGGAGGAGGGCGAAAGATTCGACGTCGAGGATGCGCACCTGCACTCGCGCCGCCTCGGCCACAGCCACGATCTGATCCACGACGTCTTGGCGGGCCGCCACCACGATGACGTCGAGCATGCGGCGGTTGTCCTCGGTCGTTTCGCCCAGCACCTGGTAGTCCATGTACACTTCCTTGATATTGTACGGGAGATACCGTTCTGCTTCGTAGCGGACCGCGGCCGTCAGCTCCTGCTTGGTCATTGGCGGCACGCGGACCTCACGGACCGTGACCGCCTGGCCGCCGACGCCCATGACGGCGCGGTCGAGCCGGATGCCAGTCTTGTCCAGCAGGGCGCGGATGTGACTACCCAGTTCCTCCGGCGCCGTCGGCACGCCATCCCGCATGGCCACCGGAGGGCTGGGCGTGGAACCCATGTGCAAAAGGCGAAACCCGCTGCGGTACGTCCCCGTCAACTCGGCGACCTTGATACTGTCGCTGCCGATATCGATCCCGACGTGCGCTGTGGGCGCTGAAGAGAAGAGGCCCATCGGCGATCGCTCACCTTCCTCCCGCGTTCTGGCCTCGGGAGACCAGCATGTGGCCTCCACGGCTAACACACGTTCGCATGTGGGAGACAAAAACCCTGCCCGCCCGGCAGCTATGGCAGGATGCGCACTCGACCAAAGACTTCGATCGTCACCTGCCGTTGTTGGCCGCTGGGGGTTTGCAGGGTCACGCTCCCGGCGTTCGGGTTCCCCAGGGGGCTGAACAACAGGGTGTTGCCGGTGAACGTCGTCGAGGCAAGATCGACGCTCTGAGGCATCCGGCGCGAGACCGTATCGCCGCTCTCTTCTTTGACAACCTGCGCAGTCCAGGCCGCGACCGTGCACTGGCTCCCGCCCCCAACCGGCGCGGGTGTCACCTGCGCGGGATCATAGCGGTCAATGTCATAGGTGTCGCCTGCAGGGCTGAACACGACTCGGTAGCACGTCCGTTCCGTACGCGCCCGCTGCTCCAGCATGCGCATGTCGCTGGCGAGCTTCCGGGCCATGCCCGTGAGCCGCCGGTTTGCAGACAGGCTCGTGCCGTTGAAGGCCAGCGCGAGCGCCAGTCCTCCGATGGCGATGGCGACGACCAGCTCGACGAGCGAGAGCCCGGCCTCGCCGCTTCGAGTCGTCTTGCTCGCGATCACAGGCCGACCATCTCCTCCCACTCGGGCCGGTTGTAGAGCGGGTCGCCGTTGGTGAATACGGGATTCGGTGTCTGCCAGCGTGGGGCCGTGTAGATGTCCGTCAGCGGGAAGAACGGCGGCGACACGTTGGAGGCGAGCCGCCAATCATAGGTCATCACGCGGCCGTACCCTGTGGTGGGGCTGAATCCGCCGAAGGCGCCAAAGGTGCCCTGCACGGTTCCGCCAAGCGAGTACACGTTGCCCTTCGGCGCCAGCGTGTTCCAGCCTTCGACCCAGAACTTGCCGGTCGGCGCCAGCACCACGGCATCGACGTAGAGG
The DNA here is from genome assembly GCA_052387355.1 of Armatimonadota bacterium. Taxonomy (GTDB): domain Bacteria; phylum Sysuimicrobiota; class Sysuimicrobiia; order Sysuimicrobiales; family Humicultoraceae; genus JBQTJG01. The sequence goes on along the minus strand of JBQTJG010000100.1, from coordinate 2,404 downwards.
TCGTTGGGGGTAAGCGCCCCCACAATGGTCACGTTGCTGGTGACGGAGTACAATCCCAGCACGTTGAGCGGATTGTGGTTCGGGCCGGCCGGCGGGGCCTCGTAGACCAACTGGTTGGTAATGCGCAAATCATTCTCGGTGGCGATCGTGAGGGGCATCGCGCGGTTCACGATCCCGTACAGCCCGCTGGAGGCGGCCGGGTCAGGATCCGACGTGATCGACCCGCTGACGTACACAACCCCATTGAATGTCGCGCCAGCGTAGACCTGCGAGTTCCCCCACCCGGAGCAGTCTCCGACCCCGGGGTCCGGCCCGATGAAATTCCAGCAGAGGGTCAAAGCCTTCGTGGTGGGATCGACGATGATCTTCATGTTCTGTTTGAGCGGGTCGGGGTTGGTCTGGGTCGTAATTCGAATCACTTGATCATTGTTCTCGCTGGAGAGCACCATCTGCTGGACGTCGCCCCGAATATAGATCCCGCCGCAAGCCGGCGAGCCGCATTGGTCCATGACGTACAGGCCATCGGGCACCGGGCCAGGGCCGTCAGGAAGCGCGGTCGTCCGGTCGCGCACTTCCTGGTTTGTCGCGTTGGCGCCCGTGGGCGTCAGCCCCGTTGACGTCCGGGACGGGTTGGCGTTCGAGGGAAGCGGAATCGACGCGACGCCGGCCGTGACGGTGCTGCCGAAGACATTCCCAGACGTGTTGTCGCACCCCGGGGTCTGCAGGGTCGCGTTGGGATTCGATGGCGGCACCGCGATGTTCACCTGTGAGCCGCAGTTGAACATAGTCATGTCGGGCAGGACCTGCGTCACCGCCTGGTTGAGCGACGGGTTGCCGGCGATCCTGATGTTGGTGTTCGAATGAATCGGCCCATTGACATTCGTGCCGGTGAACAGCCAGACGCTCCCAACATTGAGCAGCATGAGCGCCCACTGCGAGTATGCCGCCTTCTCGATCAGGACCGGCCATCCGCTGGAGGTCCCACCGGTGATCGTGTAGCTTCCCTGCCAGCCCACCGAGGGAGCCGGGAACCAGTCCGGGCAGCGGTCTGCGAGCGAACTGCGCAGGCAGACCGTGCGCTGCGCTGTGCCCGACGCCGACCGGCCCACCGCCAGGATGGCAAAATCAAACCACATGATGTCCTGCTCCGGCGTGGAGGCGCCGAACAGGCAGGTCGCCGGCGCTCCGGATGGCCTGACCATCGCCGTGGCGTAGAAATCACCGATCAGAGCGCCCGTTCCCCGGTCGGTCATCTGAATGCGGGAGCCCGCGGTGCCGATCGAGATCGTGGCCGTATCGCCGGTTCGCGCCCAGTCGGATGATCCCAGCGCTGCTGGCCACGCGTAGTTCGTGAGGATCTCCACCAGACTCCGCGCGGGCGGGCCGCCGGCCTGCTGGCAGATGTTTCGCACGTTTGTTTCGGTACCACTGGGGTTGAGAGAGCTGGCGCTCTGAATCTGCGAGTTGAGATCAGTCGAAAGTCGCCGCCGCAGGTCAGCCAGCGCCCGAAACGCGCCGGCTTCGGCCACCGACAGCGCCTGCTGGCCGCGAAGTTGATCGAATGAAAGTGAGCTTTCGCCCATCGTCGCGATCGCCAGCGCTGCGACGACGATCGTCAGGATGAAGATCGCCATGATCACCGCCATCATGGCGACGCCCTTCTCAGCCCGCAGAAACCGGTACATTGTGCTCATCTCGCCATCTCCCTATGTCACCTGCTATGTCACCTGGCTGCTGGACTGCATCCTAACGCTCAAACTACCGCTCAAATGGTGTCGCCGTCGGCGTCACGGTCGCGGTCGGCGTCCGTGTCGGCGTCGCCGAGACCGTCGCGGTCGGCGTCCGTGTCGGCGTCGCCGAGACCGTTGCGGTAGGGGTCACGGTCGCCGTCCGGGTCGCTGAGACCGTCGCGGTGGGGGTCACGGTCGCGGTCCGCGTCGCGGTGACCGTCGCGGTCCGGGTCGGCGTTCGCGTCGGGGTCCGGGTCGCGGTCCGGGTCGCCGTCGGTCCGGTCGAGGTGGGTGTGGCCGTCCGGGTCGCTGTCGGACCGGTGGGCGTCCGGGTGGCCGTCCGGGTGGCCGTCCGGGTGGCCGTCCGGGTGGCCGTCCGGGTGGCCGTCACGGTCGCCGTCCGGGTGGCCGTCACGGTCGCCGTCCGGGTCGCCGTGACCGTCACGGTCGCGGTCCGGGTCGGGGTCTGGAACTGTCTGTCCGGCGTCGGCCGAGGCGGCGAGGTCGGGCTCGGCGTCGAGCCGACCGGTGCGGCGACCGCGCCGATGTTGCGCAGTACGACATCGGACCCGACGCGGCGGGTCTGCGTGCTGGCCCCGCTCTGCTTGGTGACGACGATTTCGCCCTTCATGCGCACGACCTGTGCGAGCGTGACGGCGACGGAGTTGTTCACG
>JBQTJG010000099.1:0-2264 GCA_052387355.1 Armatimonadota bacterium | reverse complement strand
GACTCCGAACAATCGTATCCACTTCGATACAGTTGACATCGCCGGTTGACACACGGCGTTAGCGCGCACGTCGCGCCTTAGCCGTAACGGTGTGTTCGACCGGGGGAGCAGAGAGCGCGCCGCCCGGCACTGACGGTTGGCGGTCGGCGCGCAGATCCGCGGCAAAAGCTTCATCTACGCATCGAACTGCTCCGCGTGCGGATTTGCCCGACGCGAAATGACTCGCTACATCATCTCGCGATTGCTGCGCGCCCTGCTGGTGACCCTGGGGTTAACGTTTGCCGTGTTCCTCGTCGTCAAGGCGAGTGGCGATCCGGTGCGAATCATGTTGCCGCCTTACGCGACCGTTCAAGATGAACTCGAGATGCGTCAAGCACTTGGCCTCGATCGACCCTGGGTGACGCAGTACCTAACCTTTCTCAGCCGGATCACCCGAGGCGATTTCGGTCGTTCGATTCACTACAGGCAGGCCGCACTGCCGCTGGTCTTGCAGCATGTACCGGCGACGCTCCAGCTGGCGACCACAGCGCTGGTCATTGCGCTTGTGATCGGCATTCCCCTCGGCGTCGCCGGCGCGATCCGCGAGGGGACCTTCATCGACGGGGCTGCTATTACCCTCGGTGTCATCGGCCGCTCGGTCCCAGACTTCTGGCTCGGCGTCATGCTCATCTTGCTGTTTAGCGTGACACTGCGGTGGTTGCCCACGTCTGGGCGCGGCGGTGTTACACACTTGATACTGCCGGGGATCACGCTGGCCACAGGGTTCATCGCCCAGATCGTCCTGCTGGTCCGAACTGGAATGCTGGATGTCTTGCGCGAAGACTACATCAGGACAGCCCGCGCGAAGGGACTCTCTGCACGTGTAGTCCACTATCGTCATGCATTTCGGAACGCGCTGATTCCTGTCCTGACCCTGGTTGGATTGCGCTTTGGCAGTCTCCTTGGCGGCGCGGTGATCACCGAGGCAGTGTTCGCCTGGCCCGGCGTCGGGATGGTCGCCGCCGCCGCAGTCTTTGCTCGAGACTTCCCGCTGGTTTCAGCCGCTGTGGTTGTGCTATCGATCTGGATTGTCCTGGCCAATCTGATCGTAGACATTGCCTATGCGTTCATCGATCCGCGAATCTCCTATCGGACGGGAAAATGAGGGCCCTCCCAAACTCCTTGCACCCGTCGCAGGTGTGCCGGTGACACACTCGGCAACGACGGCAGGCGTGACGCGCGGACTTCGGGCGCGTGCTCGCTACATCATCGGGCGCGGAAGCCCAGTGCACATGGTGGGCCTCATGGTAGTACTGGGCCTGGTCGTCGCGGCCGTCTTCGCTCCATGCCTCGCCATGCATGACCCCTTGTTGCAGGATGTTCGGAGGCGTCTGGGGCCGCCGGTCTGGAGCCCGGGCGGGACTTGGGACCACCCACTCGGAACAGACCAGCTCGGACGCGATCTTCTCAGTCGCCTCATCTACGGTAGCCGGATTTCGCTGCTGGTTGGCTTCTTCTCCGTGGTCGTCGGAGGCCTGATAGGCGTTTCTGCCGGATTGGTGTCAGGATTTCTGGGTGGTATTCACGACGTTATCGTCATGGGAGTCGCGGATGCGCAGCTTGCGTTTCCGTTCATACTCCTTGCGCTGGCTGTGATGGTCGCGCTGGGGCCGGGACTGCGGAACGTCATAATTGTGCTGGCACTCAGTGGCTGGGTCGTCTTCGCCCGCCTCGTGCGTGGCATCACCCTTTCAGTTAAGGAGAAGGATTTCGTTGAAGCCGCGCGGTCCTATGGAGCCGGGTCAGGTCGTATCATGCTGAGGCATGTGCTGCCGCACGTCCTCAGTCCCGTCATTGTTCTGGCGAATTTGCAGCTTGGGTTCCTTATTCTGGCGGAAGCAGCGCTGAGTTTTCTGGGCTTGGGACTCAATCCGCCAACTCCGACCTGGGGAAACATGATCAGCGACGGACGTAACTATGTGTGGGATGCTCCGTGGCTGAGTATCTTTCCCGGTATTGCCCTTGTGTTCACTGTCCTCGGTTTTACCTACTTTGGAGACTGGCTGCGGATGCGCTTGGATCCGAAGTACCGAGGCGCTGGATGGTCCTAGCACCGAGCATATCCCGTACCGACGACTATCACCTGCGCCACCCCACCTCAACAGGGAGGAAAGAATCAAAGGGCTAGAGTAGATACACTCATCGTCTTGCAAGGAGGAGGATCTGTGAGCAGACTCCCGGAAGCGCATCCGCGGGTGGTTGCAGGCTGCCTACTCGCCCTGCTG
>JBQTJG010000098.1:0-2805 GCA_052387355.1 Armatimonadota bacterium | reverse complement strand
AAATGATCGTAAGGGTGTCCTCGTTGGAGGCGACATCGAGGATGCTGGCACTCACCGGCAATGCGAAGCCAGCGCCTGGGCCACGGTGATGCTGCAGAGGTATGAGACGCACCTCAACAGGCCCCAGCGTCTTCCCGCAGGCCAAGCGCAACTGGACAATGCTGCCTTCGTAATATGAAGTGATGAATGGAGGAAGGATGCCGGAAGTCGAAGCGTGAGTGACAAAGCCAGCATCCTCTTCACCAAACGCGCGGACCGCGATTCCCGGGAACTCGGGGACGGTCGCCGCGATCTCCTGGCCCGGAACCGGTCTTGGGAAGTAGATCAGACCCTGGTAGTCAACGAACGTTTGGAACCCGATGTAGCCTTCGGGCGGGGCTGCTCGTACCTCAACACTAAGAATGAAACTTTCGTTCGCCAGGACAGTGCAGCTCGTCGGATCTTGTGCCGAATCGCAGTCCCCGCCGACAACACTTAGGCTCATCGCGCAGGCAATGTCTTGCGGAAAAGCGCCGCTGCCGCACTGACGCTGCGGCTCCTCAGGGTCACAAGCGTCACCGAGTAAGTCGCCATCGAAATCCTCTTGGCCGGGATTCGAGACGAAGTCGCAGTTGTCAATCAAGTTGCGCACGCCGTCCAGATCGGTATCGCACGAAGAATCGGCGAGGTCCGTCAAGCCATCCGCATCGTTATCAAGACCGTCGATGCATGAATCAGGATTGGCGCTGTCTTCTTCAGGCGTCGCAAGAGGATCGAGCGGATCGGAACCGAACTGGATCTCCTTACTGTCGTCAAACCCATCATTATCGCTGTCGAAGTCGCAGGGGTCGCCAACGCCGTCGCTTGTCGAATCAAGCTGGCTCGGATTGTGGAAGAATGGGCAATTGTCGATGGGATCAGGGACTCCGTCTCCGTCCGGATCGCAGTTGGGGTCTGCGCCGTCGATGGCGGTGTCAAAATCATTGTCGATGCCGTCTGAGCAAGAACCTGGATTGGTCGGATCGTACTCTGGCACGCTCGACACGTCGTAAAGATCAGATCCGAAGTAGGACTCAGTGAGGTTAGAGAAGCCATCTCCGTCCAGATCGCTGTCGCAGGCGTCGCCGACTCCATCATTGTCTAGGTCCTCTTGGCCTGGATTGGCGTCGCCTAGGCAGTTATCCACGAAATCGTAGATCCCGTCGTGGTCGTCGTCGCATCCCGGGTCCTGAGCGTCGACCAGGCCATCGAGGTCGTTGTCGAGGCCATCCGTGCAGCCGCCGGGAACCACGTGGGCAAGCTCAGGCACGCTTCCGGGGTTGAATGGATCTGAGCCCGCCAAGAGCTCAAGGTCGTCTGCATATCCGTCTCCATCGTCATCTGCGTCGCAGGCGTCGCCCAGGCCGGAGTCGTCGGTATCAGTCTGGTCCGGGTTAGCATGGAACGGACAGTTGTCGGACGCGTCCGGGATGCCGTCGTCGTCCATGTCTCCAGGGACGGCCTGGGCCGTTGGAGCCGGCAGTCCTACGAACGCCGCGCCTAACGCGAGCGCCAGCAGCGCCATCGCAGCGAACAACACGCTTCGTCCGGGCAGGGATAGAGACATCCCTGGCTCCTTTCAGGGAGGCGTCGCCAAGCTGAGCGGGGATCAGTGCTCGACGGGGCCTACCACCAGTCCCGCCTAGTATACACGCCGGGGTCAAGGCCTCGACCCTCCGAGTAGAATGGGCCAGATACGCTTCAAGATAGAAAGGTCCGCCTGTGACGATCCGATGGCCCGCATGGGTCCTGCGCGCGCTCCCTCGCGCTGCCGTACAGCCCGAGGCTGTCGCGGAGGCTGTCGCGGAGGCTGTCGCGGCGGCCGAGGCGGTGTCCGCGCAAGGGACCGTCGGGCAACCGCGGCGGTTCGAGCAGACGTTCCGCGCGCTGCGCAATCGCAACTACCGCCTCTATTACTTCAGCCAGATGGTCTCGCTCAGCGGCACCTGGATGCAGACGATCGCGCAGGCCTGGCTCGTGCTGCAGATCACCGACTCGAAGGTCGCGCTTGGTACGGTGACGTTTCTCCAGTTCCTGCCGATCACGCTCTTCGTGCTGTTCGCCGGCGTGATCGCGGACCGCGTGCCGAAGCGCAACTTCCTCTTCCTCACGCAGAGCGTCGCGATGGCGCAGGCGTTCGCGCTCACGGTCCTGGTCTGGAGCGGACACGTGCAGCTCTGGCACATCTACCTGCTCGCCATGATGCTCGGCATGGCGAACGCGTTCGAGCAGCCGGCGCGGCAGGCACTCGTCGTCGAGCTCGTTGGCAAGCGGGACGTGATGAACGCAATCGCGCTCAACTCAGGGATGTTCAACGCCGCGCGACTGGCCGGCCCCGCGATCGGCGGCTTCGTCATCGCGGCTGCCGGCGTGAAGAGCGCGTTCTTGCTGAACGGCCTCAGCTTCATTCCGGTCGTCCTCGCGCTGGCGATGATGCGCATGTCGGAGATGCACCCGATCGAGCGGCGCGAGGCGTCCGGACTCCACATCTTCGCGGAGCTGCGCGAGGGGCTTGCGTACGTGTTCAGCACGCCGGCCGCGTTCCTCATCGTCGTGCTGGTCGCCATCGTCGGAACGTTCGGCTACAACTTCACGGTGACGCTGCCGCTGGTCGACAAGTACGTCCTCCATCGCGGCGAGATCGGGCTGGGCTTCCTCACGGCAGCGCTGGGGCTGGGCTCCGTGTTCCCGGCCCTCATGCGTTCGTGGCAGTAGGCGGCGAGCTAGCGCAGGTTGTTGTTCGGGGGCGGCTTCTTCGCGGTGCTGCTCGGCGCGGTCGCGGTGAGC
>JBQTJG010000097.1:0-35199 GCA_052387355.1 Armatimonadota bacterium | reverse complement strand
CGGCCTCGGTCAGGCCCACATGCAGGAAGTGGGTGTCGTCAACGATCGTATACGCGACCCTGGCCTTCGCGAGCGCCAGCGGAAGATGGGGCTCCCAGACGCGCTCCGCCAACCAGAGCCCCGTCGCATCATAGTCAAAAAGCGTCTTGACTGCTTCGGTCAACTTGAGGATCTGCCCGTGCTTATCGCGATCGGGGATGATTGGCAGGATCGGCTCATAGTACCCGCCGGTCATGATCTCAACCTGGCCGCGGGTCACGAGCGCGCGGATGCGCGGGATCAGATCGGGACGGGCCTCCTCAAACCAGTCGAGCAGCGGGCCGGAGTAGTGGAGTGCAACGCGAACCGTGGGATGCCGCTCGAGCGCGGCGATCATCGGCTCGTACGCCTGCCGGTACGCCTGCTCGAAGACAGAAGGGAAATTGCCGACCGGCTGGTGATTGTGGAAGGCGAGCGCGAGTGTGAGGCGTCGCATCGGTCCCGGGCAGATTATAGCCGATGGCTGGTATTCGAGGAATTGACCGGGTAGCGCGATCTATGTTATGGCTTGAACCGTGAGGCAGGGCATCGTCATTACCATGCTCCTCCTGATCGGTCTTTCCCTCGTGCCGGCCGAGGGATTGTCGCAACGACTTCGCGAGCCGCAGGGGCCTCCTGCTCAAGGTCTCCCGCCTCTCCCTCAAGTCGCCGGAACAAGCAGTAGCCAAGATCAACGTGTTGTGCAGTTGGTCAATACCGCGCGCGCCGCACCCCGAACCTGCGGCGGCACGCGCTATCAGGCGGCCCCCCCGGTGGTCTGGAACGATCGGATTGCCTGGGCGGCCCGGCTCCACGCCCTTGACTTGGCCATTCACGGCGGTGTCGGCCACCAAGGTTCGGACGGAAGCACGCACTTGGAGCGAGTGGATCGAGTCGGGTATCGTTGGGCCAGCGTCGGGGAAAACGTCGCCGGTGGGCAGGCGACCTCCCAAGGAGTCGTTGCCGCGTGGCTGGGGAGTTCTGGGCACTGTGCGATCATCATGACCGCCGATTTCACTGAGGCCGGCGCTGCCTGGGGAAGAGGCCCTGGGCGGTACACGATCTACTGGACCCTGGTGATGGCCCGGCCGAGGTGAGTGTTACATCCCGGCGACGAACCGACCTGGATTCAGGATCCCCGAAGGATCGAATGACTGCTTCAATCCCCGCATGACGTCGAGCGCACGGGGGTGCGGCTGCGGCGACCAGACGTCGCCTTCGGTCTTGATGGCGTGTGGGACGCGGGCCATCAGAAGATTCCCTGAATGGCGTTCGACAAGGTCGTGCAGGGTGCGGCGCGTCGCCGGGGTCAGGTCGGCCGCCTCCAGGCTGATCCAGATCGTTCCGCTTCCTGCGTGGGCGACAATGCCAGCCGTCGCAGGAAACGCCGCGGTCAACCGAGCGACGCACGCCGCCACCTCGCCCGGGGGCACGGTGAGCCGGACCGCGGCCGCCGCGGTCCATCCAAAGTCACGGACCGCCTGCCAGAGGGCCCGCTCGTCATCGCCTGCCAGCGTCTCGGGGTCGAGCCCTGCATCTGCAGCCCACGCCGTGATGTCGCGCTCGTGCCGCGCCACGGCCGCTTCCACGCCTTCGACCGCTACGAGAAGACCGGCCGCGCCGCGTCCGAACGACGCCGATGCGGCGCCGTTGATAATGGTGACCGCGGACGGGAGCAATTGCGATGTCAGAACGCGGCGGGCGAGGGCCGCGGGGGCCGGTAGGTGTGCGCCCCAGACGGCCATGGTCCTCGACATCTCGGGCATCGGCGAGACCTTGAAGGTGAGTTCGGTCAGCACGCCGAGCGTCCCCATCGATCCCACAAAGAACTTGCACATGTCGTACCCGGCCACGTTCTTGACCGTCTTGCCGCCCGCCTTGATCACCGTCCCCCCGGTCAGGACGGCGCCCAGGCCGATCACCAGGTCGCGGGCCGCGCCATAGCGCATGCGTCGGGGACCATGCAGGTTCACCGCAACCGCACCGCCGGCCGTCGCCGACTCAGCACGCGGAGGATCAAGCGGAAGAAATTGATTGTGGGCGGCCAGCGCCGCGCCTAGCGTGTCGAGCGTGATGCCTGACTCGACGGTGATCGTCAGGTTCGAGTGGTCGTGCTCGACGATCCGCGACAGCCGTTCGGTGAGTAGAATCACGTCGGCAGCGCGCGGCGGATTCCCCACGCCCATAGCGGTGCCTCCACCCCAGGGCACGACCGCAGCGCCCGACTCCGCGCACAGCCGCAACACAGCGGCGATCTGCTCAGCATCCGCCGGCCGGACCACCGCGCGCGGGGCGATTCCATCGACGACCCATCTCGGCGCATCGGCCGCCCGTGCGGGCGCGTCGAAGACTGTCACCCATTGAGAGCCGAGCAGCAACTCGAGCCGGTGGATCACGGCGACCGCGGCCTCGACGGTCACGCGCACACCTCATCGAGCAGATCCATCAAGTGCATAACGCGGACCGGGACGTCGAACTGCTTTGCGCCGTAGCGAAGCTGCATCATGCATCCAGGATTCGGCGCCACGACGACCGGCGCGCCGGTCGCCCGAATCGCTTCCATCTTCTCGCGCAGCAGCGTCTCCGCCATCTCGGGCTGAAGCACATTGTAGATGCCTGCGCTGCCGCAGCATCGGTCGGATCCTTCCATCTCTTTCAAGTCAAGACCGGGAATCGCCCGCAGCAGCGCCCGGGGCTCCGCGCGCACCCGCTGTCCGTGTGCGAGATGACAGGGGTCCTGGTAGGTCACGATAATCTGGCGGGACTTCGGTGTCCGACGAAGGCCGAGCCCCGCCAGAAACTCGCCCGTGTCACGCACCAGCGCGGCGAACCGCGCGGCTCTACCGGCGTACGCTGCGTCGTCTTTCAGCAAGTGGCCGTATTCTTTCATGGCCGCGCCGCAGCCCGCGGCGTTGGTGACGATCGCATCGATGTCCACGGGAAACGCGTCGATGTTTCTTCTGGCCATCGCCCGCGCGCTGCCTGCCTCGCCGTTGTGCGTGTTGAGCGCGCCGCAGCAGGCCTGCCCTTTCGGGATCACGACGTCACACCCGTTGCGGCGTAGCACGCGCACGGTCGCCTCATTGATCTCAGCGAGAAACAGGCTCATCGCGCAGCCGGAAAGAAACGCGACCCGCGCGCGCCGTTCGCCGATCGCCGGCAGCACCTCGGCCGCGGACGCGTAGAAGTGCGCCGACACCTGAGGCAGCAGCGCCACGCGACGGCGCAGGCTCAAGGGCGACACGCGGCTCGCCAGCGCCGCAAGACCACTGCGCTGGAAGAACCGGATGAGCCGGGCGGCGAAGCGAAGCCTTCCCGGGTGCGGCATCAGGTGGCGCAGTGCGAAGCGCGTGATCGCCCTGGCCGCGGGTGGACCCGGAGGCCCCAGTACCTCGCGCGCCGCCTCGGCGATCCGGCCGTACTGCACGCCTGACGGGCACGCGGTCTCACAGGCGCGGCACATCAGGCACAGGTACAGATGCCCGGCGACGCTCGGCGTCATCTCCAGCCTGCCTTCGGACGCGGCCTTGACCAGATAGATCCGTCCGCGCGGGGACTCGGCCTCAAGGTGCGTCACACGGTAGGTCGGACACTGCTGAAGGCACAGGCCGCAGTGGATGCAGGCGTCGATCTCGGGAATCCACGGCATCGTGGGCCCGGGTAGGGATGCGGCTCCAGGGCCCGACGCCTCGAGCGTGGGGGCGACCGCGTCGTTCATCGTCGCCTCAAGACCGCAGGCCGGCCACTGGCGTGCCGCGCGGGTCGCCGTGCACCGGCTGCCCTGTGGGGAACATCTTGTTGGGATTCAGTGCGCCAGAGGGATCGAAGACACGCTTCACCTGCTTCATCGCCGCGATGTCATCGTCGCTGTACATCCACCCGAGATACTCGCGCTTCTCGAGGCCGAGCCCATGCTCGCCGGTGATCGTCCCGCCCATCTCGACGCATGCGCGCATGATGTCTTCGGTCGCGGAGATGACGCGCACGAACTCCGGCGAGTCGTCGTCAAAATCGAACAGGAGGTTGGGATGGAGGTTGCCGTCCCCGGCGTGGAAGAAGTTGGACACCCCCACGTCCCATCGTTGTCCGGCTTCGAGGACCTTTCGCATGATCTCCGGCAGCCGCGAGCGCGGGACGCAGACATCGAGCATGATCGCCCGTTTGGCCAGCCTTCCCAGGGATCCGTAGGCGTGCTTGCGCCCTTTCCAGAGCCCGAGACGCTCCTCGGCGGTCGCAGCGGTCTGAATCCGCCGCGCGCCCTGGGCGCGGCAGATGGCTTCAATCCGCTCGATCAGCAGCGGCACCGCCTCGGCCACGCCCTCTACTTCGATGAGCAGCGCCGCTTCGGCATCCTCCGGGAATCCCGCGTGAAGGGTCTGGTTGACCGCCCGCATCGATACGCCGTCCAGAATTTCCAGCGCCTCGGGCACGATGCCGGCCGCGATGACCGCCGAGCTGGCCTCGCAGGCTGCGTCCATCGCGTCGTAGATCGCCAGCAGAGTGCGCACCGCCTCGCGCTTCGCCATCAGGCGCACGATGATCTTGGTCACAATAGCCAGCGTCCCTTCCGAACCGACCAGCAGGCCGGTCAGGTCATAGCCGGGCGCGTCCCAGGCGCGTCCACCGACCCAGGCGACACTCCCATCATGGAGGACGACCTCCAAACCCAACACATGGTTGCTGGTCACCCCGTAGGCCAGGCAGTGCGGCCCGCCTGAGTTGTTGGCGACGTTGCCGCCGATCGTCGAGGCCACCTGGCTGCCGGGATCCGGGGCATAGAACAGCCCGGCCGGCGCGAGCATGGCCGACAGCTCCGCGTTCACCACGCCCGGCTCCACGACGGCAATCCGGCTCTCGAGATCGACATCAACGCGCGCCATTCGGGTCAGCGCGACAACAACGCCGCCGAGCTCGGGGATCGCGCCCCCCGCGAGTCCGGTACCGGCGCCGCGGGCGATGATCGGCAGTCCGGCTTCGCGCACGACCCGGACGACCTCGGCCACCTGCTGGGTTGTATCGGGGAGGACCACCAGGTCGGGTGTGTGGCGCGCGACCATCAGGGCGTCCTGGTCGTAAACAGTCAGGTCATCGGGTCGATGCAGAACGTAGGGTTCGCCGACGATGGCCTGGAGGCGGCGAATCAGGTCGGCACGGTCCATGCGTCGATTAGAGCGTCGCCGCTATCCCAGCATCAGCGGCAGGGGACGCAGTTCGCGCCGGATCGGGTCCAGCAAGAACCCGAGGGCCTCCAACGACACCATGCCCAACAGATTGCTGTCGCCCGGCTCCCCGAAGATGACCGGAGAGCGCCCCGACGGCCATTCATGATGAACACGGCGTCGCCGCTCCGACGTGCAATCTGTGTGCCGTCAGCGAGGGTGAACGTTCTGGTCGAATGCGGTGTAATTCCAATGCGCCGTAGCGTGACCGCCGGGATCACCGAGTACACCGCGCCGGAGTCGACTAGGCAGACTACCCTCGTGACGCGCCGAGGTGCCGCCGGATTCGCGACCCTTACCCGAACATGGGTCAGGCCCACTGTCTCTCCTCCGCCACACCATCGTACCTCAGAACCGCACCATTTTGCCGGGATTCATCAGGTTGTGCGGATCCAGCGCGTGCTTGATCATCCGCATGACGCTCAAGCCTTCGCCGTGCTCGGCCTCGAGGAACCCCATCTTGCCATAACCGACGCCGTGCTCGCCTGTGCAGGTGCCGCTCATGGCGATCGCCCGCATGACCATGCGCTCGTTGAGGCGTTTGGCCTCAGCCATCTCGGCCGGATTGTCAGGATCGACCAAGTAGATCAGGTGAAAGTTGCCGTCACCGACGTGCCCGACCAAAGCCACAGTCAGCGAGGACGCGGCGTAATCCTTCTTCGTCTCGACGATGCACTCGGCGAGCCGCGAGATCGGGACGCAGACGTCGGTGGTGACCGCCACCGATCCGGGCCGCAACGCGAGTGTGGCGAAGTAGGCGTCGTGCCTGGCCTTCCATAACCTGGCGCGCTGATCGGGATCGATGGCCCACTGGAATTCGCTGCCGCCCTGGTCTGCGGCGATCTCCTTCACCATCTCGGCCTGCTCGGCGACGCCGCGCTCGCTGGGGCCATGGAACTCGAGGAACAGCGTCGGCGCCACCGGACCGTCGAGCCCGGAGTACCGGTTCACCGCGTCCATCTGCACCTCATCGAGCAGTTCGATCCGCGCGACCGGAATGCCCAACTGGATGGTGGTGATGACGGTGTTGACCGCACCCTCGATGGTCGCGAAGGGACAGGTCGCCGCGGAAACCGCCTCGGGGAGACCATGAAGCCGCAGTGTCGCGTCGGCGATGACGCCGAGCGTCCCTTCAGAACCGACGAACAGCCGCGTGAGGTCGTACCCGGATGCGGACTTCCGGGCCCGGCCGCCGGTCTTGATGACGCGGCCATCGGCGAGCACGACGGTCAGCCCCAGTACGATCTCGCGCATGGTGCCGTAGCGCACCGCGGTCGTGCCCGAGGCGCGTGTGGCCGCCATGCCGCCGATCGTGGCGTCGGCGCCGGGATCCAGCGAAAAGAACAACCCGGTCCCCCGCAAGTGCCTGTTCAGCTGCCGGTGCGTGACGCCCGCCTCGACCGTGGCGTCCATATCCTCGGCGCTCACCCGCAGCACCCGGTTCATTCGGGTCAGATCGATGCAGACACCGCCCTCGAGCGCCGCCACATGGCCTTCGAGCGATGTGCCGGCGCCAAACGGGATGATCGGCGTACGGTGGCGTGCACAGAGCGTGACGATCGCGCAGATCTCGTCGATCGTCTCGGGAAAGGCGACGGCGTCAGGGGGATGCGGCGGCAGGTATGTCTCACCCCGGCTGTGATGCTCTCTCACGGCGGCTGACGTCGACACTCTGTCGCCGAGCAGCGCCCGTAGGTCGGCGATCAACCTCTCGAGCCCGGTGACGGACCTTGCACCCAAGTCAGACCTCGCAGCCCCGAGATTCCCGAATCCTGGAGAGACCTTGTCCACCTCGTGCCAAGCTTTCGACCGGAATCCGGTCAATACCCCTCTCACCCATCGGGCCCGCTGAGGCGTCGCACGCTCCGGAGCAGCGCAAGGGCGCCCGCGGCAGCGATCGACCCGCCGGCGGCCAGCGCGACCGGCGCGCCCAGGATCGTCGCGAGGATCCCGGCCCCGAAGCCGCCCACCTGACTGAAGCTGATCGTTGAGAAGTACAATCCCTGAACTCGCGCGCGCATCTCGTCTGACGCCGCCGTCAGCAAGAGGGTCGCCATGCCTGCGTCATACGCGCTCCCCAGGCCCCCGACGACGGCGACAAGAAGCAACGAAGCGGGAAACCACGGAGAAAGACCAAACAGGGCGACCGCGGTCCCGAATCCGAGGGCGGAAACCACGACGAGCCGGCCCTTGTCGAGTAGATGGCCGCGGGAGGCGACGAACAATGTGGCCGCCAGTTGACCTAATCCACTTGCGGCCGACAGGTACCCCAGACCCACCCCGCCGACGCGCAAGACGTCGCGCGCCATCACCGGCAGCATGGAGTTATACGAAAACCCGAAGGCCTCGATGATCACGCTCAGGAAGAGGGACTGCCGGATCCGACGGGTACGTCGCGCGTACCTCAGCCCCTCGACGACCGCAGTCACGAGTGGCGCTGTGGGCCTCGCGGGAACCACCGGCATCGCAAGACGCATCATGCAGCCCAGGCCTGTCAGATGCGCCCCCGAAGCGAGTAGATAATTCTGACCCACCCCCAACCTGTCGATGATGTAGCCGCCTGCGATTGCACCGACCGTGCGGACCAGGCTCCCGGCCATGAAGCGGAACGCACTGGCGTTGAGGAGCCGTTCCCCGCCGACCAGGTCGTACATCAAACCGTGGGCCGTGGGTTGCTCGATCGCGCCGACGAAGCCCTGGAGGATTGCGAACGCGACGACGTGCCAGACGCGAACCGTTCCGCTCAAGACCAGGAACGCCAGCGCGGTCATGCCCAATGCCTGCAGTCCCTGAGTCATGAGCAGAATCCGGCGCCGATCCACGCGGTCTCCGATCGTCCCACCTAGAACGCTGAAGGCGAACTGGGTGATCCCCCTGGCCCCTGCGACGACGCCTACCCAGAAGGGCGAGTCGGTCAGTTGCAGGACCAACCACCCGTGGCTGAGCGTCTCCACGGTGAGGGCGACGGACCCGAACAGCGAGTTCAGCCACAGCCACCGGTACCCCGGCGCTTCGAAGGCGGACGAGAAGGGACGTCGCCTCGACACGTTTCCACTGGCCTCCGGCTCGTGAGAATCAGGCTGGACTCGTTCCCTGGGAGATTCGACACCAAGATCAGGGAGGCTTGCTGGTCGGAAGGCAAACTCTCGCGTGATCCAGAAGACGACTCCCCGAGACAGGAGGCGATGGTGGACACGCTCCAACAACAAGTCACTCCTGCACCTGGCGTCATCAAGTGGGCCAAGGTGATCGACCAGACCCGGTGCATCGGCTGCCACGCTTGCTCGACCGCGTGCAAGTCCGAGAATGAGGTCCCGCTCTCTGTGCACCGGACCTACGTGAAGTACGTGGACGTCGGGATCTTCCCGCAGGCCCGCCGGGCCTTTCAGGTCACGCGCTGCAATCAGTGCGACGATGCGCCCTGCGCCGCCGCCTGTCCTACGACGGCCATGTACAGACGGCCCGACGGCATCGTGGACTTCAACAAGTCCATCTGCATTGGCTGCAAGGCCTGCATCGCCGCGTGCCCCTACGACGCTATCTTCATCAATCCCAACGACCACTCCGCCGAAAAGTGCAACTTCTGCGCGCACCGCATCGATCAGGGGCTCGAGCCCGCGTGCGTCGTGGTCTGTCCGACGGAAGCCATCCTCGTCGGGGACCTGAACGATCCGACCTCGAAGGTGGCGCAGATCATCAACCGCGAGCCGGTGGCCGTGCGCCGTCCGGAGAAGGAAACGCTGCCCAAGCTGTTCTACAAGGGCGCGCATCAGGCCACGCTCGATCCGCTTGCGGCCCGGCGTCCTTCCGGAGGGCTGTTCATGTGGAGCGAGCAAGGCCGCCTCCCGGATCAGGTGACGTCCGGACATCCCGGCCCGTGGAACAGCTCCGCCGCCGCGCTCCTGAGCTACGACGTCCCGCACCGGGCGCCGTGGGACTGGCGGGTGAGCCTGTACACGTGGACGAAGGGCATCGCCGCAGGCGCGTACCTGATCCCGCTGCTCATGATCCTTGGAGGACGCCTCTCGTGGAGCAGCGCCTTGTGGCAGTGGGTCGCCCCGGTGCTGGCCGGTGTGTTCCTGGCGATCACCGGAGGGCTGCTCGTCTGGGACCTCGGGCATCCGCGGCGCTTCTATTACATCTTCACGCGGCCGCAATGGAAGAGCTGGCTCGTCCGGGGTGCGTTCATCATCGCCGCATACGCGGTCGTGCTGGCGCTCCACTTCCTGGCAGCGACGGTGAACCGGCCCGGATGGCAGCGGATCCTCGCGATCCCCGGGGTTCCGCTGGCGGCGATGACCGCGGCATACACCGCATATCTCTTCGCCCAGGCGAAGGCACGGGATCTGTGGCAGAACCCGCTACTGCCTCCGCACTTTCTCGTGCAGGCGATGCTCGCCGGAGCCGCCGCCCTCATCCCATTTGCCATCTGGCTGCAGCCTGATCTGGTCGGCGCGCTGCTGTGGATACTGGGAGGAGCCAGTTTGATCCACCTGCTGATGCTGGCCGGCGAATCCACATTGCCGCACGCCACCGCCCACGCTCGTCTGGCAGCCTGGGAGATGATCCGGGGACGCTACCGCACGCCCTTCTGGGCGGGAGTGCTCCTGAGCACGCTCGCCGTGCTGGCGCCGTGGGCGGGACCGCTGGCGGCGGCAGCCGCCCTTGGGGGTCTGCTGGCGTATGAGCACGCGTACGTGCAAGCAGGCCAATCGGTGCCGCTCTCATGACGCCACGACCGGGCCTGCGCCCCGGCACAGACTCGCGATCAGATATGAACGGTCAGCAGTCATGGATCTGAAGGCGCTCAATACACGGGTCTCAGCCGCTCGGGCCGCGGTCGAGGCACGCGGCGAGACGTTTTATCCAGGTCCAAGCCGCATTCATCTGGCCGCCTTTCCGCCCAAGGAACGGTGGGACGATTGGGTGGAGCTGGACTCGAAGGCATGGCCGACGCAGGTGGAGCGGCGCTTCATGCTGGTCCCCACCACCTGCTTCAACTGCGAATCGGCGTGCGGCCTGCTTGCCTACGTCGACCGCGAGACCCTGCAGGTTCGCAAGTTCGAAGGCAATCCCGAGCACCCCGGATCACGCGGCCGCAACTGCGCGAAGGGCCCGGCGACGCTGAATCAGGTCACCGATCCCGACCGTATCCTCTCCCCGTTGAAGCGCGCGGGCCGCCGCGGTGAAGGTAAGTGGGTGCGGGTCACGTGGGACGAGGCGCTCGACGACATCGCCGGCCGCATCCGGCGCGCCATTCAGGAAGACCGGCGCAACGAGGTCATGTACCACGTGGGGCGGCCAGGTGAGGATGGATTCACCGAGCGGGTGCTGGCGGCCTGGGGCGTGGATGGCCACAACTCACACACGAACGTCTGCTCCAGCGGCGCGCGCGCGGGCTACCATCTGTGGATGGGCCTGGATCGTCCCAGCCCCGACCATGCGAACGCCCGGGTCATCCTGCTCATCAGCAGCCACCTGGAGTCAGGCCACTACTTCAACCCGCACGCGCAGCGCGTCATCGAAGGAAAGGCCAGCGGGGCCAGGCTCATTGTCTTCGACACCCGGCTGTCGAATACGGCGACGCACGCCGATCACTGGATCTCGCCCCGGCCGGGCTCTGAGGCCGCGATCCTGCTGGCCATCGCCAACTACCTGATCCAGCGTAACCTGTACAACCCCGACTTCGTCCGCCGGTGGTGGAACTGGCATGAGTATCTGACCTATGAGCATCCGCGGCGCGACCCCACGTTCGAGACCTTCGAGCAGGTCCTGAAGACCCTGTACGCAGAGTACACGTTTGCCTTTGCCGCCCGGGAATCGGGCGTCGACGCGGCCGTGCTCGAACAGATCGCCCGAGTGGTGGCCACCGCCGGCACGCGCCTGTCGACGCACAACTGGCGCAGCGCCGCCGCCGGCAACCTGGGAGGCTGGCAGGTCGCGCGGACCCTGTTTCTACTGAATGCGCTCCTCGGCGCGGTGGCCACGGAGGGCGGGACCTATCCAAACGCCTGGAACAAGTTCGTGCCGAAACCGATCTACACGCCGCCTCACCCCCGCCAGTGGAACGAGCTCACCTGGCCCGCAGAATACCCGCTCGCCCTCAACGAACTCTCGTTTCTGCTCCCGCATCTGTTGAAGGATGGGCGTGGGCGCGTCGATGTCTACTTCACCCGGGTGTACAACCCGGTCTGGACGAATCCCGACGGATTTTCCTGGATCGAGGCCCTGACCGATGACCGCCTCGTCGGCCTGCATGTCGCGCTGACCCCCGCATGGAGCGAAACAGCGTTCTTCGCCGACTATATCCTCCCGATGGGCCATGGCTCGGAGCGGCACGATCTACACTCCTACGAGCAGTACGATGGACAGTGGATCGGCTTTCGTCAGCCCGTGCTCCGGACCGCACGAGAGCGATTGGGCGAGCAGGTCGCCGATACCCGCCAGGTCAATCCCGGCGAGGTCTGGGAAGAGAACGAATTCTGGATGGAACTGTCGTGGCGGATCGATCCGGATGGGTCGCTCGGCATCCGCCGCTATTTCGAATCCCAGACGCATCCCGGCCAGCGGCTGACCGTCGACGAATACTACGGGTACATCTTCGAGCACTCTGTGCCCGGTCTGCCCGAGCGAGCCGCGGCCGAAGGTCTGTCACCGCTCGCCTACATGCGCCGGTACGGAGCGTTTGAGATCCGCAGCGGCGTCGGCGCTCTCCACGAGCAGGAGATCCCGGCGTCCGAGCTTCAGGACACGCAGGTGAATCGGTTCGGTCGAGTCTACACGAAGACGCCGAAGCCGCCTGATCCCAACATCGTACCGCAGGCCACGCCCGAGCCCGATGCGGAGGGACGGCGGCCGGCGGGCGTTGAGGTCGATGGAAAGATCTGTCGAGGGTTCCCTACCCCTTCCGGCCGGCTGGAGTTCTACTCGCGCACGCTCGTGGAGTGGGGGTGGCCGGAGCACGCGCTGCCAGGGTACATCAAGAGCCATGTCCACCCGGACAATCTTGAACCCGACCAGATGGTCCTGATCTCCACGTTCCGCCTGCCGGTGCAGATCCACACCCGCAGCGCAAATGCGAAGTGGCTGAACGAGATCGCGCACACGAATCCGCTGTGGATCCATCCCACCGATGCCCACCGCCTGGCGCTGGCAACGGGCGACCTTGCGCGCGTGCAGACCGAGATCGGCTACTTCGTCGCCAAGGCCTGGGTGACCGAAGGCATCCGCCCCGGCGTCGTCGCCTGCAGCCACCATATGGGGCGCTGGAAGCTGTCCGACGTGGGGCAGCGCCAGATGATGGCGACAGTCGACCTCACGCAGGACAGCAGTCACTGGGCGATGGCGCGCCGGCAGGGCGTGGGACCCTATCCGTCCGCAGATCCCGACACGTTGAAGATCTGGTGGACCGACGTAGGCGTGCATCAGAACCTGACATTCCCGGTGCATCCCGATCCGATCTCAGGCCAACACTGCTGGCACCAGGGGGTGTGGGTCAAGAAGGCCGAGCCCGCCGATCGGTACGGCGAGATCGTGGTGGACACGGAGAAGGCCCGAGAAGAATACCGCAGGTGGCTGTCGTTCACACGCCCTGCGCTCACCCATGCTCCCGACGGCACGCGCCGCCCTTACTGGCTGATGCGGCCGCTGAAACCACCGAAAGATGTGTATCGCCTCCCCGAAGGCGCCACCCCCGTGAAGACACAGGGCTGACGTGGAGTTATTCCGCGCCCTCGCAACCCTGGCCGAACCGCCGTCAGAAGAACACGCTCGGCTGGCCTCGCTGCTCGACCTCCCAGGACCGCCGACTCCCATGGAATATTCGGAGGTGTTCCTCTTCCAGCTCTACCCTTACGCCTCCGTCTATCTGGGGGAGGAAGGCATGCTGGGAGGTGAAGCGCAAGATCGCGTGGCAGGTGTGTGGCGCGCGCTCAAGCAGACCCCGCCCGCCGAGCCCGATCACCTCGCCACGCTTCTGGCTCTCTATGCGTCGATCGTCGAGGCACACGAAGCAGAAGTGGATCCTGCCCGTCGGCTGCTATGGGGACAGACCCGCAAGGCGTGCCTGTGGGAACATCTCGCGTGCTGGCTGTTTCCCTACCTGGACAGGCTCGACGAGATCGCCCCGCCCGCGTACCGTGCCTGGGGACGATTGCTGCATGATGCCCTGGCGGCAGAGATCTCCGAGGTGGGTCAGGCGGACAGTCTCCCCCTCCACCTCCGCCAGGCGCCCGCGTTGCCCCATCCGGACGACTGCGGACCGGATGCGTTCCTGCGAGGACTGCTCGCTCCCGTGCGCAGCGGCCTGATAGTCGTCCGCGCGGATCTGGCCCGCGCCGCGAGGCAGGTGGAATTGGGGCTGCGGCTGGGTGAGCGCGCGTTCGTCCTGCGCGCGCTGCTCGTCCAGAATCCGCCTGGAATGCTGCATTGGCTTGCGCGATACGCGTGGGACGCAGCCGCCCGGCATCGCGGCTTGACGATAGCAACGAGCGCCGTCGGCCGCTTCTGGGCGGACCGGGCTGAGACCACCGCAAAGATGCTGCAGGAACTGCGCGACCACGCCGCGCGCGAGCACGGGCAGGCGACGTGGAGTGCCGCAGCGGAGTTCGTGGGACAGGGTGGTCTCCAGCAACCGTGAAGGCGATCTGGAGCGCGATGAGGTTGCGGGCACGGCCGCACGTTCCCCCTCCGTCGCTGGCGGATGTGGTCGCCGGGTTGACCGTGGCGCTGGTGCTCATCCCCCAGTCGCTGGCGTACGCGGAGCTGGCCGGCGTGCCGGCCCATCATGGGCTGTATGCCGCCGCGATCCCGGCGGTGGCCGCGGCTCTCTTCGCCTCGTCCCCATATCTCCAGAACGGCCCGACAGCCATGGTGGCGCTCCTCACCTTTGGTGCGCTGGCGTCGATGGTCGCGCCGAGGACGCCTGAGTTTGTTGCGGCGGCGACGCTGCTGGCGCTGGTGGTCGGGCTCGTACGGCTCGCGCTCGGGCTGCTGAGTGCGGGCGTGGTGGCGTACCTGATCTCCGCCCCGATGCTCATGGGGTTCACGACGGCGGCGGGTCTGGTGATCGCCGCGTCGCAGTTCCCCCATCTGCTGGGCATCGAGAGCACAGGACAGAGCATCATGCGCTCCGCCATCGCCGCGCTGGCGCATCCCGCGTCGTGGGATCTCGCTGCGCTGGCACTGACAGCGGTCACCTTCATCCTGGTCTCTACCAGCCGGAAGATCCACCATCGCATCCCGGGGGCGCTGCTGGCCGTTCTTGCCGGCATCGGGTTTACGTTCATCCTCGGATATGATGGCCCGAAGGTCGGTTCGTTCTCTGCTCCGCTTCCTTTGCTCTCTCTGCGGTTGCCATGGCTGTCGCTGCCGTCTCTGCTGCTGCCCGGCGCGGTGATCGCCCTGGTTGGATTTGCTGAGGTCGCCTCGATCGCCCGCACGCTTGCGGCGCTGGAACGGCGGTATTGGGATCCCAACCGCGAGTTGGTCAGCCAGGGAATCGCAAACCTCGCAAGCGGCGTCGCCGGCGGGTTCCCGGTCGGCGGATCGTTCTCCCGGAGCACCCTCAACCGGCTGGCCGGGGCGCAAACCGCGTGGAGCGGCGCCGTCAGTGGCCTGGCCGTCCTGGTGGTGTTGCCTCTCACCCCGGTGCTGCAGCATCTCCCGAAATCGGTCCTGGCGGCGATTGTCATTGGGGCGATCCTCAACTCGCTGCGGTTTCGGGATCTTGCGCGGCTGTGGTCGCTGTCGCGGGCCCAGGCCGTGGTGGCCGGGGCCACCGTTCTGCTCACCGGGGGGTTGGTCCCACACGTGGAGCAGGCGATCATGCTCGGGGTGCTGCTGGCCGTCGGCGTTCACCTATGGAGGGAGCTGCCGCTGCGCATGGACGCGTGGAGGGAGGAGACGACGCTGCACCTGAGGCCTCGGGGCGTTCTCTGGTTTGGGTCAGCGCCCCGGATGGAGGAGACCTTCCTGGCCTTCCTCGCTCAGCATCCCGACGCCCGCATCATCATGATCCACCTGGGCGGGCTCGGCAGGGTGGATCTCACGGGCGCCCTCGTCCTGAAAGATCTCCTCGCCAATGCGCGGGGCGCCGGCCTGGAGGTCCACTTCCAGGACGCGCCTCCACAGTCGCTGCAAGTGTTGGATCGGGTACTGCAATGGAAGTCGGGAGCAGGAGATCAGATCACGGCGCTCGACCGCGCACGACACGTTGCCGCGGGACAGGCGTCGGCGGAGCCGAAGTCCGCACCTGAGAATACCAGCGGAGCACGCTCCATCCCCCGATGATCCTCCATCACGTCGCCTCCAGTTCTCGTTCAATCACAGCCTTGGCGTTCTCGAGGTCTTGATCGAGCGTCCGCTTTTGCGTGCGCTCGAAATAGAGGGCTTCGATCTCATATTCGAGGATACTCGGCGGGAGCGCCCAATCGATTGTCCGAGTGACGAGAGAACCGCCTGGGGCGGGCTCAAGCGTCCAGGTGTAGGTGCCCATGACACCCGTGATGGCCCGCACCGAAAAGTGATGTGGAGGATCTGCCTTGAGGACAACCATTTCCGACGGGATGCGTTCGCCCGCGACCTTGACGACCATCTCGGCTTTGGAATCCACAATGTTTGAAGTCCGATGCAGCCATCGGGCTTCGACGACAGGAGCGCACCAGTCCGACATCCTCGGGAGATCGCTGAGGTACGCGTAGACCTTCTCAATTGGAGCGCGGATCAGAATGGACCCTCTCACATGGGCCATGATCGGCTCCCTACAGCGCCGCAGCGATTACGGCCCCTACTCGGGCCGCTGATGGGATCGTCAGCAAGGTCCTGTTCTCCGATGGGTCGTCGAGCTTCAACCTCACGGCTTGCCAGTTACTTCCACCGGAAGGACCCGTTCGCGCGTCATCTCAGCGGCGTAGGCCAGCGCGGCTTGAACGTCCTTGCGAGTCAGTGACGGATAAGCTGCGAGGACACTTTCTACTGAGTCACCATTGGCAAGGCAATCGACGATGATCCAAACCATGATCCGGGTCCCTTTGATGCACGGCTTGCCATGGCACACATTGGGGTCTATCGAAATGCGCTCTCTCCATTCTCCCACGTTGCAACCTCCTGAAACACTCACTCGGGCCTTCCTGCTTGCCTCGGCGCCCTTCATCGCCTCCGCGCTGCTCGCGAGTACCGCGGCCGGCCGGCCATCTGCACCGCCATTCGCTCCTGGGACACATGGACCTACCAGCATACGATCCGAGTCTCATTTCACCATCCATGTCGTCGGCATCGTCACGGATGTCCGCATGGAGTCCAAGGAGTACCTCTCCGGGTCGCTGACCGTCACAGCCTCCCGCGAGCTGATGAGCGGACCGGTCCGATGAACCGCAAGACGATCGGATAGCCACACGTCGTCCGACCTCCAAGAGGAACTGCCATCCGGCGTCGTATCATTCTATAAGACTGGGTCTGCATCTTCGCATCCCGTTGACTGAACGGACCGGCATGCCATCCCTGACCGATGTCCCCGGGATTCGCGTCGGGCACGCCTCCGATTTCGACGGCATCACGGGCTGCACAGTGGTGCTCGCCGAGGCCGGCGCGGTCGCGAGCGTCGAGGTGCGGGGCGCCGCGCCGGGCACGCGGGAGACGGATGCGTTGGATCCCGGCAACCTCGTGCAGCAGGTGCACGGCATCCTGCTCGCTGGCGGCAGCGCGTTCGGCCTGGCCGCGGCGAACGGCGTCGTTCGATACCTCGAGGAACACGGGGTCGGCTATGACGTCGGCGTGGCGCGCGTGCCGATGGTTCCGGCCGCGGTGTTATTCGATCTCGCGGTGGGCGATCCACGCGCGCGCCCCGACCCGTCTATGGGGTGCAAGGCGTGCGAGGCTGCGTCCACGGACTCCGTGGAAGAAGGCTCTGTGGGGGCGGGCACCGGCGCCACGGTCGGCAAGATGCTGGCGATCGCAGGGGCGATGAAGGGCGGCGTCGGCTCGTGGAGCGTAACGCTGCGTGACGGTATCGTTGTCGGCGCGCTGGCCGCGGTGAACGCGCTCGGCGACATCATCGACGAACGGGGCGAGATCATCGCCGGCGCGCGAGCGCCGGACGGC
This sequence comes from Armatimonadota bacterium, assembly GCA_052387355.1. Taxonomy (GTDB): domain Bacteria; phylum Sysuimicrobiota; class Sysuimicrobiia; order Sysuimicrobiales; family Humicultoraceae; genus JBQTJG01. The sequence goes on along the minus strand of JBQTJG010000097.1, from coordinate 17,863 downwards.
ACCTTCGTCCGAACGGCAGACGCGCTACTCAGGCAGGCGCCGCTTGTCGGCTTCGGCACGAATACGACACTGGCCGTGATCGCCACGAACGCCGCGCTTAGCCAGGCGCATGCGTGGCGCGTCGCGGTGCAGGGCCACGCGGGCCTCAGCCGCGCCATCATACCGTCGCACACCCTGTACGATGGCGACACCGTGTTCGTCCTGGCGACCGGACAAGGACCCGTGTCTGCGCAGGCGCCCACCGAGGTCGACCTGATCCGAATCGGCGAAGCCGCGGCGCGGGTCGTCGCGGAGTCGGTGCGGCGCGCGGTGCGGACCGCCCGGGGTCTCGGCGGCGTCCCGAGCCTGGCCGATCTCACGGACCGGTCCTGAGCGGCATGGCGTCCACGCTGACGCCGGTCCTGTTCGACCTGGACGGCACGCTGCTCGATTCCTACACGCTGATCTTCGAGTCTTTCCGCCACGCCTGCCGCGTCGTGTTGAACAGAGAACTCACGGAAGGCGACGTGCTGGAGCGATGGGGATCGCCGCTGCGCGCGCGGTTCGAGCGTATCGATCGCACGCGGACCGACGAGCTGATCAACGCATACGTCGCATATTACGACGCTCACCACAAGCGGGTGGCAGCGCTCTTCCCGGGTGTCCTCGAGATGCTTGACACCCTCAAGCGGCGCGGATGCCGTCTGGGGATTGTGACCTCGAAGCGCCGGCGCACGACGGCTCGGGCCATCCAGGACTTCGACCTTGACCGGTACGTCGTCGCCGTGGTGAGCGAGCAGGATGTCCGGGCTCCGAAACCCGCGGCGGAACCCGTACTGGCAGCGTTGGAGCGCCTTGGGGGACAGCCGGAGAAGGCGTTCATGGTTGGCGACGCTGCCTTCGATGTCCAGGCGGCCCGTGGGGCAGGGGTCCGCAGCATCGCGGCGCTGTGGGGAACGCGGGACCTCGATGCCCTCCTCGCGGCCGGTCCCGACTACGCAGCGGCATCTCCGCCGGACGTTGTCACCGTCGTCGAGTCTGGCGGATGCCGGCGCCCCACGAGTTAGAAACTGCCTTCGCCGCTCAGGAGGTTCCTCGTCAGCAGGTTGATCGCCACCAGTAGCGTCGTCACCAGCACGGCCAGGGCGGCCGACAGCGCGATCTTCCCCTCATCGTGCAGCCCGAAGATCACCACCCCCAGCGTCTCGTTGCCGACCGAGAAGAGCAGAATCGAAAGGGTCAGTTCGGCGACCGAGGGGATGAAGGCCAGGAACCACCCCGCGACCAGGCTGGGTCGGATGATCGGCAGGACGACGTCCCGGAACGCCTGCAGCGGGCGGGCGCCGCTGATCCGGGCCGCCTCTTCGAGGGACTCGTGCACCTGCGTGAGCCCGGCCGCCACGGTCCGCACCCCGAATGCCAGGAACCGCGCCACGTAGGCGAGCAGGATGATCCAGATCGTGTCATAGAGCCGGATCCCTAGCAGCGGGATCGGGCGCACCCAGGCCAGGATCATCGCCAGCGCCACCACGGTGCCGGGGATCGCAAAGGGGATGGTGATCAACAGGTCGAGGATGGCGGCGGCGCGTATGCGGGTGCGGGCGAGCATGTACCCGATGCCGGCCGCCATCACGGCGATCACGGTGGCCGACCCCGCGGCCAGCATCAGGCTGTTGATGAGCGCGCGGTGCACCTTCGGGATCCCGAAGAGCGCGGTGGCATAATGCTGGAACGTCAGGTTCTCGCGCACCGGCGGCAGGCCGTAGGCGCGGACCAGCGAGGTCAGCACGACGGCCGTAAACGGCAACACGACGCTCACCACGATGAAGAGGCCCAGCGCTGCGACGAGTAGATGGCGCCACCGGCCGAGCGCCACCTGCTGCCGGCGGCCGGCCTGGCCGCCCACGACCGTGAACCGGCGGCGCTCCAGCAGCACCCGCTGCAGGCGGAGCAGCACCGCCGCGATGACTACAAGCCACATCGCAAGCGCGGCGGCGATCCGGAGGTTGTCCCGAACGTCGAAGTTCAGGATCGTGGCGTAGATGCGCGTGGTGAGCACGAAATAGCGCGCCGGGAAGCCGAGCACCGCCGGGATGCCGAAGTTGGCCAGCGCGGACATCATGAGCAGCAACGCGCCGGCCAGCACCCCAGGAAGGGCGAGCGGCAGCGTCACATCCCGAACGACACGCCAGCGGCTCGCGCGGGACATGCGGGCCGCCTCTTCCAGCGCCGGGTCCATCCGCTCCAGGACGCCGAGCGCGGCCAGGTAGACGATGGGATACCCGTAGAGGATGAGCACCAGGATGATCCCGGTCGGACCATAGATCACAAACAATGGATCGGACGACCCGGTCAGCGCCATCCACGCCTGGTTCACGTAGCCGACCGGGCCCAACAGGTAGACCCATGCGATCGCGCCGATGAACGGCGGGATCATGTACGGCAAGAGCAGCAGCGTGCGCCAGACGCGGCGGCCGGGGAGGTCGGTACGGGTGGTCAGCCAGGCGAGGATGACGCCCAGCGCCGTGCCGCCGACGGTCGCCCACGTCGAGACGACCAGGCTGTTGGCGAGCACACGGTAGGTCGCGCTGTCACGGAAGATGCGGAGGTAGTGGCCGAGTGACGGCCGCCCGTCAACGACGAACGATTGGAGGACGAGGACGGCCGACGGGTAGAGCACGAGTACCAGCAACACGCCGGCCACCACGGCGGTCGCGAAGAGCGCGCCGGCGCGCAGCGCGACTTGCCGCCCGCCCGCCCGCACCCCGGGGATGGCGGCCGTCTCCATCGCGATCCGCTTACTCGATCCCGAAGATCCCGCTGAACGTCTTCTTGATCTCCTCGCGGTTCTTCTCGATGAAGCCCAGGTTGGTCTGGATGATCTTCAACTCACTGACGTCGGGGGTCCCCGGCGGCATCGCGATGTCAGGCATCACCGGGATGTACGACCGCTGCACGAACAGGCGCTGGGCCTCGGCCGTGTAGAGGTAGTTGATGAACGCGCGCGCGCCATCCGGGTTGGCCGTGCCCTTGATGATCGCCACGGGCGTGGGTACCAGCACGGCTCCCTCCGACGGCCAGACGTGATCGACTGGCGAGCCCTGAGCCTTGAGGTTGCGGACGAAGAAGTCGACGACCTGCACGATGCTGACCTCGCCGGACGCCAGCTTCTGGATCACATCGCCGTTGCTCCGGAGGATGACCGCGTTGTTCTCCTTCAGCTTGCGGTAGTAGTCCCAACCAAACTCGCGCATGCTGGCGAATGTCCCGACATGTGAGAACGCCGCGCCCGAGACGAAGGGACTGGGCATCCCGGCCCGGCCCCGGTAGCGCGGAAGTGTCAGATCCCACCAGGACGTCGGGCGAAACCTGACGTGGTTTGTGTTGAAAGCGACAACGTTGAAGATCTGGCGCACCTCATGGAACCGGTTGCCCTCATAGTGGAACTGCCCCCTCGCGCGCCTGCCCGTCGGCGGGGCGTAGGGCTCCAGCAGGTCCTTGCGGGCCAGGTCCTGGAAGAACGCGATGTCGGCGAACCAGATCACATCGGCCTGGATCTTCCCCGCCTGCATCTCCGCCTGGAGTTTGGCGATAACCGGCCCCGAGCCTGCACGGAAGATCTTGACCTGCGTTCCAGGATGGCGCCGCATGAAGTCGCCGGCGATCAGGTTAACATCGTCGTCGGATTCAGAGGTATACAGGGTGATCGTTCCGCCGGCCGTCGGACCGGCGGCGGCAAATTGCGACGTCGATATCGACGCCAGGATCAACGTCAAGACCACGAGCGCGATCGTCATCCTCATGATTCCTCCCCCTTACAGGTCCACGTGACGTACAACGCGCCTACGTCTCCATTACGAGCAACGCAAACGACTCGCCGATGTTCCTCCCTTCAGATGTCACGGGTTCACGCGTGCGAGGGGGCGGCGATCGATTCCCGCCACAACTCCTCAAACCGCGCCTTGTTCCAGCGGGCGAGATCCCGGCCGGCGCCGATCGAAAACCCTTCCAGGGTAATCGCCCCACGGAATCCATGCAGGGCTGTGAGGACGCGGCTCAGGTCACGGGCGCCCTGGCCCAACGGGAGATGCAGCCGGGTCTCGTCGGCGTCGCTCAGGTGCACGTGCACGAGGCGCTCCACCTGCGCGATGAACGCCGGTTCGTCTTCACCCCAGGGGATGTGGGCCACGTCCACCACCGCGCCGACATGGGGCCGGTCGACTTCGCGGACCAGGTGATTGATGTCGGCGGCGGTGATGACAAACTCGCCCTGGCGCGGCTCCATGTGCTCGACCCCGACCTGCAGGCCGTGTTCGGCCGCGTGGTCGGCGACCTCGCGGATCGCGACGACCAGCCTGGCCCAGTAGACGTCGACAGCGTCGTGCGGATCGGTCGTGCGGCCCGGATGCATGACCACCATCCCGGCCCCCAGCCGCGCCGCCATCTCGACAGACGCGTGCAGTGCGTCCAGAGACGCGGTCCGGATCGCGTCGAGCTGCGATGACGGATTGAGATCCCAGCTCAAGGCGTGCAGCGTAAGCGCCAGTCCCCGCGTGCGTGCGTGCACGCCCAGCTCGGCCGGATCGACACGGTCGCGCAGGAGCTGATAGGCCCAGACCTCCACGCCATCGTAGCCAAGGCTGCGAGCCGCGTCCAGAATCTCCACGGCGTCGTGCGCCCACAGCAGTGGCGCACTGAGCAGCACCTGGCAGTGGCGCTCGGCCGGCGGCAGCTCCCCCGGCGTCGCCGGGAGCGCCGGGACTCTCCGGCGCGCCGGCTGGCGTCGCGGGCGTACGATGTCCATCGTGGCGCGCAGTTCGGCGGCCACGCGGAAGGGCTTGGTCAGCACCCGGCCGGGAAGCGACGTGATGAAGTCGCGGGGGCGGCGGGCGAACTCCGTGGTGATCTCAAACGGCTTGGCCAGCAGCCGCCGCACGACGCTGTCGACGTACCGCTCCATGAACTGTAGCGTATGGACGGCCACCGCCCGTCCGCACGCGACGCACAGAACCTGCGACAACCCACCGGTGCCGGAGGCGACCAGATGCGCGGTGGTCCGGCGGCACCGGCCGCAGTACAGCTCGACCTCGTAGCGCTCGCCGACGGTCCGGCCAACCCCCATGCACTCAGCCTCCGGCGGTCATCACCGCCAGGCGGCGGCAGACGTCATCCAGGAATCGCGCGCCCGCCGCGCCGTCGGCGATGCGGTGGTCAACGCCCAGCACCAGGTCGCAGACGGGCCGAACCATCACGGCTTCGCCGACGGCCCACGGACGAGGCGCCACGGCGCCGACGGCCAAGATGGCGGACTGCGGCGGATTGATGAGCGCAGTAAAGGCGTGCACGCCAAACATGCCCAAGTTGCTGATGGTGAAGGTGGCTCCCGCGACATCGTCGAGGCTCAGGTCATCATCACGGGCGCGGCCGGCCAGCCGGTCGATTTCGTGGTGCAGGGTGAGGAGGTCCTTCTTGTCGGGGTCACGCACGACCGGCACGACGAGACCGGCAGGCGTGTCGACCGCGACGCCGATGTGAACCGCGTCGTGGACGACGATGGCGTCGCCATCCAGGGACGCGCGTAGGGCCGGATGCGTTCGCAGTGCCCTGGCGGCCGCCGCAACGACCGCCGCGGTGTAACTGGCCTCGCCGCGCACCGCGGCGACGGCCGTCATGTCCACCGGGCGCAGGAGATAGATATGGGGAATCTCCCGCGCGCTCTGCGCCGTGCGGCGCGCGATGACGCGCCGGCGCTCGGTCTCGCGCGCGGCCGATGCTGTTATCACGGCGGCTTGCTCTTCCTGGTGTGCCGGCGCGCCGGGCCGGGCGATGGCCGCGCGGACGTCGGTTTCAGTGATGCGCCCACCCGGGCCGCTGCCGGCGATACGCCGGAGGTCGATGCCCGCTTCACGTGCGAGGCGACGGGCGGCCGGTACCGCAGGAACCACCTGGCCTGCAGGGCTGGCCTCTGCTGTGAGCGCCTCCCCTTCGGCCAGGATGTGGGCGATGACCTGGGTGACCGGAACGACCTCCCCCTCCTTGACCCGAATCCCGCGCAGGACGCCTGTCGCCGGCGCCTCGACCAGCATATCAACCTTCTCGGTCATGATCTCCAGGATAGGCTCGTCCTTCTTGACGCGATCGCCTTCAGCCTTGAGCCAGCGGAGGACGGTCCCTTCCTCCATCGTCATGCCCAACTTCGGCATGATCACCGGCGTGGGCATTCTATGCCGCTATGACCTGCCGCACGCCGGCGACGATGTCATCTTCCTGCGGCACGGCCGCGCGTTCAAGGCCCCGATTGTATGGAATCGGGCACTCCTGCCCGCCCAGCCGCAGGATCGGCGCCTGCAGGTGGAAGAACGCGTCGCTCTCGGCGATCAGCGCGGCGATCTCCGCGCCGATGCCGAGCGTCTTGGTCCCTTCATACACGATGATGGCGCGGCCGGTCTTCCGCACGGAGTCCGTGATTGTTTGGCCGTCGAGGGGACGCAGTGTGCGAGGATCGATGACCTCCACGCTCATCCCCTCTTCGGCCAGGCGCGCGGCGGCGGCAAGCGCGCGGGAGACCATCACCGAGGTCGCGATCACGGTCGCGTCGGTGCCGGGCCGTTTGACGTCGGCCACGCCGAGCCCGATGGGCTCGGGGGCTTCGGGCACCTCGCCCCGCGTGCGGTAGAGCAGCTTGTGCTCGACGAAGATCACCGGATTGTTGTCGCGGATGCTCGCGAGCAGCAGACCCTTGGCGTCTGCCGGCGTCGACGGCGCCACGACCTTCAGGCCCGGCACGTGCGCGAACCAGGCTTCCAGGCTTTCCGAGTGCTGCGCGGCCGCGCCGGTCCCTGATCCGCCCGGCGTGCGCAGGACCATCGGCACCTTCGCCTTCCCGCCAAACATGTACCGGATCTTGGCCGCCTGCAGCACGAGTTGCTCCATGCCCAGTGTGATGAAATCCATGAACTGGATCTCCAGCACCGGACGCAGGCCGGTGAGCGCAGCCCCGACGGCGCAGCCGGTGATGCCGGCCTCGGAGATCGGCGTGTCGCGTACGCGCTCGGGGCCGAACTCCTCCATGAGCGTATCGGTCACGCCGAACGCGCCGCCGTAGAGGCCGATGTCTTCGCCTAACAGGACCACACGCTCGTCCCGCTGCATCTCCTGGCGGAGGGCCTCGCGCAGCGCCTCGGCGTACGTCAGCTCGCGGTTCACGCGTACACTCCGTCCAGCAGCGTCGCCGGGTCGGGCTCGGGGCTGGCCTCGGCGAAGCGCAGCGCCTCGTCGATGGCGGCCCGGGCTTCCTGCTCCAACCCATCCGCCGCGCCCGCGGAGAGCAGACCGTCGGCGATCAGACTCTCGCGGAGATGGATGATCGGATCGCGCGCGCGCCAGGCCTCGACCACCTCGCGGGTGCGGTAGCGCTGCCGGTCGCTCTTGCTGTGGCCCTTGTACCGGTAGGTCACACACTCCAGCAGCGTGGGGCCTTCGCCGGCCCGCGCGCGGTCCACCGCAACCTGCGCGGCCTCGCAGACGTCAAGCGCGCGCATGCCGTCAATCGTCAGTCCAGGGATGCCGTACGCGCTCGCCCGCTGGCTGATCGGCGCGACGTTCATCGCCCTCTCGACCGGCATCGACATCGCGTACTGGTTGTTCTCGCAAACGAACACGACCGGCAGGCGCCAGATCGACGCCAGGTTGAGTGATTCGTGGAAGGCGCCCTCGTTCGCGGCGCCGTCGCCGAAGAAGGCCACACACACCTGGCCGGTACGTCGGATCTGAATGGACAGGCCGACGCCGGTGGCGATCGGCAGGCCGCCGGCGACGACGCCGTTGGCGCCGAGATTGCCGCTCTCAACATCGGCGATGTGCATGCTGCCGCCTCGGCCGCGACAGTAGCCGGTCTCCTTGCCGAGGAACTCCGCCATCATGCGCCGGATGTCGGCGCCCTTCGCCAGACAGTGTCCATGCCCCCGGTGGGTGCTCAGGATGTAATCGTCGGGCCGCAGCGCCGCGCAGGTGCCCGTGGGCACAGCCTCCTGCCCGATGCTGAGGTGCATCGTCCCATGCACGCGGCCGGCGGCGAAGAGCTCGTCCGCCTTCTCCTCAAAGCTTCGAATCAGCAGCATCGTGCGCAGCATGCCGATGAGCCGGTCCGTCGGAAGCGCCAGCGCCTTCATCGCGCCGCCGCCCGTAGGATCGCGCGCGCGGCCAGATGATCTGTGACGAGCGCACCGACGAGGCCGCCGCGCAGGGCGCCGTGGATGGCCTCTGCCTTGGCCAGGCCGCCCGCCACGGCGATCACGGCAGGTATCCGACGCAGGTCGCTCAACTCGACCGCCAGGATGCGGCGTTCCAGCGCGCCGTCGACAGGCTGACCGTCGATCGTGAAGGCCCGTGTGCAGACATCCCCCACAGCGCCCCGGCGGCGCAGCGCGGCCAGGTGTTCGGCCGAGAAGTAACCGCTGCGCACGAGCGTCGACGACGGCACCAGCGCGCCGATGCCAACCAGGGCCACATCGACGTGTCGAGCGAGCGCCAGCGCCTGCCCGATGCCGGCGTCGGACAACAATGCCTCGCGAACAGCGCGGCTGGTGACGATCGCCGGCGCATGCAGGAGATGCACCCGCCCGTCAAGCGCCGCGGCGATTCCATGCGCCAGGTCGTTGGCGTGGATCCCTGCGCTGATTTGTCCCACCCCGCCGACCAGCGGGACGACGGTGGGTTGCAGCGGCCTGTGCCGGAGGCTGTCGACGACGGCGCGGAGCGTGGTGCCCCACGAGACGCCGATCTTCTCCCCGCCCTTGAGGACGCGGTCGAGGTAGCCGGCCGTCGCGCGGCCCCGCGCGCGCGGGGTGGCGGCCGCCTCCAGCCCAGTGACGACCATCGCCGCGCGCCGCGCAAACCCCTCGTCGAGTTCGCGCTCGAGGCCGTGATGGGCGCCCTCAGGCGGGATCACCTCGATGCGCACGATGCCCTCGGCGCGCGACCGTTGCAACAGGCGCGACACCGTGGGACGGGAGATCCTCAGGCGCTCGGCGATCTCTTGCTGCGTCATATCGCGCAGGTAGTAGAGATCCGCCACCTTCGCCATCAGCATGCGGCCCCTCGTGACATCCCTGCGACCTCCACCATGCCCACCGGGGCCTGGGGGATCCCGGGAAGCGTCCCATCGCGGACCATCGCTTCCTGCAGCCGGCGCAACTGGACGATGGTCGACCGTTCATCGAGTGCGACATCGTCGTCCGTGAGCACGACCCCACCGGGCACGTCTCGTTTCACCACGGCGCCGTGCGCAACGCCGATCGGCACCATGCGGGCCGCAACGGCTGCGGCCGCGGTATCGGCCATGCCGTAGACGCTCTCACCGCCGATCCCGTCGAGGACATCGCCCGCTCGCAAATCGCGCTTCGCCACGGCCACGCATTCGGCGACCGGCGCGCCGAGCGCCGCCATCGTGACCTCACCGTGCAGCACCGCGCGGGCGACCGAGAGCGGCGCCTCAAGACTCGCCAGGTGATAGGGCCGGTAGAGCAGGTAGTACGGCCCGTCGCCCGCCTTGAGATAGGCAAGATCGCGGCGGACCGGCTCACTGGACGTCGTGACGATCACAAAGACGCCGGGCGCGACGTCGCCGATCGCGTAGTCCACCACGCCGCGGCTTCGGAGCCGGCCGCCGTCAGCCAATGGAATGAACGTGGTGAGCAGATCGACCAGATTCACCCGAGGGCCATGCAGGCCAGGGCGGTCCGGCTGGAGGCCCGTGGCGTTGGCCAGCGCCGCCATCTCCGCCATGGTCTTGGTGCCGTCGACAAACGAGGCCAGCATGCGGGCGCTCATGCCGCGCGCCACGGCTTCGGCCTCGACCGTCCGGAAGGTGGCGGCGCGATCGAGGCGGTTGTTCTTGCCCTTGCCTGCGCAGATGACCTCCAGGCCGATCGCGCGGGCGAAGTCGACCATCTCGCAGAGCACCGAGGGTTCGTCGCCGGCGGCGACCGTGTAGATGGCGCCTGCTGAGCGCGCCATCCAGGCCAGGAAGGGGCCGACCGTGACATCGGCCTCGACGTTCATGGTGACGAAGGGCTTCCGCCGGCCGATCGCAGTCAAGGCAAGCCGCGCCCCGGTGTCGGGATCGCCCGTAGCATCGAGCACGGCGTCGATCTCAGGCGCGCTGACGATCCAGTCCGCCCGCCGAGTGATCGCGGCATGGCCGTCGCGCAGCACCCGCCCGACATCGGATGGCGTGTCCGCCATCTCGGCGCCGACCCCGGCCTGGGCGGCAGAGGCCACCGCCCGCTCAATCACCACATCGCACAGGGCCCCCAGGCGCATGCCCGGCAGGTGCGCCACCTGGCGCGCCAGACCGTTGCCCATCTGCCCGGCGCCAATGACGGCCACCCGGATCGGGCGTCCATCCTCTTCCAGCGCGTGGAGCCTCGTCAGAAGCCGCATGAACAAATATTCACCCGTGAACAGCCGTGCATGAGCGTTCGCGCTCGGGCCGGAGAACCCTCCTCTCCCTAGCGCCCGGGGCCGGTTCAGGTAGGGGGACTCTGATGCACCACTCAGAGGTCGATCGTCTTGCACCGGTGGTATGATGGTGACGGACTCGGCTGGCCGGGATCCAGGGGAGCGTTTCGGCATGCAGATCGGCGTATCAAGTTTCGCGGCGATCAGACGGCCGCTGCATGAGAGCGCCGCTGACCTCATCGGCTTCGGCGTCGGTGTCGAAGTGATGTGCGAACCTCCCCACGCCTGGCCCGCGCCTGTGCCCTGGCAGAACGGATCATTGCTGTCTTTGCACGTGCCCATCCTCGGGATCAACATCGCGAGCACGAATCCAGGGATCCGCGAGGAGTCGGTGCGCCAAATCCTGAGCACCATTGCAGAGGCGGCGCGGTTGGGCGCGGCGGGTGTCGTCGTGCATCCTGGCAGCCCTCCTTATGAGGCTGTGTTCCCTCGCGACCAGGGATTGCCGCATGCCATCGCGTCGCTCCACCATCTGGCTGAGGCGGCACAGGCCGCGGGTGTGGAGATCTATCTGGAGAACATGCCCGCAATCTCCCTCGCTGAAGGCATGCGGCCGATCGGATTCGGGTACGGCGTGACCTATGAGGAACTGCGACACGTGTTTGAAAGCGTGAACCATCCGGCCCTGCGGCTCTGCCTGGATCTCGGCCACGCCTATCTGGCCGGCCGGCCCGTGCTCGACGCCATGCTGAAGGATCAAGACGTCGTGCACGTCCACGTCAGCGACAATCACGGCCGGCGCGATGATCACCTGGCCTGGGGCGACGGTGAGGTCTCCAGGGTCGTCGATCTGGCCGAGGATCTGCCGCCATCAGTCCGCACCGTGGTCCTGGAGCACATTTCGCTCGACGCGTGCAGGCGCTCCCTGGATCGCATCATGACACGATTCACCGTGAGGAGGGGACGAGTATGAAGGATCGAACTCCGCGCGGCCAGATGTCCCGTTGGGCATGGAGAGCGGCGCTGCTGGCGCTCGTTGGCGCCCTGGTGGCGACGGGCGGCCCGGTCACCGCGCAGTCGCCTCGGGACCGGTTCGTCTTTGCCCTGTCAGGGGGACCTGATACGCTCGATCCTCAGGCAACCTCGGCCACGCTGGCGTTCCAGGTGAACAAGAGCCTCTACGATACGCTCGTCGAGCCTGACGATGACGGCCGGCTCGTCCCTGGGCTGGCCGAGTCATGGACGGTCTCGAGCGATGGCCTGACCTGGACCTTCAAGCTGCGCTCGGGCGTCCGCTTCCATCACGGCAAGACGCTTGACGCCGGCGACGTGAAGGCCACGCTGGAACGCATTCTCGATCCGGCTACGCGCTCGCCCAAGCGCAGCGACTTTGGCGCGATCCGCTCCGTCGATGTGGTGGATCTGCTGACCGTCCGTGTCACGCTCAGCGAGCGGTTTGCGCCGTTTCTGGCGTCGCTCGGCCAGGGATGGGGCGCGGTCCTGCCGGCGGACCTGATCGCGCGCAAGCAAGACTTCGCGACGAAGCCTGTCGGCACCGGCCCCTTCACCGTGGCGGAATGGCAGCGCGATTCGTTCATCCGCCTGACCCGGTTCGACAGCTACTTCATCAGGGGTGAACCCAAACTCCGCGAGGTGCTGATCCGGTTCGTGCCCGAGGCGGCGGTGAAGGTGGCAGGCCTGCTTTCCGGCGAGTTTGACGCCGTGGACGTGGTGGGGTTCCTCGACCTGCCGCGCGTGCGGGCGAACGCCAATGTCAGGATCATTCGCCAGGTGACCAGCCTGATCAATGTCCTCGCCATGAACAACAGCCGCGGGCCGCTACGCGACGTTCGTGTTCGCCGGGCGCTGTGGCATGCCATCGACCGGAAGCAAGTGCTGCGCACGGCGTACGGCGAGGAGTCCGTCCCGACCAATGTGTTCATGGACGTGGTCAGTCCCTTCTACGTCGAGATGGGTGATCCGTATCCCTACGACCCCGAGCGCGCGCGCCGGCTCCTCTCGGAGGCGGGCTTTGGAGGGGGTCTGACCCTCGATCTGGCTCTGCCCCAACCATATGCGGCGCACATCGAGGCCGGACAACTGATCCAGGCGATGCTGGCGAAGGCGGGCGTCACCGCGCGGCCGCGCGTGGTCGAGTGGGGATTCTGGCTGTCGCGCATCTTCCGGGGCGGCGAGTATGACCTGACGATCATCGGGCACACGGGCAAGCTCGATCCCGATGGACGCCTTGCGGGGTTTGGCGATCCTGCGGCCAGCTATGTCAGGTATGACAACGAGAAGGTCGCTGACCTGATCCTGGCGGGCCGGATCACCACGAATCCCGAGCACCGCAAGCGGATCTACGCCGAGGCTCTCAAGAAGATGACCGAGGATGCGATGATGGTCTTCCTCGGCACGCCGGTGCTGTACACGGCTACGCGGAGCGGCGTGCGGGACCTCCGGCAGCTCTACGCCATCGATACGTTCGACTTCCGTAAGACGCTCAAATAGCATGCCGCTTGTCGTCCGGCGGCTGCTCACGGTGGCGCCCACGGTCCTCGTGGTCGCCACCGTCACATTCATCGCGCTCCAGGTCATCCCCGGCGACATCGCCGAGATCATGCTCGGCCTTGACGCCCGGCCGGAGGACCTGACCAGGCTGCGTCGGGAGTTCGGGCTCGACCGGCCCGTCGTCGTGCGTTACCTGGAATGGCTCGGTCATCTGGCGCGAGGCGATCTCGGCACCTCGGTGAGCTACCACGAGCCCGTTGCCCGTCTGGTCGCGGCGCGCCTCCCAGTCACGCTGTCGGTCGCGTTCGGCGCGATGCTCGTGGCGGTGGTCCTGGCCATGCCCCTGGGTGTCGTGGCGGCCCGGCGTGCGTGGTCGCCCGTCGATCTGACCGTGCTCGCGGGGTCGCAGCTCGGTCTGGCCGTTCCGACATTCTGGATGGGCATCCTGTTGTTGTTGGGTCTCGCCGCGGCGGTCCCGATCTTTCCCTTGCAAGGCTATACCGCACTCCGCACCAACCCGATCGAGTGGGGACGGCATCTCGTGCTGCCCGCGCTGGCCCTTGGCACCGAGCGCGCGGCAGCCCTGGTGCGCCTGGTTCGCGCATCCGTCCTGGACGAATTGAACCGCGACTATGTCCGCACAGCGCGGAGCAAGGGGTTGGCCGGAGGCTTTGTGCTGCGGCGTCACGTCCTGCGCAACGCGCTGATCCCGGTCCTCACGGTCGCCGGCCTGCAGCTCGGCTATCTGATGGGCGGTACCATCGTGATCGAGCAGGTCTTTGGCTTGCCGGGTTTGGGGCGGCTGCTCCTGCAGGGCATCTACTCGCGCGACCTGGTCGTAGTGCAGGGCGCGGTTATCACGATCGCCATCATGTTCGCCTTGTTGAATCTGATCATGGATCTCCTCTACGCCGCGGTGGATCCGAGGATCACGTACGACTGATGGCGCTGACCGAGCAGCGGTCCTGGCAGCCCGTGCGCGCCATCGCGGGAACGCCGCTCACGCGACGGAAACGACGCTACAATCTTCCGCTTCTGGTCGGAGGCACGCTCGTCTGCCTGATCGTGGCGCTCTCCGCACTTGCGCCGGTGCTCGCACCGTACGATCCCACGGCGATTGATCCAGCGGGACGGCTGGCGCCGCCGGGGCCTGCACATCCACTAGGCACGGATAGGCTCGGCCGCGATGTGCTCAGCCGCATCCTCTATGGCGGCCGCGTGGCCGTGATCGTCGGTGCCGTGGCCGTGATCATCGGCGCCGGCGCGGGCGTCACGCTGGGTCTGGTCTCAGGGTACCAGGCCGGCCGGGTCGACGCGATCCTCATGCGCGCGATTGATGGATTGATGGCCTTCCCGGCGCTGCTGCTGGCGATCATGGTCGTCGCGGCGCTCGGCCCCGGGCATCTGCAGACGATGACGGCGATCGGGGTCGTGTTGATCCCGGTCTTCGCGCGGCTCGCGCGCGCGCAAACACTCGCGGCCAGGGGACAGGAGTATGTGGTGGCGGCCCGGGCGCTTGGCGCCCGAGACATGCCGATCCTCCTTGCGCATATCCTGCCCAACATCGGGGGGCCTCTACTCATTCAAACCACGGTGGCGTTCTCGGGCGCCGTGCTGGCCGAGGCGTCGTTGAGCTACCTAGGACTGGGGACGCAGCCGCCGACGCCGAGTTGGGGCGGGATGCTGCAGGAGGCGCGCGACGTCCTCTTCGTCGGGCCCTGGATGGCGATCTGGCCCGGGGTGGCGATCGCGGCCGCAGTGCTCGGCTGGAATCTGCTTGGAGACGGCCTCCGCGATCTTCTGGATCCGCGGCTGCGGCGAGGCCCGTCCTGAGGCAGACGAACAGTCGCGCGCTTGGCGTGCTGGCCGGCCGCGCCGCGGCGGCGGTGGTCGCGGACGACGTCGTCCGACTGACGCGCGACCTGGTCCGCATCCCCAGCGTGTACCGGCCCGGCGATCCTGCGGGCACCGAGGCTGCGGTGGCTTCGTTCGTGGCCGACGACCTCCGCGCGCGCGGTCTCGCCGTCTCGATCCACATCGCCGCGCCCGGCCGTCCCAATGTGGTGGCCGACTGGGACTCCGGTCGTCCCGGCCGCGGCCTGATCCTGGAGGGACACACCGACGTCGTCACCGAGGGCGATCACGGCGCCTGGCGGCATCGCCCCTTCGACGCGGTCGTCGAGAACGGCCGCATCTACGGTCGCGGGGCCTGCGACATGAAGGGCGGGCTGGCCGCAGCGATCATCGCGCTCGATGCCGTCCGCGGCGCGGCGCCCGATCTCCCGGGCCGCGTGCGGATCGCGGCGGTGGTCGACGAGGAAGCGATGATGCTGGGGATCAAGGCGTTCATCAACGGAGGCCACGCGCAGGGCTTCGACGCCGCCCTTGTGTGTGAGCCCGAAGAAAACGAGATCTGTCTGCATCAGAAGGGCGCGATGCGGGTCCTGGCGACATTCCGAGGCACGATGGCGCACGGCGCGATGCCCTATGCGGGCGTGAGTCCGATCCCGTGGGCGGCGCGATTTATCCTCGGGCTGGGCGAAGAAGAAGCGCGCCAGCAACAGCGCCATGGCGCTCATCGGTTCCTGGGCTTACCCTGGATCACCCCCACGACGATCCGCGCCCCCGTGTACGGCGAGCCGCAGTTCAACGTCATGGCCGGCGAGGCGCATGTGACCGTTGACATCCGGACGATCCCAGGGCAGGAGCATGCTGCCGTCATGGCTGTGTTGCAGGCTCATGCCGCGCAGATGCAGGAGCTCGACCCACGGGTTGAGATGACCCTCGATCTCGTCGAAGACCGGCCATGGACCGAAACGCCGCCGGATGCGCCGATCGTGCGCGCCGTCGAGCGCGCCTGCCGCACGGCGCTCGGCCGCGAGCCGCGCTACGGGGGCGTGCCCGGCTCAACCGACGGGACGTTCCTACACGCCTGGGCGGGCATCCCCATCGTCACCATCGGGCCCGGCAATCGGGAGACTCCTCATCGAGCGGATGAGTATGTAGAGATTGGAGAACTCGTCGAGGCGACGCGGCTGTACGCTGCCTCGATCGTCTACTTCCTGGGGGAGGCATCATCGTGATGTATGAGCAGATGTTCCGGCTGGACGGCCGCGTCGCCGTCGTGGTGGGAGCCGGGTCTGGCATTGGTGTCGCAGCGGCCAAAGGTCTTGCGGCGCACGGGGCGCGCACCGTCTGCGCAGATGTTAACCTCGACGGCGCGCGGGCCGCGGCCCATGAAATCGCAAGTGCTGGAGGGGCTGCGGAAGCCGTTCACGTCGACGTGAACAGTCTGGCCAGCGTGACGGACATGGTTGAAAGCGTGGCCGCGAATCACAGCAGGCTCGACGTGCTGGTCTCCACCCCGAGCATCAACGTGCGCAAAGCCCTCCTGCAATACACCGACGAGGAGTTCGACCGGGTCGTCGGACTGAACCTGAAAGGGTCGTTTCGCCTCATGCGTGCAGCCGGCACCGTCATGGTCAGACAGAGCCGTGGCAGCATCATCGTCTTCTCGTCGATCCGCTCGCAGGTCGTGGAGCCAGGCCAGGGGATCTATGCCGCCACCAAAGCCGGGCTGGTCCAGATGGCGCGGGCGCTGGCCGCTGAGTTGGGCCCGCAGGGCGTGCGGGTCAATGCCATCGCGCCGGGCGTCGTGGACACGCCGCTCACGCGGCCGATCAAAGATGATGCGGAATGGTACGCTGCCTACGCCGCGAAGTCAGCGCTGGGCCGGTGGGCGTCGGCCGATGAGATGGTCGGACCGGTCGTCTTCCTGGCCTCAGACGCGAGCAGCTTCATCACCGGCGCTGTGCTGTTCGTGGACGGCGGATGGACCGCGATCGACGGCCGGTTCTCGCCACCGTTGTGATCCCCGGCGAACGACTCCCGGCCGTCCACGTCCTCAGCGTTTAGCCGCCACCACAGGCCGCCCCGGACCTCGCCGGGAACGCTTCGCGAGGTAATCCGTCACCGCCTCGCGATCACCCGCGGGTATCGCTTTACGTTCGACTGGGAAGGCAACAGCATCGTCCTGCGTCGGATCGGGTTCACATGACACTGCTGATCGTGAAGCGAAGGTCTAACCGCCTACCGCTGCACGAGCAGGATCGCCATCTGGTTCGGTCCATGCGCGCCCAGCACCGGGACCATGCCGATGTCGGCGCTCCGGCTTGGGCCGGTGACGAACGTGAACGCGGATGGCAACGGGCCGATCTGAGCGAACAGCGCCGCCAGATCGGGCACGATACGATCCGCGCGCAGCACGGCCAGATGAACGGGCGGAAGAAGCGAGGTCAGGCGAGGCTGATCAGGGCCGGAGGCCAGCACGAGGGTTCCGGTCTCGGCGATCCCCCACTCTACACCGGTCACGCCGAGATCCGCCTGCGCGACTTCGTCCGTGGTCGCCCCCGGCAGCAGCACCTGAACGCCGCTATCGCGAAGGCGATCGACCACCGGCGCGAGCTCTGCTGAG
This sequence comes from Armatimonadota bacterium, assembly GCA_052387355.1. Classification (GTDB taxonomy): domain Bacteria; phylum Sysuimicrobiota; class Sysuimicrobiia; order Sysuimicrobiales; family Humicultoraceae; genus JBQTJG01. Next base: position 438 of record JBQTJG010000097.1, on the reverse strand, counting down.
CGCCAGGTCGCGGCGCGGCGGACCTGCTGCCGCTCGCACATCGCCGCGGCGGCCAGTGCGGCCGCCTCGATCGACTCGACGCTCTCGACCGTGACACCCACCTGCTGCGCACGGTCGATGAACAGGCGCACGGGATCACTGATGGATTGAGGCGCGGGCAGGACCGGCAGCCCGGCGGACGTGCCGTCGGAGCGGTGCGCGCCATGCCCTACACGATCGCCGGACCCGGAAGCGGTTGCTTGCAAGGCCGCCCGCACGCGCTCCAACACGATCTCTCGGCTCATTGAGGATCCCCGGGAGATGACCGTCGCTGGAGCGACGCCCATCGATCGCGAAACGGCGTCCGGGCGAGCGGCGGCGCGGTGCGGTGGGCGGTCCAGCCTGCGAACGGATACGGCAGTCGATCGATCCTTCCCCCGCGCACGACCAGCCGCTGAA
>JBQTJG010000096.1:0-15679 GCA_052387355.1 Armatimonadota bacterium | reverse complement strand
GAACGGCTCGCCGACCTTCTTGAGCTGACCGGGACTCACACCGATGAAGCCGTCTGCCGCAAAGCTGTCGATGACGACGGCGTCGACATCTTTGTTGATGAGCGCCTTGACGGCCAACGCAAAGGTTTCGTATCGCTTCACGTCGCCGACCTTGCCCTCTTTCTGCAGCGCCGTCGCCTTCTCGTCGTTCGTGGTCCCCGTCTGCACGGCGACCGTCTTGCCCGCGAGCGCGTCGACCCCCGAGATGACCGATTCGTCCGTGCGCACAAGGACGACCTGCCCGTACCTGAGATAGGGCTCGCTAAACTCCACCGTCTTGCGGCGCTCGTCGGTAATCGTCACGCCTGACACGACGGCGTCGAACTGGCCGTTGGCCAGGGCGACGAAGATCCCGTCCCAGGCGGTGGTCACAAAGGTGGACTTGCAGTTGGCCCGCCGGCAGATCTCGGCCATCATGTCCGGATCGAACCCGACGATCTTCTTAGTTTCATCCACGGTCTCGAACGGCGGATAGGTGGTATCGCTGCCGATCTTGACCTCACGCCCGCCCAGATCCGGAACCGCAGCCGCGGGTTGAGACGGGGACTGGCCGGTAGGCTGGCTCGACTGAGGCGCGGCCGATGGGGCCGGTGCCTGCCTCCCGCGCCAGGACATCACCAGCAGGATGGCCGCGACAGCCACGAGCACGACGACGATGTATCCGGTGTTGCGTCCTCTCATCGCTCTCCCCTCCCGTGCAAGGCTGAGACGTCTAGACTGACGCGCTAGGTGCGGCGCCGATCCCACACCTCGGGGTTCACCAGATTCGGCGGGCGGCGGCCGGCCAGCGCGGTGAGCAGATTCTCCGCCGCCATCAGTCCCATCTTCGTGCGCGTCGCTACGCTGGCGCTGGCGATGTGCGGAGCCACGATCACGTTCCCGAGCCCGAGAAGCGGATGGTCCTTCGCAACAGGCTCTGCTTCAAAGACATCGAGTCCAGCCCCCGCGATGACCCCCGAGGTGAGCGCCTGGTGCAGCGCCTGCGTGTCGACGATCGGTCCCCGGGCCGTGTTGATCAGGATCGCCGTCTTCTTCATCAATCGGAACTGCGCGGCGCCAATGAGGTGTCGTGTCTCGGGCATCAGCGGAGTGTGGACGCTGATAAAATCGGCACGGCGGAGGACATCGTCAAGCGCCGCAAACTCGAGACCCATCTCGCGTTCCAGATCCTCGCGCCGCACGACATCATGGTACAGGATCGTCATCCCGAATCCGTGGGCGCGCCTGGCGACCGCCGCGCCGATCCGTCCCAGTCCGACCAGCCCTAACGTGGCGCCATGGATATCCTGACCCAGGAACAGCATCGGTTCCCAGCTCTTCCACTTTCCGGCGCGGGTATACAGATCGGCCTCGACGAGGCGCCGCGCCGTCCCCAGGATCAACGCCATCGTGAAATCGGCCACCGTCTCGGTCAGCACGCCGGGGGTGTTCGTCACCACGACGCCGCGGGCGGTCGCAGCCGGCACGTCGATGTTGTCGAACCCCACGGCATAGTTGCTGACGACCCGCACTTTCGAAGCGGCATCGAGCAGCTCGCCGTCGACGCGGTCAGTGAGCAGCGAGACGACGCCGTCAGAGGCGGCGGCCTCCTTCAGCAGGATGTCGCGCGGAGGCGGAAGTTCATCAGTACCCCAAACGGTGATGTCGGCCTGCTCGCGCAACATCGATAAGGCTGCATCAGGCAGGCGTCGCGCGACGTAGACGCGGGGGCGCGGCATCGCAGAGGCGGCTCCTTTCAACGTGGGAAGCAGAGGATGCGTTCGCGGCGACCGGCCCGCCTCCTGCCCCCGTACGGTTCGACGCCCGGGCGTTCGTCGTCCTCAGGCCGTTCTTCGTCCCTCATCAGTAAGGAAGGGTCGAGCCAGCCGCCGAATACGAAGAACATGCGCAAGGATCCCATCCTGCTGATTCTCGCCGCCATCGCGTTCTCGGCGCCCGCGGGCGCGGCCGACATGCCAGCGCCTGCCCCCAGTCTAGACCGGGCATTGGCCTGGGACTACCACAAGGCCCTGGCCGCACAGGGAGTACGTGTCACCGCGCTGGCCATCATTGATACCCGAGCACGGGGCGGAATCCGGCGCGCCGACATTGTGTACAAGAGCGCCACGAATGGCACCCTCCCTGCGCTCCGCCCTGAGGTCATACGCATCCTCGGCCCCGGCTCCAACCCGAAGCTCGCGCTGGACCAGATTGTCGTGAGAGCGACTGGACCGACCGGCACGGTGGTGGCGACGATCACCGTCGTGGTCGCCGACCTCGATCGCTGGCTCAAGACCCAGATCAGCGACGACGAATTCTACAACCGCTGGGTCGTGTTGGTCCGGTACGTTAGAGCCAGTCCGGCGCGCTAGAGCCAGACGGTCCGCTCGGCGGCCGGGGTGCGCCGCTTCTGCGGCACATCCGCGGGATAACCAGCATAGACGATCCCCACGACCTGGCGATCGTCCTCGAGGCTCAGCAACGTGCGCACATCGGGATCGCGGAGAATTGCGCCCGTGCGCAGGTACGTCCCCACTCCCAGCTCCGCGCCTGCCAGCATCATGTTCTGGACGGCCATGAAGGTCGCCGCGTTGTCTTCTTCGCGCTGCTCCTCGTTGGCGGCGCGATGCGCGGTCACGGCAATGAGCGCCGGGGTTGCCAGCGTATCCTGATAGAGCTTGTCGAGCGCACGCACGGCCTCTGGGGCCTGTGCATTGGGAAATGTCGCGGCCCGAGCTCGACGCCGGATCTCGGCGAACCGCCGCTTGCCATCGTCCATCAAGACGTAGAATCGCCACGGTTCGGTGAGTCGGTGGTTCGGCGCCCAGACCGCCGCCTCGAGCATCTGTTCGATCACCGTGCGGGGCACCGCATCCGGCCGCAATTTCGGTACGCTCCGTCTGGACTTGATCGCCTCGAGGACTGTCACCTCACACCTCCGCGTGTCTGTCGAGCACCGCGACGGCCTCGACATGATAGGTTTGGGGGAACAGGTCGAAGGGCTGGACTTCGACGAGATCATACCCGAAGGGGAGCAGTTCCTTGAGATCAGGCGCCAGCGTGGTCGGATTGCACGAGATGTAGATGACCCGCCGCGCCCCACTCCGGCCGATCTTGCGCATGACCTTTCCGCCGGCTCCGGCACGTGGGGGATCGAGCACCAGCACGTCCGGCGCCCCGAGGTCGGCCACAAGCCTGGGCAGGATGACCCGGGCATCACCGGGGACGAATGCGATCTTGTCAAACCCATTCAACGCGGCATTCGCCCGGGCGGCCTCGATCGATGACGGGAACAGTTCGACTCCTGTCACGCTCGCGCCGGCCCGGCGCAGCGCCAACGAAAACGTGCCCACGCCGCAATAGAGGTCCACGACCGCCCGCCCGTCCAGCGGCTGCGCCCTCTCGACGACGTGCTCCAGCATGTGTGACGCTTGTACGCTGTTCGTCTGGAAGAAGGTGGTGAGCTCGACACGGAACCGCAAACCCGCAAGGACTTCTTCCAGGTAGTCCCGCCCGTCCAACACCTCGATCTCCGACGGCGGTGCGCCGTCCGAGACTCCGGCGGCGATCCCGCGGACGATGCCTGTGATCCGTTGCGCCGCTTCACGCACGGCATCGACGAAGGCGTGGGCCTCCCCAAACGCGCCCGGCCCGGTGATCAGCCCTACGAGTCGGTCACCCGTGGCCCGGCCTTCGCGAACGACCAGCGATCGAAGAAATCCCTGGTGCGTCTTCGGATCGTATGGCGTCAGCGCGTGCCGGCGGGCGAACGCGCGCACCGCTTCCACAATGGCGACCGACTCCGGCGATTGCAGGAAGCAGGCCTCGATCGGCACGATGCGATTCCAGTCACCGCGCCGGTGAAGTCCCAACACGCCGTCGGGATGAAACGAGAACTCCATCTTGTTGCGGTAGTACCATGGATCAGGAGCGGGAACGATCGGTCGCACGACGGCCTCGCGGATGCCGGCCAGGTGGGCGAGGCTCTCCCGGATGATCGCCTCCTTTGCGCCGGCCTGCGCCGCGTAGTCGATGTGCTGCCAGGTGCACCCTCCACAGGGCCCAAAATGCGGGCACCGGGGAGCGACTCGATCGCGCGACGGCGTCGCCACGGCGATGGCCTCGGCCTCCGCGTACGATCGCCTGACCCGCACGACGCGCGCCAGGATCTCGTCACCGGGCGCGCTGCCGGTTACGAACACGACCAGTCCGTTCACGCGACCTACGCCGCGCCCGCCATAGGCGAGGCGGTCGATGCTCACCTGAACCTCATCGCCCTTCTGCAGCATGCCGGCCACGGCGTCATCGTACCATCTGGGCCTCCCGCGCTGCACGGGTAGGGCCCACGGCCCGGGTGCAGGACCTGGGGTGGAGCGCGCCGACGTGCAGGCGCACCTGCGGCGGCCCACGAACACGTGCCTATGCCGCAGCCGCAAGCCTCTTGAGACCATCGTGCACTGGAACCGGTACGGGAACCGCACCGTTAGAATGGACCGGCCTACGAAGGCGTCTGCCTCCAGTGCGGCCGCGCCCATGCCACATACCGCTCGGAAAGGACCGTCAAGGGCTTCCGGGCGGCGGTGAACTCAGCGGCCAGGCGTGTCAGCACCCCGGCGAGAACCGGCTGAGACGCGCTGAGCCGATCCGCCGCCAGGCGATAGAACCGGCGGCCTTCGGCCTCGTAGTCCTCCAATCCCATCCGCCGGCGCACAGGAGCCGCCACCATCGTGGCGCCAAGGGGCAGGCGAGGACGGCGCCCGATCGCCTCCGGAAAGACGCCGGTCGTGAACAGCGCGATATCGCCGATCCGCCGGAAGATCATCGGGCGCATCGAGGGAGCGACCAGGCCTGCCAGCTCCATCATGTCGCTGATGCTCATGCTCGAGAGACGCCGGACTCGTGCCGTGCGAGACCGCTGCCGGATCGTCATCGTCTCAGTGCGCTCAAAGGACACCAGCAGCTCCACCAGGTATTGGAACACCTCGCGCGACCGCAGCAGCTCATGTGCGAACCGGGCATCGAACACCACCACCCGCCCATCCGGGCCGACGCGCTCCACGGTGTAGGGAATCTCGGCAAGATCGCGCCGGATGCGGTGCAGGAGGATCGTGAAGAGCATCCGCGGGGACAACTCGATCACCGCCCGGTCGTCCGCCATCAGCCTGCGAAGCAGGCGGTCATCCTCGAAGTGCGCCTCGATCCCTGCGGGGTCTGCAGACCAGGTGCGCAGGAGATTGGCTGCCTTCCCCGTGTCGTCGTTCGTCACCACCCGGGACAGGAACCGCAGGTCAGGGTCAGAGTAGCGCACGTCCGGACCTCCTCTGAGTAGGGACCTTCCCCACCGATTAAGATGTGCCCAATATTATCTACGTGTACCCCGGGTCCCTGGTTTCCCGCTTCCCGCCGGCACGCAAGGCCGATATAATGCTGTCGTCATGATTCTGTCCCGTTCGGGGCGGTTGCTCGCCGCCGCTGTCCTCACCGTCCTTGCCCTCGCCGCGCCTGTGGCGGTTCTTGCGCAGGTCTCGGTGGATGCTCTGCTGGCGCGCGTCTATGCAGAGCCCCATCCTCAGCCCTATACGATGACCGCTGACTTCACCGCGGAGGTGTTGCTGAATATCCCAACAGGGAAGGTGACGGTCCGTGCGGCCGGGACGATGATGGAGTCTCGTGCCGCGGCGGGGGAACCGCGGCGGCGCAAGGCCACGGTCACAAAGCTCGACGTCCCGGTGATGCTTCGGCCTTTCACCAACCAGATCCGCAAGGTCGTCACAGACTTGATCGAGGTCGAGCAGAAGCCGGCAGAGTTCCTCCCGTACCAGGACGTCTTCATCGTCGAGGAGCGTCCGCCCGATCGGTACATGCTCGGCGGCGTGCGCACGGACATCACCAACGACGTGATGACGAAGTACGGGCAAACGGCATTGCTCCGAGATGCGACGGCCCGGCGCGCCATCGCGAGGTGGCTGTGGGCGCCCAGCCAGCGCGCGTCCATCGTGCGTCCGGGCCCGGGGCCGTACATGCTCACGTCGGTGGTGGACGACGCCGGTCTCCTCTACCAGTTGACCCTCTCGTATGATTGGGGACAGGTCGGAAGCCGCACAACGTTCGTGATGATCAGCGGCCGGCCGTTTTGGCGCGAGGTCATCAGCGACTCATCAGGCGAGGTTGCCGGCATCGGCCACGTCGACGGCCGCATGGTCCTGCACGTGCAGAACCACTGCCTGAACTGCCCGTCGAGGTAGCCCCTCGGGGTCAGCGTCGCCCGCCTCGCAGATCAAGCTTCGCCAGGACCAGCGCCGCCGCGAACGGCAGGATGGCGAACAGCGTGACCGGCGCGCGCGCCTCGGGACGGGTCAACCCTATGCCTCCTCCGATTAGGGCGGCTGCGAGCACGGAGAACGCGATCACACGCACACGGCCGCGCAGCCGATCTCGCGCGCTGACGAGGATCGTGAGCAGTGCGCCGGCGCATGCGGCTCCCGCAAACACCATCACAGCTCCGAGCACTCCGGGAATGCCAGAGACTGCGGAGGCTGCCGGAAACATCAGCCGCCAGCCGGAGCGATCTCGTCAATCCGTTTGAGCCGAAGCAGGAGGCTGGCTTGCGCCCGCCAACCGACACGCACGCGGAACGCCAGCCGGCCCCCAGGTCCTGCAAAGAATCGCGGGCCCTCGCAGCCGAGATGACGGAGCCGGAGTGCCAGCCGGTCCTGGATCTGCCAGCGTTCGACGTCCGTGCGTGGGCGGTAGGCAGTCGTCACTTCTGCCCAGAGCAGGACCTGTCGGACCGTAGCGATCGCCGGAGCCCCTACCGTCCCCAATGGAGCAGGCGGGAAGATCTGGAGCCCCTTGAGCGATTATACTGAGAAGACCGCGGTACAATGGGACCCATGCGTATTGAGTTCCTTTACTGGGAAGATTGTCCTTCGCACGAGGAGGCTCTGTCCCGACTGCGCCAGGTTCTCATTGAGGAAGGGCTGTCTGACATTGTCGAGGTGATTCGGATCGATGCGCAACCGGACGCGGACCGCTTGGGGTTCCCCGGCTCACCCACGATCCGCATCGATGGGGTCGACCTGCAACCCGAAGGCGTCGGACCCGCCTCGCTCACCTGCCGGACGTACCGCACCGAGATCGGGCGGCTCTCCCCACTGCCAACCCCGACAATGATCCGGCGCGCGCTGCAGGCGCGACGCCAGGTAACAGAGGAGGTTCATCATGCCGCTGGCCCTTCGTGAACGCCTGGTCCCATTCTCCCTGCCGGCCACGGACGGCACGACGGTCTCGGCCGAGCAGTTCGCCGACCGCCCCGTGCTGGCCGTCGCCTTCTGGTGTAACCATTGTCCCTATGTGAAGGCCTGGGAAGACCGCATGAGTGCGCTGCAGCGGGAGTACGCGCGTCGGGGCGTGCAGTTCGTCATGATCAGCAGCAACGACGCGCTGAAACATCCCGACGATTCCTTCGACGCGATGAAGATACGGGCGCGCGAGAAGGCCTACCCGTTTCCGTATCTGTACGATGAGTCGCAAGAGGTTGCGCGGAAGTTCGGAGCGACGCGCACGCCGGAGATCTTCCTGTTCGACGCCAGCCGCACGCTCCGGTATCACGGTGCGCCCGATGACAACTTCGAGAACCCGGAGGCGGTCGGCGCGCCCTACCTCAAGGAGGCAATCGAGGCGGTCCTCGGAGGGCGCGACCCGGCGACGACGACGACCCCGCCACAGGGTTGCACCATCAAGTGGAAGGCCTGATCGGCCGGAACGGCTGAGCGATCGGGGAAGCTGATCGAAGAATCGCAGCCCCTATCTTGACAGGCTGAGGACCGCAGCTGCGCGCAGCGCCCGTCGCTTGACTCGCAGCAACGCCTCATTGACGGCCTCCAGTGGGAACACTTGGGTCTCGACGCGCGCCGGAATCTTCGCCGCAATCTCCAAGAACTCGCGTGCATCGGCGCGGGTCAGGTTGCTGACCGTACGCAGGATGCGCTCGCCGTATACTGTCGCGTACGGCATCTCGGGAATCCGATCGAGCGTCACAGCGTTGATCGCGACCGTCCCGCCGGGCCGTACCGCTGCGAGTGCTGCGAGCACCACCTCCCCCGACGGCGCGAAGACGATGGCGCGGTCGAAGGGCGCCGGCGGCTCGGCGCCAGGCTCACCGACCCACCGTGCGCCCAGCGCCTCAGCGAGCGCCCGGTGGATGGCGCCTCGGGTCACCACCCCAACGTCACAGTCCCAATGGCGGGCCACCTGAATCGCAAGATGCGCCGAGGCTCCGAACCCAAAGAGTCCCAACCGCTCTCCGGGCTGCACGCCGGCTATCCGCAGCGCCCGATATCCGATGACGCCTGCACAGAGAAGCGGCGCGGCCTCTGCGCCGGCAAAGCCTGGCGGCAGCGGGACCACAAACGCGGCCCTCGCAATCGCGCAGTCGGCAAAGCCACCGTCGACATCGTAACCGGTGAATTGCGCGCGCTCACAGAGGTTCTCGTCCCCGCGGCGGCAGGCCGCGCATTCCCCACACGCCCAGGCGAGCCATGTCACGCCCACCCGCGACCCGAGCATCGCGGAATCCACATCGAGCCCGACGCGGTCGACCACGCCGACGATCTGGTGACCGGGAATCACGGGCGAGCGGTGCGGAGGCAGATCGCCTTCGGCGACGTGCAGGTCGGTGTGGCAGACGCCGCACGCCTGGACCTGGATGCGGACGTCGCCCGGTCCAGGAACCGGTTCGGAGGCTCGCTCGACCACGAGCGGTGCGGTCTCGATGGCCGCTGGCGCGTACAGCCGGACGGCGCGCACGGCGGGGATTCAGCGAATCCCGGTCTGGACGATCGCCCCACCTGCGAAACGGGCGAGGCGGGTCGCGGCCAGGTCAACGTGGGCGCCGAGCCGCGACTCGTCGTAGCTGATGGGCGCATAGATGATCATCAGGCAGCGCCGAGTGGCCGGGGTGATCATAGTCCGCTGCGAGTCACTGGTCGGGCTGCCGCACGGCCCCTGATCGTCAGCCGCAGTGAGACGCTCCTCGACGCTGTACCGTCCCTTGCCAATCGCGTGGTAGCCCTCGCCCGGCGTGCCCCTCCGAAGGATGAAGGCGCCTGACGCCCGATCAAGATCGTGCAGCCCGATCGGCAGGAGGCACTCAAGGGAACAGAGATTGCTGATGTCGACAAGTGAATTGATGCGGGGTAGTCCATCACCGCGGAGCACGCGCCGCAGAAGCGCCTCAGACGAGGGTCGAAGTTTGGTCGGGTCGACGCCGATCCGACGGTACAGGTCTCGCGCCGGCTGAAGCCCCTCGATGTGGGCGGGCTCTCGACCCTCGTACACGGTCCGCAAGCGCGCGGTGACCGCATCGATCTCGTTCCATACCATCGAATCGTATCCGATGACCGTGACACCCTCGGCCTCGACGATGCCGATTCTTACGAGCGGGGACACAGAGACATCGACCCGAACCTCAATCATGCCGATCCTCTCCTACCGTCATCATGCCGCAGCCCGCGGCGCGGCGGCAAGGGGCGCGCAGCAGGCGCCAGCGCAGCCCGCGGCGTAGAGGGGAAGCATGAAACGATTCCTCCGCTGTCTGTGCGCGGCGCTGCTGGTTGCCGCGTGTGCTCGAACGCCGCGCCTGTCGCTCGAAACCTACACGAGCTCGGTGCATGGTTTTGTGATCTCACGCCCATCGTCCTGGCCCCGCGTCGAGACCGACCAGGGACGCCGGGTCTGGTTCCGACCCGCCGAGGGCCCGGCGGACGAGAGCCCGGAAGCGCAGGCCACTGAGTTCGTGGTCGTCATGTCGCAGCCGGCCGACGGTCCACTGCCCGAAGGCGAGGTCAGACGCCTGGCGATGACACTGCTCCCGATGCACGGCGTCTCAGGATTCCAGCGCACGCCGGGCAGTACCGAGGCCGAGATCTGGTATCGTTTCGAATTGACCGGATCAACCCGCGGCAGCGAGTGGGCGTCCCTGGGTCTGCTCGTGACCGGGCGGCGTCGGCTGCACTACGTCGTCTGCGCGGCGCCGCTTCCGTCGTGGCGCGAGCGTCAAAAACTTTGCGACGATGTGCTCCGATCGTTCAAGCCGGGAGATCTCGCGCAGTAGTCGGAGGGCACGGCCATGTCGATGACCAGGAAGCAGAAGACTGATCTGCTCAAGCAGGTGGAACTGTTCTCAGGGGTTTCCCCGCGGTCGCTCGGGTCGGTCGCCGATCGAGCCGTCGACGTCGCCTTCTCGCCCGGCCAGTACATCGTCCGGCAGGGACAGGTCGGCACCGGATTCTACCTGATCGTAAGCGGGCGGGTGAGGATCGAGCGCGGAGGCGACGTGGTGGCGCGAATGGGATCGGGGCAGTTCTTTGGCGAACTTTCAGTGCTCGATCAGGCGCCCCGCATCGCGCACGTCATCGCCGAAGAGCCGACAGTCTGCCTCGCGCTGGCCTCATGGGATTTCACGAAGCTGCTCGAACGAAATCCGAAACTCGCCCTCAGCATCCTCAGGGAGGTCGCCCGGCGGCTTCGGGCCGTCACGGACCACCCCCACCACTAAGCCGCCTACAGCGCCCACGCAAGCAGCTCCGTAAGCTGTCTCTTGTGCTCACCACCTTCAAAGTTGAGCAATGGGTCGGACGGCAGCGCGTTCTCACTGACGTGCCCTCCACGCCGGATGTAGGCCGCGGGATGATGGTGGCCGTCCTTGTCGGTTTCCACGACCATCGCAACAGCGTCGGGGCCAGGCTCATCGACGAAGTGCGCCAGAGGGACGATGCCGTCGTCGACGACACCCTGGCCTCCATCCACGCTGACCACTCTGGCGAGATAGCCCTTCTGATTCAGCAACTCCGGCGCGCGCGTGGCCTCGGCGAGCAAGTATGGCACGAGATCCTCGGGCGGCAGCGTGGGCCGCTGAACCTGGAGCCCAAGCTGCCTCGCCAGGTATGTTGCAAGCACCCTCGCGTTGTGGCGGAAGCCCGCGACGCCCGCCGAGTTTGCCGCGCCGCCATACTTCCTGAGGCCGATAGCGCCCTGGGTGATCGCCCCGGCGAAGTAGATACCAGGTAACGAGGTGCTCTCCCAGAACGGGCTCATCCGCGGTAGGCGGCCCTGGCTGAATGTCGCGACACCGAGATCCGGCAGGTCGCGCATGGGCGTGGCGAACCCTGTCGCGGCGATGACCTCTTCGACGTCGAACGCACGGGCGCCGCCGTGTGTCCCCGACGTCGTGACGCGCCATGCGTTCGCGGTGCGGTCCACACGATCGATGGCGGCGTCCAGGATGAAGACGCCGCCGCCGATGATGTGATCCTCGTACGGCACGAGATACTTCGCCCGGACGCCTGCGCCGGAACTCACCACAGACAGCAGCGGCGGGCGTGGCGAGGCGAGGATGATCTGCCTGGCCCACGGCAGGAGCGCATCGGCGACCTCGAACCCAGAGTTGCGTTTGCCGATGAGAAACACGCGCTTCCCTGCAAAGGTCCTGGCCGGCGGCGTCTCGACGTAGTGTGGGACGGCGTCCATCCCGCTGATAGGGGGCTTCCATGGTTCGGCCATACCCACGGCGAACACGGCGATCCGGCAGGGGTATTCCCCATCGGACGTGAGCACCGTGAATCCGTCGTTTTCTCGCCTGGTCGCTTCCCACCGGCAGTCGTATCGGATACGGACGCTCGCGCGCTCCGCAAAGGCCACCAGCCCTGCGGCCATCTCGGCGCGCGACGGGAAATAGGACGTCCCGTCCATGAATTCCGGCACGAGCGAGCGATGCTCTGACTCGTCGGCCACCAGACTATTCCAGTCGTACCACTCATACGGACGCGTGCCTCGTTCCTCCGGCGCGTAGGGTTTCGACCAGGTGTTCAACCGCTGGAACAGCGGGAAGCGGAGGAACATCCCTCCCGGACCGGGATCGCCGGACAGTGTGGCATGCTCGACACCCAGGCGCTGTAGGAAGTACGAGAGCTGCAGGCCGCCCGGACCGCTCCCGACCACCACAACCGGATAGCGTCCTGGCGGGAAGGGCCGCGCGCTCAACTCCGCCATCGGTTGGCGTTCCGGAGCCGGCGCGCCTGCGCCTGGAGCATCCTGAACATGATCTTCGGGTATGTCTCGAGGAAGGTCTCTGTCTCCGCTCCGGCCAGGGCCACACACCGCAGCGGACGCAGCGCCACGACGTCCGCCGTGGGCGGCTCCCCCAGGAGAACCGAAACCTCGCCGAAGAACTCGCCCCGGCCAAGCGTAGCCCTGGTCTCACCGTCGATGCGGACCGCCGCCTCGCCGTCCAGGATCACGTAGAAGTTTGAACCCGTGAACCCCTGCCGGAGGATTCGCTGCCCTTCAGTGAACCATTCCTCTTCGAAGGTGTGCGCCACCGCCTGCAGTTGAGGCCGCGTAAGGTCGGCAAAGAGCGCCAACCCTGCCAGGATGTCGACGATGTCGTCAGCGTCCCTGCTGTGCATAGAGTGTCGGTTCACCTCGTCGCGAGTCTTCTTCAGGAGTCATCGGTTCCCCCCTTGGCGAAAGAGGAGACCCAGTGCAAGCGTCATGATCAGCCCGGCGCCGATCTCCGCCCACCGCCGCGGATGGCGGCGCTCCAGGCCGAGGCGCGCCGCATACCAGACCCCTCCGATGGCCCAGAACGCCGGCGCGAGAAACAACATGACGGTGAGCAGTAGACCTCGCTCCACGTACCCCGCAAGCCTCGCCCACGGTGACAACAGGTCTTCTGGCGCAGGCCGCGTGCGGAAGGCCACTCCCACCTGGTAAACCAGGATCGAGCCGGCAAAGGTTGCCGCGATGTACGGCGTCGCATAATACAAGACCGCCGCGAGCGCCGGTGGGCCAAACGTGACGTTGTCGCGCAGCGGCACGCCGGCGAGCACGACGGTCATCGCGAGGACTCCGAGATGAACCGCCTGATCGAACAGGGCGGCCGCGAGTGACGCCGGGCCCGTGTTCGGTCCCAGGGTGACTTTGGCATAGTCGATCAGGTAGTGGATGACGCCGAGCGCCGGCACGATCAGCCACCAGCGTGGGAAGATGAGCGCCGCGACCGGCAACATGATCAGACTGTGGATGCCCGCATGAATGGCCAGCCCAATCGGCCGCTGCTTCAGCTTCACAAGCTCGGACGGCTGCAACACGAAATCGCCAATCAGGTGCGCCAGCACGAGATACAACCAGGGAGACAACGTCACGCCACCTCACGTGCAGCACCCTTCAAGTACAGGAAACGCAGTTTCGTCGCGCATTACCGATGCCCTGCAGGGGGAGATGCGCGTCCCGTCAAATGGCTGAGCGTAGTTGCAGGCGGGGGCGCGCGTTCAGGATCTGGGTCATGCCGACTGACACACGCGCGTGTTGGACCTGTGGCTTCGAGAACGCCGCGGGCGCGTGGTTTTGCTCGAACTGCGGCCGGCCGCAGAGGGCCGCCTGCCCGGAATGCGGCGCCCAGGTCGCCGACGGCGCAAAGTTCTGCTCGAACTGCGGGATCCCCCTTGGCTCCCCGACCCGGCAGGGAGAGGACCCGAGCCCGGCGCTGGCAGCCGAAGCCCGCAAGATCATCACCGTGGTGTTCGCCGACCTGGTCGGCTCCACCAGCCTGACTGAACGGCTCGATCCCGAGGAAGCCCGCGACGTCGTCGGAAAGTTCTACCGCGTCGTCCAGACGGCCGTCGAGCGCTTCGAGGGTGCCGTCGCCAACCTTCTCGGCGATGCCGTCCTCGCCGTCTTCGGCCTCCCCCTCACTCATGAGGACGACCCCGAGCGCGCCGTCCGCGCCGGCCTCGCGCTCCGCGACGCCCTCCCCGCCCTCAACGAGCACTTCGGCGCCGCCCACGGCGTTGCGCTCGACCTCCGCGTCGGCATCAATACCGGCGAGGTTGTCGCTGCGTCGGGCTCCACCTTCGACCGCGACTTCCTCGTCTCCGACGCTGTCACCACCGCCGCCCGCCTCCAGCAGTCCGTCGCGCCCGGCCTCGTCGTCGTCGGCGAGCGGACCTATCGCCTGACCCGCGACGCCATCGACTACCGCCCTCTCCCGCCCCTGGAGGTCAAGGGCAAGACCGCCGCCTTGGCCGTCTGGGAAGCTGTTGCGCCCCTGCCGGAGCGCAGCGAGATCCGCCGTATCGCTGCCCCGCTGGTCGGCCGCCACGGCGAGCTCGGCATCCTCCGCTATCTGTACCATCGCAGCCGTGACGAGTCCCTGATCCACCTGGCCACGGTCCTGGGCCAGGCCGGCGTCGGCAAGAGCCGGCTCGTCCGCGAGTTCCTGGCCGAAGTGCGCGAGAGCGAACCCCGTCCGCTCATCCTGCGTGGCCGCAGCGTCGCCTTCGGCCAGCATATCGGTTACCACGCGCTCCTCGATGTCCTGAGGGCTCAGGCCGGCCTGCTCGACACCGATCCGGCCGACGTCATGCGCGCGAAGCTCGACGCATGGCTCCGCGACGTCCTCCCTGGCCAGGTCGGTCTCCTTGAAGGGCTGCTGCTGACGTTCGGCGGTGAGGACGGAACCCACTCCGATCCGGGCCAGATGCGCCACCTGCTCTTCGAGGTCTGGCAGGCGCTGCTTGGAGGATTGGCGGCCCAGCAACCGGTCATTCTGGTCCTGGAGGATGTCCATTGGGCGGATGACGGGCTGCTCGACCTGGTGGCGTGGCTGACCGAGCACATCGACGCCGCCCCCGTCCTGCTGCTCTGCGCCGGGCGCCCCGAATTACTGGAGCGAAGACCCACGTGGGGCGCGGGCCGCCGCAATGCCACGAGCATCGACCTGGCGCCGCTGCGATCGGGAGAGGCCGAGCAACTCGTCGCTGCCTTGAGCAGCGAGGGGATGTCCTCGGAGATGCGGCAGACGATCGCCCAGCGCGCCGAGGGCAACCCGTTCTTCGTCGAAGAGCTGGTCCGGATGCTGCTCGAAGGAAGCGGCCCCGGCGCGGCCATCCCCGACACGGTGCAGGCAGTGCTCACGGCGCGGCTCGACCGGTTGCCGCCGCACGAGCACCGCGTGGTACAGGCCGCCGCAGTCTTTGGCCGGACTTTTTGGACCTCCGCCGTCTCACCGCTCGCCGGCCTCTCGGAGGACGACACGCTCAAAGCCACCGACGCACTGATTGCGAAGGAACTCATCGTCCGGCGGCCACACTCGAGCCTTGCGGGCCAACGCGAGTTTGCCTTCCGTCACATCCTCACGCGGGACGTCGCGTACGGCATGCTGCCGAAGTCGCAGCGCCAGCGCGCGCATCTGCAGGCCGCGCGTTGGCTGGAGTCTCAACTGGAGGAGCGGGTCGAGGAAGCCGTCGAGATCCTGGCTGAGCACCTACATTTGAGCGGCGACGACGCGCAGGCGGCACGGTACTTGCAGCGAGCCGCCGGCAAGGCCCGCCGCCTCTACGCCAATGCCGACGCAATCCGACTGTACAGTCAGGCAGAAGAGTCGGCCAGACGGGTCGGCCTGCTCCCGAGGGAACTGGCGGCGCTGTACCTCGGCCGGGGCGAAGTCTACCAGCTCACCGGCGACTACGCGAGGGCCCTGACGGACTTCGGGCAGGGCCTGGATGCTGCGCGTCAGGCACAGGATCCTGCCCTGGAAGCCACACTGGAGAATCGCGTGGGCCTCGTGCACCACCGTCAGATGCGCCTCGCCGAGGCCCAG
>JBQTJG010000095.1:0-3317 GCA_052387355.1 Armatimonadota bacterium | reverse complement strand
CGGAAGAGGTCTTCGGCCAGGCGGCGGCGCTGCTCCTCAAGCGCCGCGCCAACCTCATTCCCAGCGTGGCGAGTCAGTGTCAAACACGAGGCGATGGCCTGGGAGCCGCGTTCGGCTTGGTAGTGCAATCCGTCCAGCCGGATGCGGAGGATCGCCTCCACCTCGGCGGACTCAACAGCCAGCACCTCCTTGCGCGCCCGCCGCGCCATGGCCGCCAGTCGCCGACGCGAACCCCCGGCCACATCGTGCATCCAGACCAGCGCTTCCCGCGGTCCTGCCGAGGCGACCTGGTAGCTGATAGCGGCCGTCGCCCATGCGCAGCGAGCGAGCTCGCCCGCGTCCAGCCTGTCGATCGTGTCGTACTGTGTGTGCCAGATCGTGCTCGGCCACTGAAAGATCCCGACGGCCGGCACACCCCATCCGGCGATGCACGAGTTGTCGCTGTAGATACCGTATCGGATGACCTCGAACTTGAATGGCGAGGTGCCTGGCCTGGTGTGGACGGGACCGTCCACTGCGCCGCTGGCGGCGCGGGACTCTTCGCCCATGCCGGGATACCACACGCACGACTCCTTGAGGACGCTCACCCCGAGGTCGTCGAGGAAGGTCGGAGTCGCCGCTGAAGCCCGGGCGAACAGCAGCGGCCCGCCGACAACGTGCGGCTTCGCACCGACAGTGTCGGCCGTCCACGACCCGACGATACGCGCTACCCCGGCGCCCAACGAGTGGGGGTAGACGTTGGAGACATGGCCCTCGGGGCCGAACAGGAAGCGGATTGAGCGTCGCGGCCTCGGGAGGGTACCCGCGTTGATCAACCGGCTGAGGGAGTCGGCTGCCTCCAGCAGCGCGGCACATCCCGCCGCATTGTCCATGGCGCCAGGCCGGTAGTGATCGAGATGCGCCATGCAGACGAACTCTTCGCCTGCGCCGTCCTCCCCTTCCAGAGTCCCCAGGACATTCTCCATGGTGCCGCTGAACGTCTGCGCATCGACCCGGCCATAGCCCGTGACGGGGCCCCGCGCCAGCAGGCTCCGCAGGTAGTCGCCCATGCGAGGAGAGATCGAAAAGCCCCAGCCCTTGATCGAGCCGCCGCTGCCGAACTCCCGTTCATAGAACGTGTACCAGAGGACCATGTCCGGGTACTGCCGGCGCGTCTTGACGTTGGGGATCTCGAGGATATCGTCGGAGATGTACCCGAGCGCGCCGCGCTTCTCAATCGCCTGCACGCAGACCTGCCAGTTCGCGCCTCGGTCGGCGAAGACGATCTTGCCGCGCACATCTTTCCCCGCATAATCCTCGTCCGACAAGCCATGCCCGACGTATACAATCTCTGCCGTCACTCCGTCCGGTGGTGTCGCCGCGGACCAGGGGTGGAGGCAGGTGGGGGTGTCGACGAGGTTCACAAGCGTCCTCTCCTCAGGCGAAACCACCTTGAAAACGGCGGCCCGGCCCTCCCAGGAGTAGGGGACGCTCCAGTTCCATGGGACCGGTGTGTTGTCCATCGGCCAGGCGACGGTGCTCGTCTTGAGCCCCATCTGCTCGAGCGCGGCCAGGACATACTCGGCAGCGGCGTGGTAGCCTCGGGAGCCCAGGGTGCGGTCGTAGTGGCTGATCTCGCGGACGTGGTCAAGAGAGCGACGACCATCCACCGTGTTCGCGATCGCTTCAGTGATCGAGGACATCACCACACTCCTCCACATCGAGCGCCGGCCGTCGGGGGTTGCAACGGTGCAACAGGTCATGCATCAAGCGGGTGAGCATACTCCCAGTACATGGCCGCTACCCACTTGATACCGTTGAGGTAGCGTTGGACGGTGATGTGTTCGTTAGGGAAGTGGGCTCGTCGATCCGGATCGCCGATGCCAACCAGGGCCCCCTCGACCCCGAGCCGCTGACCGATCCAGCACCACTTGTCGCCGAACTCGAAGCTGTGGGGGAGCAGGTACGTGCTCACGCCCACGTGACCCGCGGCTCGAAGGATGGCGTGCCCAAGCGGTGAGTCTGCCGATCCGGCGATCGGCTGGAACTTGCGGAACACCTCGAGCTCCACATCGCCGAGGCCGAGTCCGTCGAGGTGCGCCCTGAGCTTTCCTAGAATTTCATCGGGGGACTGGTCCGGGACCAGGTGGAAGTTGACCCTCGCCCGCGCGCGGCACGGGATAAGACTGCTGCCGCCCGCTCGATTCCACGTCGGCTCGATGCCGTGGATCGAGCACGTGGGTTCGTACAGCAAGCGCCTGATGGCGTCATGCCCGGAGGCTCCCACCACGAACCCTTTGATCCCCCAGAACTCACGCTCGCCGTCATCCCGCCAGGGGTAGGCTTCCATCAGGCGCAGCTCGGCATTGGTGGGCGGCCGCACGTCATCGTAGAATCCGTCGATCAACACCCGCTCGTCAGGGCCTTTCAGACTGGCCAGGGCCCAGGTGAGCCGATAGGCCGCGTCGGGAACCAGTTGCGTCCAGATGAAATAGGGATCCTGAGCGCCCGTGGTCACACGGAACTCAACGCCGAGGGAGCCGGCCGTACCGAGGTGCACCGGGCTATTGTTGTCACGGGTGAAGCCGGCGTCGAGCAGCAGGACCGCGTCGCAGCGCAGCAGATCGCGGTGCTCGTCGACGAAGGCGCCGAGGTCGCCCAGGTCCACCTCATCGTCGCCATCCACCAGCCACTTCAGGTTGAGCGGCACATCACCGAAAGCGTCGAGGAACACTTCGGCGGCCTGGACGCCGGCCATCAGGTTGCCTTTCGGGTCGGCCGCGCCCCGGCCGACGATATCGCCGTCGCGTAGCTCTGCCGCGAACGGATCGGATGTCCAGGCCTCGCGCGGCCCTGCCTCTACCACGTCATAATGGCCGGTGATCAGCAGTGTGGGGCGGCCCAGCCGCTGCGGCGATTGACCCACCACCATGGGGTTATGTCTGGCAGGAAGCACCCGGGCCTCCAGGCCGGCCTCGCGCATCGTCGACGCCACAAGCCCGGCGCAGGCGGCGCATTCCGCTTCATTGACCGTGACGCTCGGCTGCCGCATGAGCTGCCGCAGGTCGGCTACGAAGGCGTCGGCGCGCCTATCGACGTCCGCGAACACCCGGTCCAGGCTCACGCAAGCTCAGGCCGTCGCCGGCGCTTCATCCACCGTCATGTAGCCGAGTCGCTCGAGGTCTTTGCAGATCTCATAGACGTCCTCGACTGCGATCGGCTGCAGTTCGTGGCTCAGCGCTCTAGCGATCTGACGGATGGTGTAGGCCCCGCGGCTGAAGTTTCAGATCTCGTACAAGTAGCCCAGGAAGTCGAGCTGCCGCAGATGGCTGCCCTTG
>JBQTJG010000094.1:0-3975 GCA_052387355.1 Armatimonadota bacterium | reverse complement strand
CGCTCGGAGATCGCGCCGGCGAGCACAAGTCCGGCCGGCAGCAGCCCCATGACCAGCGCCCAGACGAGCACCGCACCGGATGCCGCCCCTGCCACCGCTCCCCGCCACGAGAATCGCTGCCGCATGCTCTCCACCCCAGCCTGGCGCTATCGTCCGCTTAACCGTACCAATTCAACGTAAAGATTGCGTCAAGAATAGGTGACAGGACAAGGCGACGCCCCGGCGGAAGGACCGGGGCGCCTTGCAAAGACCGGCACGAGATGGCTTAGCCCCGCTCGCCAAGTCCCAGTCCCTCGATTTCCTTCTGGCGCTGCGTGGCCAGATCCACCAGCCACCGCGGCTCTTGATAGACATAGTCTTTGAGCAGCGGATGACCGCTCCAGTCGTCGGTCATCATGATCCGACGCAGATCAGGGTGACCGTCGAACGTGACGCCGAAGAGATCGTAGGTTTCTCGCTCATGCCAGTTGGCGCCCGCCCAGATGCCGGTGACGCTCGGGACCCGTGGGACATCGCGCGGCACCCGCACCTTCAACAGCACCTCGTGGCGTTCTGATGTCGAGTACAGATGGTAGATGATCTCGATGGTCCCGTTCGCCGGCCGGTCGATCGCCGAAACAAACGAGCAGTAGTCCATGTGGTACGGTGCCTCGTCGCGGAGCGCCCGGCAGGTCTCCAGCAGGCGATCGGGCGGGACGAATGCCCCAGGAACATGGAAGACCGGTCCTTTCGACGGATCATGCCGGGGCGCGCGGCGGGCCGTGGCCGCCCCCGGAGCCGCGGAGGAGGGAGCCGCGGTCTCGCCGTGTTCACCCGGCCCGTGGGCGGCTTCATCATCATGCGCGGTCTCACGGGGAAAGGGCTCGACCGCCGGGAATCGTTCCTTGAGGCGTGCGACCAGCTCCCAGCTCATCACGTCCCCCGCAGGTGTATGACGCCGTGCGCGATCGGTTCCTTGGGCGCCGCGCGGCGCAGGTCATCCAGATCGTACAGGAGATTCGCGCGGTTGAACGTGCTGGCCTCGTAGTGCGGCACGAACACGATCGCCTCGGTCGGGCACACCTCGACGCACAACCCGCAGTAACAGCACTTGTCCATCTCGATATCAAAGCGGGTCAGCAGGCGATCCTTGGCCTTCCCGGCCGCCTCGATATGGATGCACCGGTCCGGACACACGCGCTCGCACTGGAAGCAGATGATGCACTTGTCGCTCCCAATCTCGGGGTCGATGGGCAGGGCGAGCAGCCCGTGCCACCGCGGCGAGACATCCACCTTCTCGATCGGGTATTTCACGGTGTTCTTCTGGCGGAACATCTGCTGGATCGTCACGCGGAGCCCCAGGTAGAGCCCGCTTACGGCCTCCCACGCGCGCGTCGTCAGTTCTGCCATGTCGTCCTCCTACCGGTCGACGTCCGAGAGCACGATATCAACGCTGCCCAGGATGGCGATGACGTCGGCCACCTTCCACCCGCGCATCATCTCGGTCAGGGCATAGAGGTTGCTGAACGAGGGCGCCCGGATCTTCACCCGGTAGGGCATGTCGTCGCCTTCGCTGACCAGATACACCCCCAGGTCGCCACGGGGCGATTCGGTGCGAACGTACGCCTCGCCCTTGGGCAGCTTCACGTTGACCTGGACTTTGCTGCGGATCTCTCCGGGCGGGAGCTTCTCGATCGCCTGGCGGATGATCCGCACGCTCTGGCGCATCTCCTCCATACGGACCTCGTACCGGGCGAAGCAATCGCCGGCCTCTCTGACCGGGACCTCGAACTCCACCTCACCATATGTCTCATACGGAAAGGCCTTACGGACGTCGAAATCAAGGCCGGAGGCCCGTGCGACCGGCCCGCACGCCCCCAGGTTGATCGCGACATCCCGCGGCAGCACGCCCACGCCCTGTACCCGCGCCAGGAAGATGGGATTCCCGGTCAGCAGCTCGTGGTATTCCTGGACCCGGCCGAGGAAGTCGTCGCAGAACTCCAGCGCGCGATCGGTCCATCCTGGCGGAAGGTCCTCGTAGACCCCGCCGGGCCGAAAATAGACGTGGTGCAGACGCCCGCCGGTGACCTGCTCGAAGAGGTCGAGGATACGCTCGCGCTCCCGGAAGCAGTAGAGAAAGACGGTCGTCGCGCCGAGGTCGATGCCCCACGTGCCCAGCCAGACCAGATGGCTGGAAAGCCGCTGGAACTCGAGCATGATAGTCCGCAGCCACTGTGCTCGCGGCGGCACCGCAATCCCGCCGACCTTCTCGACGGCGAGCAAGTAGCCTTCCTCGTTCGCCAGCGCAGTCAGGTAGTCCATGCCGCGGTCGGTCAGCGCGACGTTTTGCAAGTAGGTCCGGTACTCCATCATCTTCTCGACGGACGAGTGAAGATAGCCGATGTCGGGCAGGATATCGACGATGTTCTCGCCGTCGAGCGTCACCACCAGGCGGAGCACCCCGTGCGTGCTGGGGTGCTGCGGCCCCATGTTCAGCATCAGTTCTTCGGTGCGAAGCGCCACGATGCGGGCTCCTCTGCGCGCGCGCTAGGCGTTCGCCGGCGCCCTCCGCCGGAGGAACGGTTCGACCTTGATCTTCTCCTGCAGCTTCAGGATGCCTTCGATCAACGCTTCGGGTCGCGGCGGGCAGCCGGGCACGTACACGTCGACCGGCACGACCTGGTCGATGCCCTTGAGGATCGAGTAATTGTCGTAGTAGAAGGGTCCCCCGCACGTGGCGCAGGAGCCCATCGAGATCACGTACTTGGGCTCGGGCATCTGCTCCCATAGCCGCCGGACGATCGGCGCCATCTTGATCGTGCAGCGGCCGGCCACGATCATCAGATCGGCCTGCCGCGGCGTTGCCCGCGGGATCACACCGATGCGATCGAGGTCGAAGCGCCCGGCGAACGCCGCCATCATCTCGATGGCGCAGCACGCCAACCCGAACGTCAGCGGCCAGAGACTGGACGCGCGACCCCAGTTGAGCAGGTATTCGACTTTACTGAGGATGACGTTCCCACCGGGCAGTTGATCGAGGATGTCCACCGCCTTCTCAAGCGGTGCGACCCTCGACGGGATGGGATGCTCCGGCGGCTGCGTGCTCATGCGCTCCTCCTGCGTTGATCCTGCATCTGCGGGTCTCGCACGGTGGCGATCCGGCTAAACATCGAGCGCCACGTCCGCGCCGTCGACAACAACCTTAAACGCGCGCACAGGTCGCGACGGCGGTGGGCTTTCCAGGTCGCCATTCCGGATGTCGAACTGCCCGCCATGCCAGGGACAGGTCACCGTGAAACCCTCGAGGTCGCCCTCGGCCAGCGGTCCGCCGCGGTGCGTGCACGTATTCTCAATGGCGAACCAGCCTTCGGGACGGTGAAAGAGGGCGACGGTGACGCCGCTAACATCGATGGCTTTGGCAGTTCCTTCGGGCAGGTCAGAGACTTTCGCGACCGTTACTCGAGGCATCCATCACCCCTGCAGGGGTCTGAGAGTATCTCTATCGTAGCATCGTGCATGATGAGCGCCAAACGCTGATCCGGCGCGGGTTTGCGCTGACGCTTAGGGTCTCAACAGATCATCACCGGACCGAAGGATTGACCCATTACTCACCTTCAAACATGGTCCCGCCCGGCATACTGGACTCGGAAACGGCAGAGAGGAAAAGGAACTGATGGTCCAGAGCGGTCCGCATCGTTCCTCCTTTCACCGTCAGGCGGGGGCACATCAGCACGGTAGCATTTCGCACCGGCCGACCTGGCTTCTATCGCATTGTCTGCTCCACGCACCAGCCAAGCATGGTGGGGCATCTGGCGATCCGACCTCGTACTCGTTGGTTCGTCACGTTCGGCGCGACCGCTGGGGGACCAGCGAGAGAATCGCTCTGAGAATCCCGGACGGCTGAGACACGGCAACTGGGTCCGGACCCAGTTGCTGCCACTCGCGGATGTCGAACACGGGCAGCCAGTCCTCAACGCCGGTCACGTGTCGACTAGC
>JBQTJG010000093.1:0-6871 GCA_052387355.1 Armatimonadota bacterium | reverse complement strand
CCTCGACCCCGTTCGCCCGGCAGCGCTCCACGAAGATGCGGTGGATCCGAGGGTCCTGGTCGGCGTACTCGATTTGATTGCCGCCCGCCTTTGCGCTCTTGTCGATCCCCTGGTGGTCCAGGTAGCGCGTGAGGTTCCACTTCGTGCTGCCCCAGCGGATGGCCAGGTAGCGCGCCGCCGTAGGGCCCGTGTTGAAGTGCTGATGCCACCACATGCCCGGCGGCACCAGCATCGTGCCCGGCTTCCAAGGGATCTCCTCAAAGGTCTCGTGCTGGTCGGTCCACATGAGCGTGTGGCCCTGCCCGTGCAGGATCACTACGTGCGCGCCGGGCCCGTGACGGTGTCCCTTCTTGTAGGTACCGATGGGGAACTCGGAGCTGTGCGCGACCAGTGTGTTGTTCGCGAGTTCAAACTTCAGGTGCTTCCCACCGGCCCCCCGTTCCTTCCACTCGTGCAGGGCGAGGCGGTAGACATCAGCGACGAAGTTCGTCTCCCAGATCCGCTGCGTGCTCTGCGGCCGGACGTAGAGCGACCCTTCACCGCTGAAGTAGTCCTCCTGGCCCTGGAACCGGTCGGTGAAGTCGAAGGAGCAGTTGAAGATGAAGTCGAGGTTGCGCAAGAGACCAATCATCAGCGGGGCGGTCGTCACCGCCAGCAGCCGCGCCGGGTCCTGCCCCGAACCGTTGTGTAGTCGGTGGAAGGTGTTGAGCGGAATGGCGAAGAGGCTGCCGCGCTGCCACTCGAAGACCCGCCGCGCGCCGGCCTGGTTCCAGACCTCGCATGACCCGCGGCCGCCGATGACAAAGAAGACCTCTTCGAACAGGTGCCGCTCTGGGGCAGTGGAGCCGGCGTTGGGGATTTCCAGCACATAGGCGTTGTTGGTGTCCTCGGTGCCCATCAACTGAATATAGGCGCCCCGTGCCTCGAGCCGGGGCCACGGCACGACCTCTATCTTCGCGAGATCATCCACGGCCAGTCCGGTGACCACCGGAAGTTGCTCCTGTTCCAGAAACGCCTTGTAGCCGGTGCGGCCCCATTCTTCAGGGAGCGAAAGGGCCTCGTTCTGCATGACCGCCTCCCCTCTCCGTCGCCACTGTCAGCGTACACTACGACCTAGGTCTCCGCCACCCGTGGGTTGGCCCGGCTGGCCACCCAGACTCCGGGGGGAGTCGATGACCAGCGCGGCGAAGAATCACCTTTCGATGAAACCAGGTGTGAAGCCACTTGCGAGCCGTAGGGCGCGGTCCAGTCAACCAGTTGAGGTGTCTGTTCCCACCGAGGGTGGGCCGCCGCAGACACTGAGAATCGTTCCTCGAGGGCCTGGCCCTGAAGTGCTCAGAGCCGCATCGCGGTTCGTGATCGGGCATCCGGCGGTCAAAAAGGTTCTGAGGCGAACGCGGCATCGCGTACTTTCCACCGTCCTGGTCGAGCCCGATGCCAAGCCGAGGAGGGCTCAGCCGCCGGCAACGCGCTACCGCACCACAATCTACGACTACACGAACAACCGAACCATCTTCGTGGAGGGTCGCCTGGATCGGCGCGGGCGCCTTCAGGTTTCTGAATCGGGTCTTCAGCCACGGCCGTCCCGCGAGGAGCGGGACGCGGCGTTTCGGATCCTCCTGAAGGATCCGCATCTGGGGCCCGCACTCCGCTCGAAGCGCCTGCAGCCTTACGATGCGATGCCGCCGCTCATCGAGCTCGAGGGTCCGCACGGGCGCCCCGAGCGTACCCTTTCGGTTGGACTACTTCCCACTGAGGAAGGATTGCGGCATGAGATCGTCGGCGTCAACCTGATTCGTCGATCGGTCATTCGATTCGAACGCAGGGCTCCGCAGTACGCGGTCGCGCATGATGAGCTGTGCGGCCTCAACCCAGCGTGGCAGGACACGGTGTCGCACACAGCGGGGCAGATGTCGCTCCAGGTGACCCAGGGTAACAGCGTGCTGTGGGACCTCATAGTCGTCAGACCCGCTGCGTCCTCTGGGGCCGATGGCTCGGGTGTTGAATTGAGGCTTGTGCACTATCGCGGCAAGCGCGTGCTCATGAGGGCGCACGCCCCGATCTTGAACGTGAAGTACGACGACGACGCGTGTGGGCCGTACCGCGATTGGCTCGACTCGGAGGACCGATTTCAGGCGCACGGCCTGTTTGTCGCTCCCGCGTTCAATGTCAGTCTCACGCCGGCGACCACCATTCTGGACACGGGCTTGGATGCTGGGAACTTCAACGGCGTGGCGATCTACAAGCAAGGGCAAGAGACCGTTCTCAAGAGCGAACTGAGCGCGGGCTGGTACCGCTATGTCAGCGAGTGGCGCCTCCACGATGATGGCACTATTCGACCGCGCTTCGGCGTTTCGGCCGTGGCGCATTCTTGCGTCTGTGCGCGCCACCACCATCATGTCTATTGGAGGCTGGACTTTGACATTCGCACGGGCGTGAATAACAGGGTCCGCGAGTTCAACCCCCGGGTGCACGATCACGGAGACGTCATGCATTACGAGACCATGCGCTATCGGGATCCGTCGACCGATCGAAGATGGCGGGTCGAGAACGCCGCTACCGGCGAGGGGTACGACATCATCCCGGGACCCGACGACGGCGTGGCGACAGTCTCTCCGGACTGGCCGTTTCCCCAGGGCGACGTGTGGTTTCTCCGCTACCACGACTTCGAGAACGACGATAGCGACGTGAAAATTGGAGGTGAAGCCGCCCTCAATGCGTTCCTCAACGGCGAGGTGATCATCGATAAGGATGTGGTCATCTGGTACGGCGCGCACGTCACCCATGATGTCGCCGCTGACCACCCGGGTACCTTCGGCCACATTGCTGGTCCTACGCTGAAGCCGGTCAACTGGCTGACGTTCCAACTTCCATAGCGGGTCTGATGCAGGAAACTCGGCAGGATCGGAAAATAGGGGACTGCCAGGAACGCGAACCCAGGAGGTCCGGAACATGAAGGCGATCCTTGCGATCATGCTGGCTGTTCTTCTTGCTGCTTTCCTCGTAGCCGGGACCATCCCGGCCCAGGCGCAGGCGACGTTTGCGGGCAAGACCGTCACGATCATCGTGGGCTATCCGCCGGGTGGAGGCTATGACGTGATCTCCCGCGTGATCGCACGCCACCTCCCCCGGTTCCTGTCGGGCAATCCCACCGTGATCGTCCAGAACATGCCCGGCGCGAACAGCATCATCGCCGCCAACCACGTGTTCAACGTGGCCAAACCCGACGGTCTGACGCTGGGGGCCTTCAATCGCAACCTGACTCTGGGCCAACTCGTCAAAGTGGACGGGATCAGATTCGACATGACGAAGTTTGCCTGGGTGGGGAGTCCGGCGACCGAGACCACCATCCTGGCTATACGTTCCGACCTTCCGTTCCGGACGCCCGCGGACTTTCGCCGGGCCGACCCGGCGCCGGTGGTCGGTGCCACGGGACCAGGGGCCAGTACCTATGACTTCCCCCTGCTCCTCAAGGCCCTCGCCGGCTTCAACTTGAGAATCATCAGCGGCTACCGATCCTCCTCGGACATCATGCTCGCCATCGAGCGCAAGGAGGCCGATGGCCGCGCCGGATCCTACTCATCGATCAAGCAGTTCATCGATCGCGGCCTGGTCCGCCCCGTGGTGCGCGGGCACGCTTCCGTCCCGGCGATCGAGCGACTTCCGGTCGATGAAGATCTGACCAACGATCCGCGCGCGAAAGCAGTGATGCGCCTTCGGTCGGTCCCCGAGCTGATCGGACGGCCCTTCGTCATGCCGCCCGGCACACCGGCGGAGTACGTGAACGCCTTGCAAGACGCGTTCAGGAAGATGGTCGCGGACAAGGACTTCGAGACGGAGGCGGAGAGGGCCGGCTTCGAGCTCAAATTCACGCCGGGAGACCAGGCCCTCAGGGTCACCCGCGAAGTGCTCGGCGCGCCGCCCGACGTGGTCAAGGTCTTCAGCCAGTTCTTTAGATTTGACTGACCGCTAGCTGACCCGAGGACGAGATGGCCGAAGCACTCGCCGCGGCCCTCCTCGAGGTTCTGCAGTGGGATGCCCTGAGCTTCATGCTCATCGGCATCGTCACCGGTTTCTGGGTCGGCCTCATGCCGGGCCTCGGCGGGGTGACCACGCTCGCGCTGATGCTCCCCTTTGTGTACAGAATGCAGCCGGTGCAGGCGTTCGCGTTTCTCCTGGGGATGCACTCCGTCGTGGCGACGACCGGCGACATCACCTCGATTCTGTTCGGCATCCCGGGCGAGGGAACGAGCGCCGCCACGATCCTTGATGGGTACGCGATGACCAAGAAGGGCGAGGCCGGCAGAGCATTAGGCGCGGCCCTGGCCAGTTCGCTTGTTGGCGCGCTCGTGGGCGCAGGGGCGCTGGTCCTCGCCATCCCCATCGTGCGGCCACTCGTGCTGACCTTCGGCTCTCCCGAGTTGTTCATGCTCGCCATCCTTGGGATCGCGTCCATCGCGTCACTCAGCGGGAGGAGATCCCGCTCGATGCTGCGCGGCTTTCTCGCTGGAGCGCTTGGTCTGCTGTTGGCCGCGGTCGGGCAGGATCCGCAGGCCGGTAACTTCCGCTATACGTTTGGGTTCCTCTATCTCTGGGAGGGGCTCGACCTGGTGCCTGTGCTGGTCGGGTTCTTCGCCATTCCAGAAATCATCGACCTGGCGGTACGCGGGACGGCCATCGCCAGCGATGCGCCCACAGGGCGGTTGGTGGGCGTGTCGACCGGTATCCGCGACACCTTCAAGCACTTCTGGCTGACCATCCGCTGCAGCCTCATCGGCACGTACATCGGCGTGGTCCCCGGGCTGGGCGGAAGCGTGGCTCAGTGGATGGCCTACGCGCACGCCGTGCAGAGCGCGCGCACGCCGGCCGAGCGTGACGGCTTTGGCAAGGGAGACGTGCGCGGGGTGCTTGGACCGGGCGCTGCCAACAACTCGAAAGAGGGAGGAGACCTCATCCCGACAGTCGCCTTCGGGGTGCCGGGAAGCGCGTCGATGGCGATCCTGCTCGGCGCGTTTCTGCTGGTCGGCCTGACGCCCGGACCGGACATGCTCACAAAACACCTGAACGTGACGCTGACGATGGTCTGGACGATCGTCCTGGCCAACATCATCACGGTCGCCGCGTGCCTGGTCTTCCTCAACCATCTGGCCAAACTCACGACCATCCGCGGCTCGCTCCTGATTCCTCTCCTGGTGTTGCTCATCTCTGTGGGCGCCTACACGGCGAACAACAACCTCAACGACATTCTAGTGATGCTGGCGTTTGGCGGGCTGGGCTACCTGATGGTGCGGTTCCAGTGGCCGCGCGCGCCACTCGTATTGGGGCTCGTGCTCGGCGAGATCGCGGAACGTAACCTGTGGATCTCGGTGGCGCGGTATGGCGCGGAGTGGCTGGGCCGGCCGATCGTTGTCGTGCTGCTCCTGCTCACGATCGCCGTCATCGTCTCGGCGCTCCTGCAGCAGCGCCGGACGCGGGTGAGGCCAGATGCTGCGGGGGCGGTTGGTGCGACCTAGCCGTCGAGCGCTTTTCCCCGCCATCATCGCAGTACTGGCGGCGTGGGGCCTGATAGAGACGGCGGCCTGGCCCATCAAGACGGCGCTATATCCGCGCGTCATTGGCATCCCATTGTTGGTCCTGGCTGTTGCGGAGACGGTGCTCAGTCTGCGCGGGAAGGAGGCCGCGGCCGGCGGAGAGGCAATGGATGTCTCTTTCTCGGACGAAGTCCCGGCTGGCGTGGCGAGGCGAAGGACCGTCTCCATCGTCGCCTGGATGGTAGGGTTCTATCTGGCCATCAGCCTGATTGGCTTCCCCAGGGCCGTTCCGCTCTTCGTCTTCGCCTACCTGAGGGGCCAGGCGAAGGAGAGCTGGACCATCTCGCTGATCCTTCCCGCTTTGGCCTGGCTGGGTTTCTACCTGCTGTTCATCAGGTTGCTGCATCTCCCGTTTGCCGACGGTCTGCTCTGGGGATTGCTGTTCAGATAGAGACCCGAGACGCGGGCCGTCCAAAGAGGCCGTGCGCACGTCGGGGACTGCCAAGCGCGCTAGTTGCTATACGCTCCGTCACTCTTTTGCCACGCACCTCCTGGAAGACGGGTATGGCATCCGCACCGTGCGGGAACTCCTCGGTCATCGAGATGTCGCCACCACGATGATCTACACGCATGTGCCGAACCGGGCCCGGTGCCGCTCGCTGCCCCGCGGATCGAGTGTTCGGGCGAGCCGTGCGGATGATGGACTGCAGGCGGCGTCGAATTTGGCTGCGGCGTTCTCCAGTATAATGAGCGGGAGTGCTGCGACGCTCCATTCACGCATCTATGGAAGGAGCGAGTTCTTTACGGTGGTAGAAGCTCGGCCGATAGACTGCACCGGCTGTCAGTGTTTGGGGTGTTACACAGTTCTGTCCATTTAGAGTTAGGCGCACGGGCGGAAAGTCGCAGACGCCGATGAGATTCGAATGGGATCCCGAACAGGCGAGGCGCAACGTTCGCGAAGCACGGCGTCTCGTTCGAAGAGGCGGCGACAGCGTTCGTGGATCCACTGTCGCTCACGATCTTCGACCCTGATCACTCGGAGGAAGAAGACAGGTTCATTTTGCTGGGCCAGACCTACACCGGGCGACTCGTGGTCGTCGTGCACACGGACCGTGGCGATAGCGCCCGGATCATAAGGGCTAGACTTGCTACGAGACGGGAGCGGAAGGAGTATGAGAATGACTGAGAAGCGGATTCCGCACGATGACGAGATGCGAGAAGAGTACGACTTCAGCTGTGGCGTCCGCGGCAAGTACGCAAAGCGGTTCTCCAAGGGGTCGAACGTTGTCGTACTCGCGCCGGATGTTGCTGAGGAGTTCAGGACCGCAAAGGCTGTGAAC
>JBQTJG010000092.1:0-1741 GCA_052387355.1 Armatimonadota bacterium | reverse complement strand
GGCAGCCTGCCCGCAGGCTACCTGGCCGGTCGTCGCCTGCGCGGCCTCGACATCCGCCGCCTGTCCCCGCACAATTTGGGGCTCGGCACGGTCGCCGCGGCAGCGGGGACGCCGACCCTGGCGCTCGTCACAGCTCTCGATCTCCTCAAGGGCGCGCTCGCCGTCGTCGTCGCCCACCTGTTGAGCGGCGCTGACTGGACGCTCGCACTCTCGTCCGCCGGCGTGATTGCGGGTCACGCGTCCGCGCCTCTCCGGTGGCTGGCGCCGCGGGCCACAACGCGGATGAAGGGCGTCGCGGTCGCCATGGGCGCCCTTGTCGCCCTTGCCGCGATCGGAGCCATTCCCTGGGCGATGATCGCAATCTGCCTCGGCGTCGCCGCGGCGGTCCTCGCGATCCCCCGGGTGATCTCCTATCGATGGGGCTACCTGTCCCTGGCGGCCGTGCTTGGTGCGGTCAGCCTGCCTGTCGCTCTCTGGCTCCTCGGTGGGCGAACCCCGTACGTTGTCCTGGGTGCGGCGTACGCGCTCCTCACGATCTGGAACCACAAAGAGCACCTCCTGCGCATCGCCGACAGCATTGAGCCGCGCCTCGGTGAGCGGCTGCCGTTGCCGTCGCTCGCCGGCGATGAGGCCGTGTGCGCCTTCATGATTCATCCCCTCGCGGTCGCGGATGTATGGGACACGAACAGATTTCGCTGGCTGCGGCCGCTATACCAGTGGGGACTGATCCCCGATCGCGCCGTCCGATGGATTGCGCGTTTCATGCGGCCGATGAAGGTCGATGACATCAACCCGATCATCACGGCCGACGGCAGGCGGGCCCGCGTCTATATTGTCGGCGCTCCGCTTCTGCCGGATCAGATTCGCGCCGAGCCAGCGCTCGCCGTTCATCGAGCCGTGCAGACTGCCGAGATGGCTGCGAGTCTCGGCGCGACGGTGATGGGCCTGGGCGCGTTCTGGTCCGTCGTGGGCAACAAGGGCGTCGATGTGCAGGCGCGGTCGCCCATCGCGATCACGAACGGCGGGGCCTATACTGCGGGCACGATCAAGATGGCGGTGCCGCTCGTGTTGGCGCGACTGCAGGCGCGCGGCGCCGATCCAGCGCGGGTGACGGCGGCGGTCGTCGGGGCCAACGGCGTCGTGGGGTTCGGCATCTGCCGCGCCGTCATCGAGCACGTAGGGCGGCTGATCATGGTCGGGACAGACCAGGAGCGACTCGATCGCTCGACGGACACACTGCGGCGCCGCTATCCGGGCGCTGCGATCGAGACGACCACGCAGCTGGCGAGGCTGCGTGAAGCCGATGTGATCTTCACCGCGACGTCGGACCCCAATCCCGTGATCCTCCCCGAGCATGTCAAGGCAGGCTGCTTGCTCTTCGACCTCGGCCGCCCGTTCGACGTGGACGCTTCGGTCAGCGCCGTACCTGGGGTCGAGGTCATGCCCGGCGGCGTCGTGCGCCTGCCCGGCGACCCACGGGGCCAGCTCGACCTCGGCTACGGAAAAGGGCTCGTGCCGGCCTGTCTTGCCGAGACGATCATCCTGGCCCTTGATGGCACCTACGATCGGGCGAGCCTGGGCGACCGCACCAGGAGCGAGAACATCGACTACTTGGTCGAGCGCGCCGCCGCGATCGGCTTCGAGGTCCAGACCGGCGGCCAGGGAAGCGGCGTCGCGGAGACGCCCGCGGTCGCGCACGTTCCGTAGCCGCACCCGGACCCATCCGGTCATCTCAATGTGG
>JBQTJG010000091.1:0-9090 GCA_052387355.1 Armatimonadota bacterium | reverse complement strand
CGACATGAAGGGCGGCGTCGTCGTCCTGTGGGAAGCCCTCCGCGCGCTCACGGCGCTGGGGTGGGATCAGTACAAGACCCTCACGCTCATCCATAATCCGGATGAAGAGATCGGATCACCTTCGTCGCGCGCATTGATCGAGGAAGCGGGACGATCCGCCGACCTCTGCTTCGTCCATGAGCCCGGGCGGCCCAAGGGCGAGGTCGTGACGGCGCGTAAGGGCTTCGCGAAGTTCTCGATGACCGTGCACGGCAAGGCTGCCCACGCCGGATCGGCGCCGCAGGACGGGGCCAGCGCCGTAGTCGCGCTCGCGCGCAAGATCATCGCACTGCATGCGCTGAACGACTACAAGGGAGGACTGCCGGTCAACAGCATGGTGACCCGCGGCGGCACCCGGCCAAACATCGTGCCGGCCGAGGCCGCCGCCGACATCGACGTCAGGATCCCCACAATGGCTATAGGGCAGGAGGGGATCGCAAAGATCGGAGCGATTGCGCGCGCCGATGATCTCGCGGGTACGCGCGCGACGCTCGCCGGGGAGATCGACCGGCCGCCGTTCGAGCCTACCCCGAAGGGGGCCCGGCTCCTCGCACTGGCCCGCGATGCTGCGGCCACGCTAGGGTTCGCGCTGCCCAACACAACGTCCGGCGGCGTGTCTGATGGTAACTTCGTCGCCGCCCTGGGCGTGCCGGTGCTCGACGGACTGGGCGCCTGTGGTGGCAACTATCATAGTCCCGAGGAGTACCTCATACTCGAGACGATCCCGCAGCGCGCCGCGCTGACCGCTGCGCTCCTTTGGGACGTTTGCCGGCGCGAGAATCCCTGGGCCTAGGCGGCGCTGGGAAGGCGAGGCGTTTGCAACTGTCCCATTAGGGGAGGGTGATGCCACGTTGGACGCCACAAGCATCGTTCTGACAGCCGCATGGCTCTGGGACGGGACGGACCGGCCTCCGATCAAGAACGGTGTCGTCATCATCGCCGGCGATCGGGTAGCGGCGGCCGGCGAGCGCGGCACTGTCGCCGTGCCTGCGGGCCCCGGTGTGCAAACCCTCGAGTTTCCCGACGCGACGATCCTGCCGGGCCTGATCGACCCCCACGTCCACCTGATCTGGCCGGGCGACGGCAGGCCGGCGGACATTTATACTAGAGCGGCGACTGACGCCGATCTGCTGTTGCAGGCGGTGAAGAACGCCCGAGCGGCGCTGCGGGCCGGCGTGACGACTTTGCGCGACGTCGGCAGCCGCGGTCGGATAGCCCTCGACCTGCACGACGCTATCGCACGCGGCGATGCGATCGGGCCGCGTATCCTCGCGGCGGGGCCTCCGATCACTATTACGGGCGGGCACATGCACTATCTCGGGGGCGAAGCGGATACTGCTGATGAGGTGCGGCGGGTCGCCCGCCGGCACTGGCGCATGGGCGCCGACTTTCTCAAGATGGTGGTGAATGGGGGCGGTACGCCGAGGACGCACTCGTGGATTCCGGCGTACAGTGTCGAGGAGATTGCTGCCGCGGTTGCCGAGGCGCGCGATCACGAGACCCACATCACGGTGCACGCCAACGATACCGAGGCGATCAGGCGGGCAGTGGCAGCAGGCGTGAACGGGATCGAGCACTGCACGTTTCTCCGTGGTCCGGACGACATCGAGTTCGACCCGAGGCTGTCTGAAGAGATCGCACGCCGGGGCATCCACGTCGCTCCCACGCTCGGCGTAGGCTACAGTGGCGTGCGGCACGCGCGCGAGCACTGGGACGACCTTGGCGCCGACGAGCGCCGTCGGTGGGACGCGCGCTTTCGCGCGTGGGATATTCGCCTCGAGGTCTGCGGGCAGATGGCCAGACAGGGGGTGAGGCTCGTCACGTCGTCTGACGCTGGATGGGCCCATCACCCGTT
Organism: Armatimonadota bacterium; assembly: GCA_052387355.1. Taxonomy (GTDB): domain Bacteria; phylum Sysuimicrobiota; class Sysuimicrobiia; order Sysuimicrobiales; family Humicultoraceae; genus JBQTJG01. The sequence goes on along the minus strand of JBQTJG010000091.1, from coordinate 7,196 downwards.
CGGCCAGTACGCGATGGGGATGGAATTGCTGGCGCAGACCGGAATGCCGTCAATTCAAATCCTGGCCAGCGGAACGCGCGCCGCAGCCGAGTCGATCGGCCTGGGGCATCTGCTCGGGATTCTCGAGCCTGAGAAGGTCGCCGACATTCTGGTGGTGGCCGGAGATCCGACCCAGCGCATCTCCGACCTGTGGAAGGTGAAGGCTGTGCTGCGCAGCGGCCGGGTGCTTGTTGAGGACGGTTACCTCGTCGCGTAGCGGGAGAGTGAGGGCGTGGCCCGATGTTTGGCGTAGCGCATTCGCAGGAAGATCCGGTGGTGTTCACCGACGAGGAGATCATTGCCACCGGAGAAGTTCCGCCCTTCCCCAACCAGAGCGGCAACTACGAACCTCCGGACCTGATCGTGGTGGCCGGAGTGCCGCAGCGGCCTCCACCGCATGAGATCGACTGCCCGGGCGAGTTCGTCGTCTATGCCTCGGCAGCCGCGGTTGTGGACAACTGTAATGGCCTGGGCGGGCCGAACGACGGCAACAGCCGTCTCGTGCAGCTCGCCATCGCCAGGGCCACTGGTGTGGCCGCGCGCATTGATTGCAAAGAGGGCTGCACACCCCGCATCGAGGTGATCTGGCGGGGGTGGTCGTGCGGGCCTTTTGATGATCGGCTGTTTGCCACCGCAGCTGCTGAAGTCAAGGTGGTCTGCGGTGGCGATGTCGCACAGTACGAGAGCTACCGGCTCGCAGAGGACGATCAAGCGGGCCTCCAACCACTCTTCACCGACCAGCAGATCCTTGCCGCCGGTCGCAAGCCGAAATTCCAAAATGAGGAGGGAACGTTCGAAGACCCCGATCTGATCATCTCCTTCGGTAAACCGGTGACGCCGCCCCCGGAAAAGATCGACTGCCCGTATGACTTCGTGATCTATGCGGCGGCGACGCTACATCCGGAAAACTGTCAGGGATTCGGCGGGCCGAACGACGGCAATAACGACGCGGTACGACTGGCCAGGCAGCGCGCGCTTGATGTGGCGGACACCATCGACTGCGACGAGGGCTGCACCCGGCAGATCATAGAGATCTGGCGTGGGTGGGACTGCAAGCCGATCGCCGGTCTAAATTTCGCCAGCGCGGCGGTCGAGTTGAAAATCATCTGCCAGGCAGAATTTTAGCTCGATAGACCTCCTACTTCCGGAAATCCTTTTCGAGTTCAAGCCTGGCCGCTGTGACCGGGCGCCAGGTTGTGCCGGTGATCACACGGACCTCGCCGGTCCACCGATTGACCAGGTACGCGGACTCCGGTCCGGTGCTGACAAGCTGATACAATCCGCCGTGCGCAGCGACCCCCGCCGCCACGATCAGCGCAGCCGCGATCACGGCGACGGTGATGTTGGGACGCATCTGGGACCTCCCGATGACCGTTGCCTGTTCCCTGCCAGTATCGCACGCGCATGCAGAAGCGTCACCATGGTCATCACGCCCACAGCAATTTGTGCAGGGCCGAGTGATCCAGGTCGCCATCTCCCTGTGCTACCAGGGTCTCGTACAGGGCCGTAGTGCTGGCCAGGTGGGGCAGCCGGATCGACGCCTTCGCGGCCAGGTCCAGCGCCAGCCGCAAATCCTTGAGCTGGGCCTTCACCCGGCCGCCCGGGGTGTAGGATCGATTGATCATCCGGGTTCCGTGGACCTGGAGGATCCTGGAATCGGCGAATCCTCCCTGCAGTGCGCGCTGGACCAGCCTGGGGTCGATGCCGCTCTTCTCCGCCAGCGTCAACGCCTCGGCTACGGCTTCAATCGTCAGCCCGACGATCACCTGATTGATCGCCTTGACGGTGTGACCTGCGCCTGGGCCGCCGACGTGCGCCACGTTGCTGCCGAGAGCATCGAGCACCGGTCCCGCGCGCGCGAAGTCCGCGTCTGTGCCACCCACCATGATGGCCAGTGTTCCGGACGCGGCTCCGTCCGGTCCGCCAGAGACGGGAGCGTCCACCCATCCAATGCCTCGGGCCGCCAGGCGTTGCGCATGGATCATAGACCGCGATGGATCCGACGAACCCATGTCGAGTACGAGGTGTCCAGGCCGCAGGTGTGGCTCGATTTGACTGAGCACCGCGTCCGTGGCCTCCGAGTCGACGAGCATGAACAGGGACACCTCTGCGTTCGCAGCGTCCTCGAGAGATGTGCACAGGGGTATCCCTTCGGTCAAATCCGCCGGGAGAGCGGATCTATTCCACGCTCGGACCGCAAACCCGGACGCGCTCAATCTGCGCGCAATAGGACGCCCCATGAGTCCCAGCCCGATGATAGAAACAGCGGTTGTCATCCAGATTCACTCCCAGCAGGATGCTGGCTGTTCGGACTTTCGGATGCGCTTCAGACGAGGAGACGGCTGAGCCGCCGGTTGATGGCCTGCAGCGTGGCCTTCACGACCGCCGACCCCGGGTCGCTCCCGGCGACCGCGCACCCTGTGTGGCGCTCCGGCGCCGCCTCGCCCGATCCCAACAGGATGGTGGCAGCCAGCAGGGTCTCGGACGGCATTCGGATCACGCGGACCTCATCCACGGCCGCGATCCATCCTGGAGGGAGGGTCTTGTTGACAGCCTGTACAGTAGACTCCGCGAGCAGGCGGAGCGGGATCGTTCCGAGGCTCGGGCCCTTCACCTCTCCGCGGTAGCGATCGGATCCCAGGCTCAGCTCCACGGCTGCGATCGCCTCTCTTCCTTCGAAGGACAGATCCACTCGGCGCAGCTGCATCCGCGGCTGAACAGCATGACGCAGTTCCGCCAGGTGGGGCGAACGTCTGGCCTTCTCGATCTTGGCCTGCGTCGACTGCAGACTCGCGATGGTGATGAGATCGTCAACCGTCGCTGCAAAATGAATGTCCTGCCGCTCGGTCGTTCGCTTGCCTCCTGCAAGGCCCATCGAGGCGGTGATAGGGAACTCGGTCTTCGCGCCCGGCAGTCGCACCGATGTCACGGTCTCTACGGCCCGCCGGCCGAGGTCTTCAGCATCGTCTCGCTCGCGCCTCGTCAGAATGGCAAATTCGTCTCCGCCGTACCGGCAGAGCAGGTCATCTGAGGAGTTTACCGTCACCAGCAGCGCCTCGGCCACCGCCTTGATATACTGGTCGCCTGCCACGTGTCCGAACTGTTTGTTCGCTAGCCCGAAGTTGTCCAGATCGAGGAAGATGATGGCGATCTCGTCGCCGTCCTTGAGGCGCTCGACCGCAAGCTCGCGGAGCGCCGTGGCCCACGGAAGACCCGTCAGCGGATCGATTGGCTGTCCCAGCTCGCGCAGGATATCCTCTCGCGTGACGAGACCCACGAGCCGGTCGTCATCGACCACCGGAAGCTGCCCGAGACTCCGCTCATCCATCAGCGTGTATGCGACGGTGACCGACATCTTCGCGGACGCGGTGACGACGTCGCGCGGCATGACTTCGGCGATGAGACGGTAGGGAGGCGCACGAAGCACATCACGCATTGTAATCAGGCCCACGAGCCGTTCGCCATCGACGACAGGGAGAGCACTGACGTTGCGATCCAACATCAGGGCCGTCGCGTCGGCGACGGTGGCTCCTACGTCGATGGTCACCACATTCCTGCGCAATACCTGCTCAACGGTCTTCATGCAGCGTCTCCGGCACAGACGCGGTCAGGACCTGGACTACACGGGTAGAGGATGTTCTGAATCGGCGTGCTCTCACCTTCCTGCCTTGGCGTTCCGGGCGCGAGCTAGATTCGTGTGGTTCCCCACTTTTTTCGGAACCGGTTCGATGCGCGCTGGAGGATCGCTCGACCGTGTCCGAAGCAGGCCACATTGAAGTCCAGCGCGGCAATCCTGGCCAGGCTCCGCTTCCCCTGTTCGAGGTCCTCGTAACCCAGGCTCAGCCCGAGACCCATGATGTTGCTGGCCGCGTCAGCGGCGAGGAGGACCCCACCATGGCGGGCCCAGAGGAAGACGAGCTGTCCTGCGCAGTGGCCGGGCGCGTGCATGGCGCGGATGCCGCCGGCAATGGGAAGCTCCTCGCGGTCGCGCACCTCATGCTCGATGTCCGCGGCCTGGATGGTTGATGCCGCCGAACGAATAAGCCTTCGGAACAACAGACCGGTGAGGAGGCCGGGCGCGGGCTTCATGGCGCGGAACGCCCTTCCGACTCGCACCATCACCGCGTCGGTCGGATGCATATACGCCTGGGCCCCGGTTGCCTGTTTTAGCGCAGCCAGGCTCCCCGAGTGGTCTGGATGGCAGTGCGTGACGAGAATGTGGCGGATATCCGCCGGCCGCCTGCCCAGCGCTCGCGCGGCCTGTAGGAGCTTCTCCGCGCTTCCCGGGATTCCGGTGTCGACCAGCGTGAGGTAGTTTGTCTCGATCAGGAACGCGTTGACGTGACCCAGTGGGATCGCGTACAGACCCGGCACGATTTGTCGCGGGGACATGCATTGTGCTTCGATGCGGGAGAACCCGGCACCCGCAAAGAAGGTGGGATATGAGCGACAGCACCCGCGCCATCAAGGCGGGTTGCGACGGGGGGGTTTACAGTGACATCGAAGCCATTCGAGATCGTGGCCGAGTGCGAGATTATGCAATTGCCAATGGAGGCCGACTTCGCCGGTGTCCGCGAAAAATTGGAGGCAACCCGCCGGCGGCACCCCGGGATTGTGAGCACCGCTGTCACGAATCAGGCGGTGCTCCGAGACCTCCGATATCTTGCCACGGCGCGATTCGTGGCCTGGGCGGAGCACAGCACCGGGGCGATGGAGGCGGTAGAGGCGCTCATCAGGGATTCCGGTCTTGGGTACCGGAACGTCCTGCCATCGGGTCGACTGCTGTCCGAGGCTGAGACGCCCCCGCACAGATACGCAGCTCCGAAGCCTGCGATGGCCGCGCGCGCCGAGACCGCTGCGAAGCGCGGCGCGCCCGTGGTCAAGCCTTCGAGGGAGAAGGCGGCGAAGGGGAAGTCGCGGGCCAAGCGGGTATCCGCCCGTGCCGTAACCCGGAAGAGCGCGAAGCCAGGCGATAGGGCGAAGCGTCAGGGCCGCGGCGCGAAGACAGGGCAGGTCAGAAGGACGTCCCGGGGCCGATAAACATCGGGCTCAGGAGTTGCGACGCCGGAACCGCTCGAGCGCAAACCGGTCACAGGCTGTCTCCGCTGCGCCCTTCCTGCCGAGCACCTCATGAAGGTAAAAGTGATAGTACTCGTGGCAGTACAGGAACCGGATGACCTCCGTCTTGGTGCGAAAGAGTACGGCGCGGTAGAACCAGCGGAACTCAAAGAGTCCGCGGGCTGCGCGCGTCTTGATCCGCTTGGCCCGATACGGGATGCGCTGTCTGAAGGGCCGGAACGGCTCAGGGACCTGCACCGTGATGGTCTTATTCTCATAGTCGCACAGCGCCTGCAGGTGGGGTCCCGTGCGATATCGCAGCGGTTTGACTTCAAGGCGGTACCCTGCGGCGCGCGGCAGGTCGGCCAGAATCGCGCGGAGGCGCGTGGGAGGGAATTCCGCGAGTCTTGAATGGATCGCCATACCTGCGGCACGCTTGCTCTTCACGAGCGTTCGGTGTGTCACTAGAACGAGTGCTATTCTGGGAAGTCTCCAGAGTACCTTCAAATCCCTCGTGGACCCTGAAGTCCGCATCAGAATGGGCTTTCGGCGTCTACAGCGTTCCCTGCGGTTCCCCCGGAGGGAGCCGCGTTTCGTGTCGTGCGGTAAGGGTGTGAAGGAACCATGGCCGAGCTCCTCGTCAGTTCCGATTGCCGTCCCGCCGTTTGGCTGTCCCAGCCTCCCGCAGCACCGCGTCAATGCCGGGCAGGTCGCCGGGGGCGGTGCCGGAGAAGAGATGGTAGAGGGCGAGCATGGAGTGCGTTTTCCCGCCGCCGAAGTTCGTCTGGAGCTGCACGACCGGATCGCCGCCCTGCCCGGCCAGGCGCTGTACCGCACCGACGAGCAGGTGCGCAGCGAAAGGCGCAAGACCGCGGGCACGGCCATTAAGAGTGAAGCTACGGGAACACTCACGCCCTGGCGCGAGGTGGTGAGCCCGCACAAGGACGTGGCGAGCGGCCGCTACCAGCAGGCAGAGTTCGCGGCAGACCTCTGGCAGGTGCACCTGGGCGAAGGGACCGATGAGTACCGGAAGCCTGTTGAGTTCTTCCGCCGCACATACCTCACCGAGAGCCTAGAGCGCCTGCTCGTCGGTGCGGTGCAGCGCCTAGCCGGGCAGGGCGGCGATCCGGTGGTGCAGCTCCAGACGAACTTCGGCGGCGGGAAAACGCACTCCATGCTCGCCCTCTACCATCTCTTCTCCGGCACCGCCCCCGGCGAGCTGTCCGGCATTGACGCGGTGCTGCGGGAGGCTGGGACAACAAAACTCCCCGCAGTGAAGCGCGAGGTGCTGGTAGGGAACAAGATCTCGCCTGGCAACCCGGTAACAAAGGCAGACGGCGCCGTGGTGAGGACTCTGTGGGGCGAGCTGGCCTGGCAACTTGACGGCAAGAAGGCCCTGAAACGTGTCGGGGCGGATGACGAGAAGGCCACGAGCCCCGGCGACGTTCTGCGCGAGCTAATGAACGAGTACGGACCGTGCCTCATCCTGATCGATGAATGGGTGGCCTACGCGCGCCAGCTCCACGAACAGAGTGACCTGCCGGCGGGTAGCTTCGAAACGCAGTTTACCTTCGCCCAGACGCTTACCGAGGCGGCCAGGGCGGCGAAGCAGTGCCTGCTTGTGATCAGCCTCCCCGCGTCCGACACCGCCGGGTCGCCGCACGCGCAGGCTGACGATGTCGAGGTCGGAGGGCAGCGAGGGCGTGAGGCGCTCGACCGGTTGCGCAATGTGGTCGGACGCGTCGAAGCTTCCTGGCGGCCGGCGAGCGCTGAGGAGAGCTTCGAGATCGTGCGCCGCCGGTTGTTTGAGCCGCTGGTCGAGAAGTCGCACTTCGTGGTGCGCGACACCGTAGCACGCGAGTTCTACGACCTCTATCGGACGCAGCATCAGGAGTTCCCTCCAGAATGCCGCGACGCAGACTATGAGCAGCGCCTCAAGGCAGCCTATCCAATCCATCCAGCGTTCTTCGATCGACTCTACACCGACTGGTCCACCCTGGTGAAGTTCCAGCGCACGCGTGGCGTGTTGCGTCTGATGGCTGCTGTGATCCACAGCCTGTGGGAGAAGGGCGACCGCAATCCACTCATCCTGCCGGCGA
>JBQTJG010000090.1:0-3257 GCA_052387355.1 Armatimonadota bacterium | reverse complement strand
ACGGCACGCTCAGCGGAATCAGCGCCCAGGAATATTTGTAGCTCGCAATCTTGATCTTGTAGAACGCGAGGCTCGGATTGTCCTTGAACTCCTTCGCGCCGTGCTCCAGCCGCTTCTGCAGCGCCGGCCAGCCGAGGTTGACGTCGGTGCCGCTGCCCGAGCCGACTTTCTCGTTCGCCTGTTTTTCAGCCTTCGTCCGTGCCTGATCCAGCGCCTGCTTCGCCCGAGGATCATTCTCGAGCTGCTTGAGCGCGTCCCAATTGCCCGTCGCGAGCGCATTCATGACCGCCTGCGCAGAGCGCAGGTCGGAGAGCTTCTGCTCGGCTGCGATGCGCCGGTCGTCGGACAGGTTCGATTCCTTGAGCTGCTCCTGCAGCGCTTCGATCCTGTCCTGCGTGGCCTCGCGCGCGGTCTCGTTGTTCTCCTTGAACTCGCTGATGACGTCGCCCGCGACACCGTCCTTCGTTGCGTCGTCGAATACGCTGCCCGTCGTGAACGAGAACACGCCGAACATCAGGAACACGGTGAACAGGTACAGCGCCATCGGCGAGATGAACTTGGCGCGCTCGCCGTCGATGTAGCGGCGCGTGAGCCGGCCGGGATGGAAGAACTGCTCGGGAATCGTGCGCCACATCTTGCCTTCGAAGTGGAACACGCCGTGCAGGATGTCGTGGCCGAGGTGGACGAGGCTGCGATGCAGGTGCACGCGCTGGCCGCACGCGGCGCAGTACGCGCCGGCGACTTCCGCGCCGCAATTGAGACACTTGCCGCGCGCAGCCGGATCCGGCTTGCCCGCGTTTTTTTCGAGTGCGCCGGCGACGATCGCGCCCGTCAGGACGTCGCCTGCTGCTTCCCCTTCCCCGCTCATGGCGCGAAGGATAGCACCGGCGGCGCGCCTTGTAGGTCGGGCTTTAGCCCGACAACCGTGCGCGATGTGCCGTCGGCGACGTGGCTTCCCACCTGCGCCAGACGCGGCGCAGCTGATGAGCCGAGCTGAATCCCGTTCTCTCCGCTACGCGCTCCATCGCGAGCTCGCTGTTCGTGACCAGCTCACGCGCGAGTGCCACGCGCAGGCGCTGCACGTAGTCGAGCGGTGAACAGCCCGCATGCTCCGCGAAAAGTCTCGCAAGGTTGCGCGAGCTCATGCAGGCGATGGACGCCAGCCGCCCGGCGCTCCACTGCGCAGCCGGCTGCCTGATGACGGCATCCTGGACCCGGTGCAGCACCGGATGAACGTGATTGCGATGCATGACCCACGGCGACAACTGCGGATCGCCGCCCGAGCGGCGCATGTACACGACGAGGTCGCGCGCGACGCTCGCGGCCGTCTGATGACCGAGCTGCTGGCCGATCAAATACAGCGCGAGGTCGATCCCTGCCGTGACGCCGGCGCTGGTGAAGACACGTCCGTCCTCGACGAAGATGCGATTGGCGTGCACCGTCGCGGTCGGTTCGAGCCGCTGGATGTCGTCGATGTGAGTGTGATGCGTCGTGCACTCGCGGCCTTCGAGCACGCCGGCCTTGGCAGCGACCAACGCGCCCGCGCAGACGCTCATCAGCGTCACCGTCTCGTTCTCCATCGCGCGTTTCAGCCATCGCACGACTGCCATCGTCGGCGCGCTGTCCAGGCGCAGACTCCGCGAGGTCACGCCGGTCACGACGATGACGCTGTGATCCGGCACCTGGTCAGGCAGAGGCTCGAGCCGGTCGAGGTGCAGACCCATCGCTGCGCGCAGAGTCGGTTGCGTGCCGACGAACCGTAGCTGGTAGCTGCCCGGCACTTCCCGCTCGGCGATGCGGAATGCCTCGCCCGCGCCGGCCACGTCGAGCAGCACGACCTCGGGCAGGATCGCGAACAGCACTGACCTCACAACTGCAGGGTCTCCACGCGTTTGACCTCGGCGAAGCGGCCGGCGAGCACCAGCTCGGTGCGCTCCATGATTTCCTGCGGAGTATAGACACGGCCGGATTCGGCCACCATCTTGAATGTCAGCGTGGCGTCCATGACGTAGCTCACCGTGTAGCCCATGTCGGAGGCGTGGCGCGTCGTGGTTTCGCAGCACTGCTCGGTGCGGATGCCGGAGACGATCAGCCGCTCGATACCGCGCTTGCGCAGCCAGTAGTCCATGCTCTGCCCGTCGGCCATGCTGGCGAACATCGCCGAGTGAACCGACTTGCTGAACACCCCGGTCGGCTCGATCCGCAGCCCCGGCAGCGTTTTGACATAGCCCGAGCGCCGGGAAAACGGGTTCGCAGGACCGTCGTCCTCCTCGACATGGAACACCTGCAGCACCGGGATCTGCTGCGCCACGCAGCGGTCGATCAGGGCCTGCAGCCGCTCGATGAAGCGGGGCGAATCGGTCTCGGACCAGTAGGGCCGCTTGAGGAAGGACTGCTGGGCGTCAACGACGATCAGGGCGGATTTCATGAGGGAGCCTCCGTTGTCGGAGTCACATGGTGCAGTCCGGCCAGGACGCCGGCCAGTCAGTGGCTGGACGTCTAGCGGTCAAAAACGGACAAGAGCCAGAATACTCTCGCCAAGCCGCCAAGCTCGCCAAGAAGAATTCTGAGTGTTCAGAGCTCGGATTCCCCTTGGCGAGCTTGGCGCGCTTGGTGAGAGTTATTTCTTCTTCTCCTGCTCTCTCGCCCCCGCCAGAATCCCCGGCAGCGCGTAATTGCCCTCGTGGCAGGCGTATTCGTAGATCTGGTCCTGCGTCCGGCGCAGCGGCACCTCACCTTTCCACGGCTGCGTGTACGCAGCGCTGTCCTCGATCGTGAAGCGGTACAGGATCTGGTTCTCGCCGACGCGCGTGAAGCGCTCGATCACCTTGCCGGTGGGCGGCAGATAGAAGCGCTGCTTGATGCCGTAGTGCGCCTTCTGCCCCGGGTTCAGGTTCGTGGTCTCGACCACCAGCGTGTCGCCTTCCCAATGGCCGATCGAATCGCCCATCCACGGCGTGATGCTGCTCGGCACGTGCCTGCCGCCGATGCGCACGACGCGCGCGTCGTGGACCATCTCAACCAGGATCATCACCGCGTCGGGCGTCTGCACGATCTGGTAATTGTTGTTGTAGACGTCGGGCAGCATCGGCGGTCCGCTCGTGGAGCCGAAGCCGAGCAGGCAACGCTCGCCGAGCGCGCGCCGCTCGGGGCCCTCGAAATTCATGCTCGCGCGCGCAGCCTGGAACGCCCTCCGCCCATCCGGCGTGTACGGCACTTTGCCGTTCGCCGGCTCGACGATGAACGACGTTCGGTGC
>JBQTJG010000089.1:0-4142 GCA_052387355.1 Armatimonadota bacterium | reverse complement strand
CAAAACCCGGCATCCCGCGCTCCCGCACGAAGCCGTCCACCTGGTCGCGCGAGATCTCGCCGCGGGCGACCGCAAGAGCCGCGATCATCCGGTAGTTTATCAACGGAATGTTTCCGCTGCTGGACGGCTCGGTCACGTCAGGGTTGTGCAGCTCAGTCGCATACTTGTCTATCTCGCTGAATCGAAGGCCCCGCTTCGTCAGCGGCGAGGCCACGAGTGATTCCATGATGACCTGCTGGGACGAACCGGACCCAATGGTGTGCCGTCCGACCGCGTCCAGCGCGATCCGGGGGCTGCGGCCGTCGTCCGGGCCGATCAGGACCGCGACGCCCCCGAGAACGTCCTCAAGGATCGGCATACCATGGGCGAGGTGCCCCTGGAATTTCATCGCGAGCTTCGGCAGTGATCCGCCGCCCACGACGACGACGTGGCGGAACAGACCGGCCTGCACGAAGGCCGCGGCCGCCACGAGACCGTGCACCGGCGAGCAGCAGAAGGCCTTCAGATCGGCGCCGGTACTCGAGGAGCAGCCGGCCGCTTCGCCCATCGCCCTTCCCAGGCTGCCGCCGCCCCGCTGATAGCGATCGCCGACGGCCTCCTCTCCACATCCCAACAGATAGTCCACGGCCTCGGCGCCCACCGCCGCGCCGTCGCGCCAAAGCAGATGCCGCAGGGCGAGCACGCCCGATGCCTTGCAGGCCAGGTTCTCGAGCAACACCTGCGCAGTCAGTGCTTCATCGACGGGATGATCGCGCAGCATACAGGCGACGACGTGGCCGTGCCTGTTGTGGATCGGAACGCCGTCGCCGTTGTTGAGCCTGGTCGTGATCTGATCGATGGCAACGCCGTCGCCGAGCTTGTCGAGGTCGGCAGGGCGTATCAGCGGATGCCGCTCAAGATGCGACCGGACATCGGCGCAGAACGTGCGCTCGATCAAAAAGAGATCGAAGTCGTCGCAAATACGCATGAGGCCGAAGAATTCGTCCTCAGGCATGATCTCCCCGAGCGTACCAAATCGGCTTGCCGCAGGTCCATCGTACTTCCACCATGGGCGCTTCAGGAGCGCGAGCGCGTCCGGCTCCACGTTCCCGATGTACGCCTGGTTGGGAAGATAATCACGGGCCTTGTTATAGTCCCGGAGCATCTGGATGAAACGATCGCGCAAACTAGGGTTGCGCTGGAACTCTCGCGCCGGTTTCGACCCATAGCTGACGAGATGGGGAACATGTGCCAGGATGTTGGCGACTCCCCTGATTGTCGGAACGACAAGCACTGATGCTACACCTGTATCCTTGGAGTCTCAGTATCTCTAGGTATTCGTGCTCGATGGAGGGTCTCCCCTGGCGCGAGCGTCCCAAGGGGGGCGTGACGATCTGACGAACCTGCAGTCAAAGTAGGCCTCGAGGGAGCGATCGATGCCCATCATCGAACCGGTCGTGTTTGACGCCTACGGAACGCTCTTCGACGTGCACTCGGTGGCCGTCGCCTGTGGTGAGCTGTTTCCCGGAAGGGGCCAGGACATCAGCCGGTTGTGGCGCGCAAAGCAACTGGAATACACTTGGCTGCTCAGCCTGATGGGTCGGTACGAGGACTTCTGGCGCGTCACAGAGCGATCCCTCAGGTACACGTGCCGGGCGCTGCGCCTGCTCTGCCCGCCCGCGACCTGCAGCCGCCTGATGGACGCCTACCTACAACTCGCCCTGTATCCTGACGCGTTGGACGGACTTGACCAGCTCAAGGGGCTCACCCTGTCCATTCTCTCCAACGGATCCCCAAAGATGCTCGACGCGGTCATACAACACAACGGGCTTGATGGAGTCTTCCGCGAGGTCATCAGTGCGGACGAGGCGCGCACCTATAAGCCGAGCCCAAGGGTCTACGAGCTTGCTGTCAAGAAGCTGCAAGCGCAGCCCGATGCCATCGCGTTTGTATCGGCGAACGCGTTTGACTTCATCGGGGCCAAGAGGTTCGGTTGTCGGACGATTTGGGTAGACCGCATGGGGCAGCACTGGACGAACTAGGTGCGGCGCCTGATGCAATCGTCAAAACGCTTGCCGAGGTCCCCAGCGCACTGCCAGGCCTTCAGTCCACGGCGTAGGTGTGATGTGCTGCAAGGCCCGTCTAGGTCACCTCGGGGAGCTCGAGCGGCACGTGACACAGGCGCCGGCCGCCCTCCGGCGTCACGACGACGGTGTCACCAAGCATCAACCCGACGTCCTGTCGCCAGTTCGAATCGTAAATGTCAATGTTTAGCCCAAAAACCATGTTCTCTCGAAGCGGGAAGTCCTCAAGACCACTGCCATCCAACCCCCCCTCACCGGGTTTGTAGACGACCGTGGGAAACTCGGGAGAAGCGAGGCCGTGCCCATGAAAGCCGAGTTCTAAGTAATCCAGACCCGCATCCAAGCATGGCTGGCGCATGGCCTCCCAGACGTCTTTGAGCGGAACACCCGGCCGGAATCGAGACAGGGAATTGAGCAGGCAGGCTACCTGTACCTGATGGATACGACGGAGCGGCTCCGGCGCCGGTCCGATCGTGAGAGAGAACTCGGTGCCGGACAGATACCCTGCGACACTGCAGTGGAACTCGGTGATGACCAAGTCCCCGTTCTGCAAGGGCCGCGACGTTGGTCCGTTCGGCGGGGCGATTCCGTGCATCAGATACTGCGGCTTGTCAGCCTGTGCAAGGCTTCCAGAGGTGAGCATGTTGAAGAGCTGTGGCTCGCCGCCGGCAATCACCGCGGCGCGCATCATCTCTGCAAACAGCTCACACTCGCGGACACCCCGCCCGGCAGTTCGGATCAAGGTCTCCACAACCTGGCCCGCGATGCGGCCCGCCATCTCCAGTAGGCGGATTTCCTCCGTGCTCTTCACGAGCCGCAATCCATCGACCAAATCGGTGGCCTCAACAAACTCGGTCTCCGGAAGTCCCTCCCGCAGGGACTGGTACGTCGGGTAGGGCATCGTGACAAGCGCCAGCGCGCTTCGATAGCCGACGAGTCCTACACGGCCGTGCGCAAGCCCCAGGTCTCGAAGCGCCTCAACGACACTGGCAATGCCCCGGTGAGGTCGAATCTCATCAACCCACTCCTGCGCGGTGAGCCACGCGTTGAACGGCCGGTGCTCATGAGGAGGTGCGTTGAAGATGATCGGTGTTTCATGGCCCGCAAAGATGGCGAATCCGCCGTGGTGGCCTCCTACCTGTGTCAGGTATCTGAGGTTGGCCATGCCATATCCCAAAAAGGCGTCGCTGCCGAAGACCAGCGCGGCGTCGAGCCCGTGCGCCGCCATTCCCCGCCGTAACTCCGACCACCGCCGATCTCGCTCTTGTAGACTGAGCCTGGGCAGGAAGGTCATCCTGGTTCGGGCGATTCGGTGCTCCATCGGCTCCCACGCTACCACGTCACGTCCAGTTTCGCTCTGCCGACCGTCTAGGGTCTAAAACTGCAGGACATCCGTGACACCTTAGGGTAGCAGTTGCCAACTCCCCGGAGGTGCCACATGCGTCGAGATTATGACAGTGCTCAAGCCCGCCTCGCCTGGGCCTCTCAACCATTATGAATGACGCAGTTCGCTCCCTGCTGGCGCCCCGCAGCGTGGCGGTCGTGGGCGCCTCGGTGTCGGAATCCGCCGCGGCCTCGAAGGTACTTGCCAACTTGCGGCACCTGGGATATGGGGGCCGCATCTATCCCGTAAATCCCAGGTACGAGCAGGTGGCGGGACTGCCATGCTACCCCTCTCTCACCGCCATCCCTAACGACATCGAGGCGGCGTTCGTCGGCCTCCCTGCCGAGAAGGCGGTCGGCGTCGTCGAGGAGGCCGGCCGTCGCGGTGTCCGTTCGTTGATTGTGAATGCGAGCGGTTTTGCCGACGCCGGCCCGGATGGATCCGCTCTCCAAACACGCCTCGCGCAGATTGCGGTCCGCTACGGGCTGGCTGTGTGTGGACCGAACAACATGGGTGTCATCAACTGGCTGGATGGCGCGGCGCTCTGGACCGGCACGCTCGTCACACCCGAGCGGACCGGGCCAGTCGGCGTCATCTCCCAGAGCGGCTCGATCTCGATCATTTTCGCAGCGGACGATCGCGGCATTGGCCTTGGTATGATCATCAGCAGCGGGAACGAGGCCGTTCTGACGAGT
>JBQTJG010000088.1:0-3203 GCA_052387355.1 Armatimonadota bacterium | reverse complement strand
GTTTTGTGAGCGCCCCACGACGGCCTCTGCCAACCGGTGGGTTTAGAGTGGCGACCGGGGGGCCCCCGGCGCGGTTCCCGGGGGGGTCGCTCCGACGCTACGTGGTTACTCCAGCTTCCACTCACTCACCCACTGAAACGCGGCGCGCAGGTGAATGGGGGGCACGCCCTTGAGCCGCTTGTTCCAAGCGCGGATCTCGTTGGGCCACCAGAGCTGCAGGTAGGGCAGGTCCTCGGCCATGACCTCCTGGAGCCGCCGGTAGATCCGCTCGCGCTCGGCGACCGTCGCAGCCTTCCGCCCGGCCTCCATCAGCGCATCAGCGTCCTTGTTGGCGTACATTGGGAGGTTGAACCCGCGGTCGGCGGCGCTGCTGTGCGCGTAGTTGAAGAAGTCGGGGTCCTCGGGCATGATCCACCAGCCCAGGAGCGCCTCGTAGCGGCGCGCCACCATGCCCTGGATGAACACGTTGAACTCGCGGCCTTCCAGCACGGTCTCGATCCCGACCGCCCGCAGATACTGCTGGATCAGCGCCGCCAGCGGCTCGAAATACTGCACGGTCGGGTACAGCAGGGTGAAGCGGAACCGCTGGCCGCCCTTCGTGAGGACGCCGTCGGGCCCAGGCGTCCAGCCGGCTTCGGCCAGGAGCGCGCGGGCGCGGGTGCGGTCGAAGTCATACGTCTTCACGTTCGGGTTGAAGTAGTTCCTGAGTACCGGCGTGAGCGGGCTGCTGGCCGGGGTAGCGAATCCCTCGAGGAACCCCTTGATCATCGCAGGGCGATCAAAGGAATGCATGATCGCCTGGCGGACCCGGCGATCCTGGAACAACGGACTGCGGTGGCTCGGCGCCATGTAGTAGAAGTTGTTCTGCGCCAGCGTGTTGACCTCGACGGTCGCGCGACCCTGGACCGCCCTCACGAGGGCAGGGTTGTCGATGAACAGGAGCGTCAGGTCCCCCGCGAGGAACTGCGCGACCTGAGCGTTCACGTCGGGGAGCACCTTGTATGTAATCGTGTCGATCGACGGCGCGCCGCCGAAGTAACTGGGGTTCTTCTCCAGCGTCACGTACGATCCTGAGACGTACTCTTTGATCTTGTAGGCGCCCGTTCCGATTGGGGTGCGCTTGTTGAAGGCATCGTGCGTCCAGTAGTTCTCCGGGGCCACGCCCGCAAACCCGTGTCGGGGGATGATGCCGGCGTTGACGCCGACGACCGCGACGATGCTGGCCTGAGGCGCCGTCAGGAGGAACTGGATCGTGTTCGGATCGACGACCCTGGTCTCTCTGATTGAACTGAAGGCGGCCCGCCCGGTGGCGCCCAATCGGGGGTTGAGGATGATGTCGTAGGTGAACTTCACGTCATCGGCGGTGAAGTCGCGGCCATCGTGCCACTTCACGCCCCGGCGGAGCTTGAAGGTCCAGGTCAGGCCGTCGGCGGAGACCTCCCACGACTCAGCCAGGTCGCCCACCCACCGCGACTCTTTGCCCCACTTCGTGAGGCCGTTGAACAACACGCGGGTGACGAAGATCGATTCCACGAAGTGACGTGGATGCCACGGGTTGAACGTTGGGTCGGCGATGATCGGAAAGGCGATCGCCCCTCCGCCGGCCGCCGGTGCCCCGGTGGCAGGTTTGAGGAACCCGGCGACCAGCATGAGACCGAGCACGAGCGCGGACAGTACGCGAACACGCATTGTGCTATCCCCCCTTATAGGTGTGCGGCCCGATGGAACGGCGCCACTACCGGCCGGCTCCGGAAGCCGCGTGTAGCTCTGCTTGTGAATCCCCCGTCATTTCCATCAGGCGGGCGAACGCCTGCTTCATGCGACTCCGCTGGATCAGTGCGACCCACGCGACCCCGCCCCTGCGACCTGTTGGGCCAGCTTCGGCGGGACCGGGTAGGCCCGCCGGCTGTGGCGCAGCCCCAGATCGCAGAGCGCCTGCATCATCTTGACCGCAGCGTGGACCGGATTGATCACAGGAATGCCCAGGATCTTCGCCATGTCCGTCTGCCGGTCCTGGAACGCCATCGACATGCACCCCATGATGACGACGTCAGCGCGATCATGATCCCGCGCGAACTCGCCCTCCCGGACCATACGGGTGAATGTCTCCTCCGGTTCGCGGCCCAACTCGAGGACGGGAATCCCGATGGACCGCACTGAGGCCAGCTTGCGCTCAACGCCGACCTGCCAGGCCAGCCGTTCCAGCAGATAGTTCAGGGAGTCGAGGACGGTGACGATGCTAAACCGATGGCCAAGCGACGCGGCCAGGAGCATCGACGCCTCTCCCGGTCCGACGATCGGCATGCTGACCATCTCGCGGGCGGCTTCGATGCCCGGGTCGCCGAAGCAGCCGAGGATCGCACCGGCGAATCCGGTGCGCTCGGCCTCGACCAGTCGATCGATCGCGCCGGGTACCGACTGATATTCTTCATAGGCGGACTCGATCGAAGCCGGGCCGCCGACCACTTCCCACGCGTCCATGGTCCAACCCGGCCCAGCTACCCGTTGGACGGCTGCGCGGCGCCGGGCGAGTTCGGCGGCGCCGCCTTCCCTGCGTGTCATCCATCCGGGGATGAGATAGAGACCTTGCACGAGAAGCACCTCGGGGCCATGGAATCCGGAGCAGACGGCATAAAAAATTGTGGATAACGGCAGTGGAGTGTCTGCTCGTTACCTGTCAGCCTACCATGGCGGAGAAGAACGGGTCAATCAGAACGGGCGGCCCGATTGCGAAGAACGCCGATGCCCGGTGACATCCGTGCCGTGCTCGTGTTACGATAGTGTCCACATTGGCCTATCATGTAGTCACGTTCGTCACATGGGGAGAGAAGATCGCGATGGTCATGGTCGGGGTGAGGAAGCTGAAGTCTCACCTCAGTCGCTATCTCCGGCGGGTCAGGCGGGGCGAGCGCGTCGTCGTCACGGACCGGGGACAACCTGTGGCCGTGATGTCTCCGGCGGCGGAGGAGGCGAGGAAGCCCCAGATGGAGGCGATGCTCCGCGATGGGAGCGCCCGGTGGCAGGGTGGGAAGCCCCGGGGAGCCCAACGGCCGGCGCGCATCAAGGGACCCTCGGTGGGCCAGGCCGTCGCTGAGGGTCGACGGTGAACCTCTACGTGGACACGAGCGCCCTCGTGAAACTCTACGTGAATGAAGATGGGTCAACACCTGTTCGGCAAGCCGTCGATGAGGCCCGACTCGTTG
>JBQTJG010000087.1:0-4585 GCA_052387355.1 Armatimonadota bacterium | reverse complement strand
GGTCTTGACTCCACGGAACAGGACATCCGAAGCGGGGCTTGCGGAAACCATTGACGCCAGAAACAAAGGAAGCACTGCAGCAAACCATCGAACGTAACGTGTCATGGTTCCTCCTCCAGTGAATGCGGCAAGGCCGTACTCGGTCTGGACCGAGTGATCGCGGCGACCAGCCATGATGGCGGGGGCGGCTTCTCGCGAAAGTGCGCGTAGCGCGCACGCGCCTCCCTCACGACCGGTGAGGTGCACACGCCGAAATCGAGTTCGGCCTCGTAGCCATTGTGCGCACGGCACCGGAGCTGGATGTTGTCTACAGCGGGCTCGCCACCAGCGGCATAGGGCACGACGTGATGGAACTCCAGGAAGCCCCGTTCGACCTGTCGCTTACTTTTGTGTCGGGCCATGTCAAGCAGTTCTCGGTGGTTCTCGGGCGTGAGGTGCGCCGCCAGCAGCCCTACCGTCGTCAGGTTCACCGATCCATCCTCAAGCCGCTCCAGGATACCCGGACACTTCCAGGCTGCCCGGGCCGCCTCGATACGCCTGTAGGCAGATGGAGCACCTGTGTGCAATACGTGAACAGCGAGGAGCAGCCTTCGCCAAGGTACAGGCGTCGCTCATCGAGTTCCGCCAGGTGAACGATGAGAGCCGCCGTCGCGTCCCGCTCGCGCTGAGCGAGGTGCTTCACCCGCTCAACCAGCGCGCGATCGGAGAGCTGAGTCACAGACGAGAGTGTGGTCGTGTCCATAGCTTACATATATCACGGCGATTTCGAATCGCTCAGGAACGGTCCCACGCAGTGCGCGCCATCCCAATCCTCTCGCCGCGCACTCTCTGTCCTGGCGCGGCGCTCAGGGCATTCTGGCGCGCGTCCCGCCCATTTATAAGAAACGCCACACGGCCTCCAAAACCTCCTATGGAAACCTGTCAAGAGCATTCTTGGAGAACTTTGGTGTCATCTTAATGGAACTAGGTCCGGACCGAGTTCCGGTGCCGGTGCCTCGAACCAACGGGTGAGCCTTGCGCGATCTCGGCCACAGCCTAACAGTCAGGCATGATCAGCACAATCCAACTTCTGCCAGGGCTGATAGTATGGCGCTGACTATAAAGTACTGTCGGGACTCTAGGCCTGTAAGTGGACGACCTGACACGACAAGTCAAGGCACGACCGTCACGTGAATCGCTGAGGGATCGGTCCGCTCGCCCAGCACGCGGAGCGCCTGATCCGCCTCGCTGAGAGGGAACTCGTGCGTGCGGAGCCGCTCTAGAGGATACCGGCCGGACCGAATGATCCGCAGCGCGTCCTCCACCGACTGGTAGTCGCGCCCGCGAACCCCTTTGACCGTCAGTTCGTTGCGAATGATGATATCGCTCTTGAACCTGACGGGAGTGCCGTGCTTGGCCGCGGCCAGCACAACGGTCCCGCCCTTCCGAGCAAGCGTGAGCGCCGTCTCTACAGTGTCAGCGGCGCCCGGCGCCAGATCGATCACCACGTCAGCCATCGCACCACTCGTAATGTCGCGGACTGCTGCCACGACGTCAGTACCGCTCGACTCGATCGGAACAGCGCGGAGGGTCCGCGCAGCCTCCAGTCTCGCGCCGTGGGACCGGCCGACGGCGATCACGCGTCCCGCGCCGCCGTCAAGGGCGGCGACGACGCATCCCAGGCCGTGCGCGCCCGGACCGATGACGACCACCGTTCCTCCACGGGGCATCCGTGCTTCTTTCAACACCCAGCGGACGCCGTTGGAGATCGGAACAAACAGGGTGGCCAGGTCAGCGCTCAGATCGCCAATCGTGTGCACGAGCGCGTGGGGATGCAGGTACAGCACCTCGCTGAACCCGCCCCACAGCCCCGGCGGGATGTCGATGGGCGTGGCGCCGTAGCGGAGAAAGGCCTGCTCCGAGCGCGAATCGGTCGCCTCGCACAGCGCGGGCCGGCCCGTAAAACAGAACTCACAGTGGCCACACGGGAGAAACTCCTCGACGGCGACGCGGTCACCTGCTGTGATCCTCCACCGTTGGGCCGCCCGCTCTCCCACGGCGATGATCCGGCCCACAATCTCATGGCCGAGGATGAGAGGCCCAAGGTGGGCGCCCCGCCGCCGCGTGTAGAAATCCCAGTCGGTCCCGCACAGCCCGCAGGCTTCGACCTCCAGCAAGCCATCATCTGGACCCACCGGCGGAACGCGGAACGTGCGCAATTCGGTGGACAGAGGGGCAGGGGTCACCGCCGCCCGCACCGTGCGATCGCCAGCCATCGTCCGGGCTAGACCTCGTCGATGTCAGGTTCGGGGATGGCGACCAGGTCGCTCGTGTCCACGAGGGGGGCGAACTCCATGTGGCGCGCGGGCAGCAGCGCTTCGAGTTCGTCCGCCGTGAGAAGGATGCCCAGGCCCGCGTTCATGTCGCGGATGAGCAGGGCCTCGCCGGCCTTCGACCGCGCCACGGCCACGCCCACCAGCGCAAACTCGTTCTGGAGACGCTCGAGCCGTTCGCCTGCGGCAGCCCGGACGAGCGACTCATCGGGCGGGCCCTTCGAGGCATGCAGCGGCGAAAACGGCTTATGCCGGGCGCGCGTGAGGCCTTCGAGCTCCAGCGGATCGAGGAACGTTTCCGCGGGCTCACGCTCAATCCGCCGTAGACGAAGGCGCGCCCCAGTCGGCGTCTCGAACTTGCTCACCTCGACGCTCCCCAGCCGTGCAAGGGATGTGTCGCTGGCGCCGCCGCGATCCACGGGCGTCATCGGCTAGGGAATGAACGAGAGATTGTACTGGGGTTCGTCCGACGTCAGGAGGACGACCTTCTTCAACGCGATCTTCCAGGCTTCCTCGACCTTGCGCAGCCGGTACTCGCAGCGGGCAGCGAAGAGCCTCGGCGCATTCAGCCCCTGCTGACCGTGGCCTCCCGGGCGGATCTCCGCGATCAAATGGCGGCAAGGCACGATCGCTTCTCCGCCCCCCTCGCCATCGACGACCTCGACGTTGGAGACGAAGTGGATCGTTCGCGACGCGGGGTTCTGGTCGAGCACAGGCGTCCTCGATAATCGGTAGACGCGCTCGTGAAGCCGTTTGCGGTCGTCGTAGATGATGGCGACCGAGCGAGAAGGATCCTGGTCCGGGTCGATCGGCAGCCAGTAGACAGCGTCGTCCGTGAAGAGCGCCTCCCACTCCTCGAAGCGACGTTCGTCAAGGAGCCGGGCTTCGGCGAACAGGAAGCGCTCGACCTCCTGGACCGTCGGCGCATCAGCCACGCCCCCGGCTCACCCCTTCGCCATCATGCGCTGCCAGTGCCGATAGAGGGAGCGCTGCGGCGCCTCGTCAGTGGTGTGACCCACCCACTCGCCGTCCTCCACACGCTCGCGGTGCTGGCCGCGGCTGAGCAAGTTCCACTCGACGCCCCTCGCCCGGACGCCGGTCTGGACTTCTGTGAAAATCTCGATGTCATCCGGCGTCCCGAACCCGGCCGGGCCGAAGAAGCGCTCGTGACCGCGGAACCGTCCTTCGTTGATGGCGTCAGGAACACCCTTCAGGGCGTAGACAAAGAGTTGGACCTCCGTGCGGTCCACTGCCTTTGGGACGATCACCCTGAAGTGTGTCTCGAACAGGTAGAGATTAGGGAAGACGAAGATGTTCCGCCGCGCCGAGATTTCCATGAGCTGCTCGTCGGAGAAACGGGCGCGCATCGCCTCGGCATACTCTGGGTAGCGGGCCATCATTCGCGCGGTCCAACTCGAGTTGGGGTTGAGGCTGCCGGGCCGCTCGAGCATGCCGTGGCCGTTCGTCAGGCCGCGCGCCACGCCCGCCTGACGGTACTGCTGGGTCTCCTCGACGCTCGACTCCTTGGAGAGCGCCAGGACGCGCTGCCAGGAGAGGTGCACGTAGTTGCCATGGTACCCGTCAGAGCCGTTCTCTGCCTGGAGCTTCCAGTTGCCCGGATACTCGTAGCGGTGAGGCGGAAGGGAGACCTCCACCTCTTCCACGGGAGAACGTCCCAGCCAGTACTCGATGTAGCGCCGGACCGGGGCGATGTGCTCGGCTAAGCTCGATCCCTCATCCGACAGGTTGACAAAGAGCAGGCCCCTGTAGTTTTCCAGCCGCGCCGCCTGGGCCAGACCGTAGCCGCTCCGATCGAAGTCGTCGGGGTAACCTGTGCTTTGGGCATGTCAGATGAGGTCACCGTTGTTGGCGTAGACCCAGTTGTGGTAGCGGCAGCGGAAGAAGTTGGAGTGGCCCCGCTCTTGGCGGCAGACCACCGCGCCGCGATGCCGGCAGCGGTTGTAGAGGCAGTAGATCCGTTCATCCTCGTGGCGGGTGAGGATCAACGGCTGGGTCCCGACTACCGTCGTCTTGTAGTCTCCCGGCGCTGGCAGCTCCGACTCGTGGCCGACGTACACCCAGGTACGCTCGAAGATGCGCTCCATCTCCGCGGCAAACACCTGCGGATCGGTGTAGACCGACCCGTGGAAACGAAACTCACGCGGATCGTCGTCGATGAGGTCCGCGTAAGTTCCAAGTATCTCTTGCTTCACCGCCATAGCCGCGCACCGCCTCCCTGTACCGGCAATGGTACATGAGATTATAGCATCTGC
>JBQTJG010000086.1:0-1738 GCA_052387355.1 Armatimonadota bacterium | reverse complement strand
AAGCGTCGCCTGAGAAGACGCGATGGAGAAGGGACTGGAAGAGATGCGCGGCCTGGCGCACGGCCTCCTGCTGAACCGCCCGCAACTTCTCATGTCGCTGCACCAGTGACGCGAACTCCCTTTGTAGGGGAAGCGGTGGAAGTGGAATCCGTAGCTCGGCAAGTCGGCCTGTTTTCACGAATGTATAAGCGTCTTCCTGTCCGCGTTTGAGGCGACCGATTCTTGATGCAAAGAAAGTCATCAACGTTGTGAAAAACACCGGTAGACACCGAGACTCATCGGAGCTGTTCTTCGCCCTCGCGCGGGCTTCGAGCCGTACGCTTGGCCTCAACTACTGCCAGTACTCGACCTGAGCCATCGTAGAGACAGAAATCCGTGTAGCCGTTCCACGGCGCGGGGTCGTAGCCCTCGACCGGAACCTCAAACCGAACCTGCGTGTGGTCATTCAGCTTCCAGCCCGCGGCGGCCAGTTGCGGATTGATGGCGCAAGGCTTCGCCAAGATCCTGGAGGAAATCAACGAGAAATAACGCGCGACGGTTCGCGATCTCGGGACGATCCGGTAAGCTGTTTTCAGCGGGTTGGCGAAACCCGCACACGCACGAGCAGGCTCGACAGGCGCTCCCGGACTGGTCCATCTATGAAGGCGGCAACGATGGCATGTCCCAGAGGCGTCCAGTGGCCGCTGGGCCGGCCGAGAAGGTCGTCGTCCAAGAACAGATCGTTGAGCGGAACTCTCGAGTGGGCAAGCGCCGGCGTCAGCGATACCGCGTGTTCTCGCTCCGGCCCGAGCGCGTCGAAGAACATTCGCTCGTCTTTCGAGATCCTGCCGGTTTGACGATAGAGGGCAACTTCGTCGCCACTCGCGACATAGAAGATCAACAGGTCGCTGCGTGCCGAGCGAACCTTCTTGATAAGCTGCTGGAGGAAGATGCGCGTCGGCACAACATTCTGCGCATTTGCCCACGCCCCACCGGTCCCGGGCGCCGGAACCGGTGCCGAGCCCGCTCCCTCGCGCTTGGTCGGGGCGTCGGGACGCAGGTAGCCTACGGCCCTGGCCTTCAGGAAGTTCGCGACATGGGACCACGAAAGTATCCAATTGTATAGTGGGAGCCGTCTGAAGATGTCCTTTCTGGCATAGACGGCGCCGATGTTCGGTTTCACGTTGAGGGCGCCGTTGGGGTCGATAACATAGATGTGGCTGGTTCCGTTATCCTTAAAGTCATCCGGCGAGAAAAACATCAACACCAGGTCCGGCCGAAGCTCGCGGCCTATCGTCTCGAAAAATCGGAGCGCATAGTCTGTCCCCTTGCCGCCGTTTCCCGCGTTCAGAATGGCTGTGGGAACAGGAAGGCTCGTGAGGCGTCCCTCGAGCAGGTAGGCAAACGTCTCCCGATCGTTCACACCATAGCCGTATGTGAACGAATCTCCCAGAAGGAGGACCCGGACCTTGGCGGTCTCCCGCGGTACGATCCCGGTCACTCGCATGCCGAGCGCGTCGTTGGTGTACGTGAACGACAGCACACCAGGAAGCGTGTCGCGGCCGCGGCTGTTGGGGGCCGGAATCGAGCCCACGCGTGGGTCGTAGGCATAGAGCGCCGCGACGGTTCGCTGCGGGTTGAACGCCCGCAGGCCGAATTCCGCGCCGGCGAACGCCAGCGCAACAGATGCGCCGATGATGGAGAGCGAGCTAAGGCGACGCCGTGCGCGTGACACCCGGGCCTCCCCTGCGGTCGCCGC
>JBQTJG010000085.1:0-1605 GCA_052387355.1 Armatimonadota bacterium | reverse complement strand
CGCCGCCCCTCCCCTATGGTGCGGCCCGCGATCGGCTCATGCATACTCTCACGTGAGAAGGGGAACAACGAATAGGCATGGGACGTAACTGTGGTATGGTTGCGCAGACTCTGTCCGTCAAGAGAGGTGGAGTATCATGATTGCTCGATGTGGCTCGGTGGCCGCAGTGCTCGTCGTGGCCGTCCTGCTGGCGAGTCCGGGTGCAGCCCAAATCCCCGAGAGGTTCAGCAACGTTGTTGGAGGAGAGGTGCTGTTCTCCGGCCCACCGCCGGCCGGTGCGATTCTCCAGGTGTTCCTATTCGATCTGACAGACGCGACCTTCCCCGAGATCATCGCCGACCTGGCCATCAACAACCCCTTGGGGTCGCCGATCCCATTTCGGATCCAGTTTGATCCGCGGCGCATCGACGCCCGGCGCGCGTATGCCATCCAGGCGCGCATCATCTTCGGGAACCCACCGCAAGTCGCGTACATCACCGGGCGGTCCTATTACGTCCTGACGCAGGGGCATCCGTCCACGGTCAGCGTGCGCCTAGAGCCAACCGGCTCTGCCCCGCCAGGGCCGGGGCCCGTCATCGTCCAGGTCGGCGGCCGCAACCGGGTGACAGGCAACGTGTCGTTTCGAATGGATCCCCTTCCGTCCGGAGCTATCCTCCAGGTCTTCCTGTTCGACCTGACTGATCCGACGTACCCGCTGATCGTCGTCGATAAGGCCATCAACGACCCACAGGAGTCGCCCGTACCCTTCGAGCTGCGCTTCGACCCGCAGCGTATCGACCCTCAACATGTTTATGGTCTCCAGGCGCGCATCATCCACGGAAAGCCGCCTGTGGTGGTCTTGATCAGTCGCCCCCGGACGATCTATGTGCTCACACGGGGGAATCCGAATCATGCGGAACTCGTCTTGAGAAGGCCCCGCTAGCGACCCGGCTACCGGATCGCCTGATCCTCGTTATGCGTTGGCGGCCGGATCAGATCGCTGTAGAGGTCCGGCCGTCGATCCCTTATCAGATCCGACTCGGCTGAGGCGCGCCCGGCGTCTGGTTTCGAAGGGTCGGCGTCGGCAACCACGACCTCGTCCCGGTCGTGTGAAGCTGGGCCGGCCGCGGCCATCCCCGTAGGCGCGAATACGGCGCTGCACCCGAGCGTGCGCACGCCGCCATCCTGACCCGCCCGGTCGGCACACGCTACCCATAAGCGGTTGCCGTACGCGTGACCGGCCGCCAGGTAGTTCGCGCCACACCAACCCCGCGCGTCCCAGGGCTCGGGCTTCCCGCGGTCGGTCCAGGTCGTGGGGACGCACAGGATCTCGGCGCCGCGCAGCAGCAGGATGCGCACCGCCTCCGAGAACCGCAGGTCGTAGCAGATCAAGACCCCCAGCCGGCCCACGCCCGTCTCCCAGACAAGGAAGCCGGTATCGCCGGGGGTGAATACGTCATGCTCAAAGTGATAGAGATGCGCCTTGCGATAGGCGCCGAGCACACCGTCCGGACCGATCACGGCGGCGCTGTTGTATACCTGGCTCCCGGAGCGTTCGGGAAATCCCGCAACGATGTGCATGCCAGTTTCTCGAGCGATCTGGCTCCAACCGGTCAGACTGGGGCC
>JBQTJG010000084.1:0-3293 GCA_052387355.1 Armatimonadota bacterium | reverse complement strand
GCGCCATGCCAGGGCCCGGGTTCATCATCATCGACGATGGCCATCCCGTCGAGGTGCCGGCGAACGTCGACGGCGATCGAGTGTATCTGCTCCCGGAGGCCGTTGAGACAACCCTGGGCTGGGAACTGAAACCAGAGGGGTGGTGCCGCGAGGCGAACTGCATCCCGGTGCCTGAAGGCTCATTGCCGGCGACCCCGCATGGGATCGACCTTGGCGGTGTGGCCGCCATTCTCGGGCGACCCATGGCCCTCGATCCGGAGGAACGCGCCGCGTACCTCGGCACCTCCGCCCGCGATCGCGGCGAGGCGCTGGCCTCGCTGGAGGCGCCCGACTTCACGCTGCCCGACCTCGATGGCAGGCTGCACTCCCTCGGGGATTATCGAGGCCAGAAGGTGCTGCTCGTCGCGTATGCATCGTGGTGAGGGTGCCGGCTGGACCTGCCGGTCTGGCAGGCGCTGTATGAGGAGCTGAAGGAGCACCGCTTCGTTGTGATCACGGTGGCTCTCGACAAGAGCCCAGACGATGCCAGATCGTGGATCGAGGCGGCAGGGCCGACCCACCCATCGTTGATCGACTCGCAGCATCTCCTGGCGGACCTCTACAACATCGTCAACGTCCCGACCGTCCTCTGGATTGACGAGCGCGGCCGCATCGTGCGGCCCAACGACGTGGCGTTCGGCACCGATCGGTTCCGGCGTACGACCGGTCTCGACGCCGCAAGGTACCTGGTCGGGCTGCGTGAGTGGGTTCGCGGGGAGGCTCCGGCGCTGTCGGAGGAACAGGTGCGCGCCTGGCAGGCGCTCCCCACGCCCGCTGAACAGCAGGCTCGCGCCGAGTTCGGGCTGGGCCGCTGGCTCTACGAAAGGGGGCGGCACGAGGCGGCCAGGCGGCACTTCGTGCGGGCGGGTGAGATCGCGCCGCATCTCTTCACGATCAGGCGTGGAACGCTCCCGATGCGCGGCATCGACCCGATGGGCCCGGAGTTTCGCGAGATGTCCCGTGCATGGAGAGAGGCCGGGAACCCGTACTACCGGCCGCTGCCTGACGTCCCCAGAGACGCGCCCGGATAGGAGGGCGGCGGTGGAGTTCGAGTACTCGGCGCGCACGAAGACCTACATGGATCGATTGCTCCGCTTCATGGACGAGCACGTCTACCCCACCGAGCAGACCTTCGCGGATCAGTTGAACGCCCAGCCGACGCGCTGGCAGGTCCCGCCAGTGGTAGAGGACTTGAAGGTCGCAGCCCGCCGCGAGGGCCTCTGGAACCTGTTCCTGCCTGATGCCCGGTACGGGGCCGGCCTGACCAATCTGGAGTACGCGCCGCTGGCCGAGATCATGGGGCGGTCGCCGATCGCGCCCGAGTTCTTCAACTGCTCGGCGCCCGACACCGGCAACATGGAGGTGCTGGTCCGCTACGGGACAGAAGAACAGAAGCGCGCCTGGCTCACCCCGCTGCTCGAAGGGACGATCCGCTCCGCGTTTGCCATGACCGAGCCCGCCGTCGCGTCGTCGGATGCCACGAACATTGAAGCCAGCGTCGTTCGCGACGGCGATCACTATGTCATCCACGGGCACAAGTGGTGGATCTCAGGGATCGGCGACCCGCGCTGCAAGATCATCATCTTCATGGGGAAGACCGATCCCGCTCATCCCGACCGATACCGGCAGCAGTCCATGATCCTGGTGCCACGCGACACGCCCGGCGTGCGGGTCGTCCGTATGCTGACCGTGTTTGGCTACGATGACGCGCCGCATGGGCACGGCGAGATCGTGTTTGAGAATGTGCGTGTCCCGGTCTCCAACATTCTGGTGGGCGAGGGTCAGGGGTTCGAAATCGCGCAGGGCCGCTTGGGCCCCGGCCGCATCCACCACTGCATGCGGCAGATCGGGGTGGCCGAGCGGGCGCTCGAAGCCATGTGCCGGCGATCGCTGGGGCGCGTGGCCTTCGGACGGCCGATCGCCGAGTCGGACGTGACGCTCGAGCGCATCGCCGAGTCGCGCATCGAGATCGAGCAGGCGCGGTTGTCCGTGCTTCGCGCGGCCTGGCTGATGGATACGGTCGGCGCCAAAGCCGCCGGGTCGGAGATCGCGCAGATCAAAGTGAGCGTCCCTAACATGACGCTGCGCGTGCTCGACCGGGCGATCCAGGTGCACGGCGGCGGCGGGGTCAGCCAGGCGTTCTGGCTGGCCGCGGCGTGGGCAGGGGCGCGGGCGCTGCGATTCGCCGACGGGCCCGATGAGGTGCACCGCCGGCAGATCGGCCGGCTCGAACTGCGCAAGCATCCGCTCGGGTAGGATCGTCCCACCTGAGGCGCCGGTCTCGTGCGGGAGGAGATCGCCCGACGTGAGCGCGCCGGCGCGGCGGCGTCCCGCTAGGCCACGATGGCCCGGGCGGCGTCCGCGAGCGTTCTGGCCATCGCGCCGCGCGCCCGCGCGTTCGGATCGGTCGCCGTGCCGGCGAGCACCCGGCCCACGATCCCCTGTAGGATTGCCGCCAGCCGGAACATCGCAAACGCCAGATAGAACTCCCAGTGCGGAATCGATGACCGGCCGGTGCGCCGGCAGTACGCTGTGGCGCATTCTTCTTCGGAGGGAATTCCCAGGGCTGACAGGTTTTCGCCCTTGAGCCCTTCGAAGGCATCGCGGCTGAGCCGGTAGGGCAGGCAGGCGTAGGCGAGATCGGCGAGCGGATGGCCGAGGGTCGAGAGTTCCCAATCCACCACGGCCGCGATGCGGGGCTCTGCCGGATGTACGATCGTGTTGGCCAGCCGGAAGTCACCGTGTACGATCGTCGTCTCGTCGCCAGGAGGGATGTGCGCCGGCAGCCAGGCAATCAGGTGCTCCATCGAGGCGATCGTCTCGGTTTCGGAGGCCCGGTACTGCTCGGTCCAACGGTGGATCTGGCGCGCGAAGTAGTTCCCGGGTCGACCGAAGTCCGCCAGGCCGAGCGCCTGCCAGTCCACCTGGTGGAGACGGGCCAAAACGTCGATGAGGTGCGCCATCAACGCGCCGCGTTCGGCCGGCATTGCCTCCGGCATCTTGGGATCTCTGATGAGACGGCCGGGTACGTACTCCATGACATAGAACGCCGTGCCAATTACGGCCGCATTTTCGCACAGGATGTGAGTTCGGGGGACCGGCACGTCAGTGTGCGCAAGCGCCGAGAGAATCCGGTACTCGCGCTCGATCAGGTGGGCCGAGGGGAGGAGCCTGCCAGGGGGTTTTCGCCGCAGGACGAACTCTCGATTGCCGGCCCGCAGGTAGTACGTGGGATTGGACTGGCCGCCCTCGAA
>JBQTJG010000083.1:0-3943 GCA_052387355.1 Armatimonadota bacterium | reverse complement strand
TGGTTTCGCTTAGCAGACCGTGACCGCCGGCCTCGTCCACAAGCGTCAGCTCAGCCTCAAAATCCTCGGGGAGATCCGGAGGGCTAACAACCCGTCCTTTTTTCACACGCACTCTGACTCGTCGCATAATGCCTCCTCATGTAGCCGCATCATACGCGCCGGACAAATGAAGGTCAACTCGTGTTGTGGAGTTAGAGAGAGCAGCTCTGCCGTCAGACTTGCAGTATCACCGTACATACCCACAAGTCTAGTACATGCAGGACTCGCCATAGGTCAGGTAACATGTTGGCTATGGCTTCTGCGTGAAAGAGGCTAAGGGATGGAAGTCGATCCACAAATGCTGGCCTTCTGTAATGTATCCGCAGACGGGATCCTGCGACGTCTAGCCGTAGTTCGCCAAATCCTCGGTGACCAATTCCTTGCAGGTGTAGAGAAGTACGGAATTCGAACGCTCGTGCCGATTGTCGAAATTGTGACGCGGTCCGCCATATTCGAGAGGTTGAGAGGTGAGATCGGGTTCCAAAGGGTTATCGACCAGATCCTTCCTCATCCGGACGCACGGTTCTTTAACCCAGAACCTCCTTGGTTTCAGCTCGTGGTTGGCTACGTTATGAGTTTCGTTGAGAGCGATCTCAGATTTGAAGCCGAACTCCAGGGGAAGCCAAAGGACATACTCATTCGAGGTAAAACCGTGCACATAGAGTGCAAGAGCTTCACTCGATCCCCCTGGCAGGAAAAGATCGACAAAGCACACCTCAGTCTCTTTAGGAAGATTAGACTGCGGCATGATTCAGGTGACTGGACGGTTCGCATAGAACGCGACGTCACAGACGGTGATCCTTATGCTGACGTTTTAGAGATCTTCTCGACGTTATCGGCAGATGAGTTGCGTAAACTGACCGAACCCAGAAGAGGAATCAGAATTTCCGCAACGGAGCCGCCACGAATCCAGGGGCCAATGAGTCTTGTCGCCGCCACTGGGGTCGCGAGGTGTGTTTCGGGAGTCGTGTTTGAGCCATTGTCATTCATTGGGGAAGGGTTCTTAGTTGTGGAGTTCCATGGGCCACGCTATGATGAGATCGATCGAATCGAGGGAAAGTTGCTGGGTAAGTTGCGACAACTTGTCAGTGGTATTTCGAATGTCGTCGCACTGGACGTTGCTCAGTTCACGGGAGACTTTCACGCACTAAGAATTCGCATTGAGGAGAATGTTTTTTCTGCCGACCGGTACAGACGCATATCAGGGGTCCTCTTCGTACGATACTTGATGGAAGGATGCAGGTATCGGATTCTGACCGATTTCGCGAGGAATCCCTATGCGGATGTACCGCTGCCCGCGGGGGGGGGACTCTTACGTGCCGCGGGAGCTCGTTATAGAGTAATTTGGGGTCATCTGTACCAAGAGAGCGACAAGGATAGGTTCTGGGAACTGCGCGTAGATGGATTCCAGAGGTGGAACCTCGACAGGATAATATCGAGTGTCGTCGCATCCTGTGGATCGAGTGGTTATCTCCTCCGTAGACTGCGCTGACAAAAGAGTCCCCGACTGCCGGTCAGGCGAATAAGCTGTTAGTTGAGGCAGCTGCGGCGGACCGGGCGCTGGAGGATCTGCGGGAAGCGATGCCCCGAGAACGGTTCGGGCCACCGAAGGGTCGCCTTTGCCGAGGAACGGTTGCCACTCGGGGAGCAATCCCGCAAGAAGCGCCCTATCCGGTACAGGGAGCCCCTGAAGGCGCGGGACCGCAGCCTCGAAGACCTGCCAGGTGACGCCCACGTCGTAGAGCGCATCGTGGAAGCCGGGATTGAGGCTGCGTGTTGAGATCTCGTCAGGACATTGAACCCCCATCTCATTAGAGAGATCCTCGAGTGACCGGCGAAGCAACTCAGGGTGGGAAAGATGCATCAGTTCCCAGGTGTCCAAAATAGCGTTGGGAATAGGCCCGATGAGGGCATTCAGGAACGGAACATCGAAGCGGGCTCCGTTATGCATGACGATCGGCAATTCGCCGATGAAGTTCCTGATTGATGGCCACACGCCTTCAATCGTCTGAGCGGCAGCGATGGTCGCCTCAATTGGATCTGAGATGTGCAGAGTGCGGCGGACCTCCAGGGGAATCTCCGCTGGAGCCGGGTTCACATACGCCATCAGGGGTTCACCCGCGAGTCGCCGCGCGCTGACACGGCAAGCGCTCGATAGCTCCGGCGCTCTTGTGAGCTCGCTGTAAGTCGACCCCGACCAGGTTGCTGTACCGCAGAGTCGTATTGAGGCTCTCGTGTCCGGGCAGGCGGCGCAATTCCTCCAACCCGGCCCCAGCGCGCAGACAGCTCGTCGCCGCGAAGTGACGGAGCGCGTGCGGATGAAGCCTTCGGTGCGATGGCAGACCCGCCTTCGCGCTCAATCGGTGCAGGATCTGGACCAATTGCGGGATTTGACAGGTCGGCCGTGACCATCCGTGAACAAGAATGATTCGGACGATGGCGCTGGGATGCCTCGCGAGCCACGCCTCTAGTGCGCGCGTCTTCAGCAGGTCTCTGGCCCCGGGATCCACCCGGACACACCAACATGCGTAGGAGCAACCGCCCCGATCACCCCTCGCTCGCAAACGCTCGGAGGTGCTACAGCGGAAACATGCAGTTCGGGGTCCTTGTCCGCACTCGTGTGATCCGTCCACCCGGCCCGGTATCGCTGCTGCTTCCTGCTGCCATCACTCGACCTCCTTCCCTCACCCGACCTCGGAAGTCCGCTCCCACGGACGCGGTCTTCGAGGCTTCGAGGCGTGCACTGTCAGGCTTCGATCAGCCGATAGAACGATCTTCGCGGAGACAGCGGGATCGCACCTCCCTGACAGACGAGGAAGATGTCGCACAGAAAGAAGCCCCGATCTCCCTCGAGAAGGCTTGCCGGATGCACCGCCAGCGTCATGTTCTCTTTGAGTTCCCAGTCGCTGGGAATGTCACCAGGCCCGTCGTTGATATCCGTGCCGATGGGATGGCAGTCGACGGTATGCCTGCCCGTGACCGTGAAGCCGTGCCTGGCAAAGGCGCGATCGGATGCGGCGCAGATCGCACCGCAGGTGCTGCCAGGCACCGCGACGCCGGCCGTCTCGGTAATCGCGTCCTCGGTCGCCCGCAGGCGCCTGAGGGTCTCCTCGGGCAGCGGCTGGAATGAGAAGAGGCTCGATAGGATGTACCAGTAACCCAGCGGGCCGGAGTACACAAACTCGTAAACCGGGATGTCGTCTTTCTTGAGCCGGCGGCCCGGGGATGCAGGGAAGAGATAAGGCCGTTCGTCCAGGGAGTACTTCGATGTCCCCCAGATACATCCCTGACTCTTGAGGAACCCCTCGATCTCGCCGGCCACCTCTGCTGTGAAGCGACCCGGGCGCGCCTTCGCGGCAAACCGATCGAGCCCTTCGCTCAGCAGCCGACCCATCTCACGCATGGCCGCGACCTCGAATGGCGACTTGATCTGTCGGATACAGTTTGCCTCGCGGGTGAGATCGATCACCTCGAGCGCCGGGAAGGTGTCCCGAAGGGCCCGATCATCAGCGAACCGCAACTGGGCGCCTGCCCCAAGCGTGCCGATCTGGCCCTGCCCTCTGGTGAGGTCGCCGACGATGTCGATCACCTTCCGGATGGGCGCCTCGCCCCGCTCGCCTGTATTTTCAACCCTGGTGGACACCGCCGTCTGCCTGATCCACTCGGCCTGCGCATCAGACCGCAGCACAACGAGGGGGTCGGGGCGGTCGCGCTCAACAATGACGAACGCCTGATCTTCCAGGAGCTCGGCGGCAGTGAGGTATCGGATCCAGCCGCTCTGCGAAGGCGCACCAGTGGCGAGGGCGATGAGGGCCTTCAGGTCGTGGTCTTGCATGAACGCCTGCAGAGCCCGGATCCTGCGGCGGATGTCCTCCTCGAGCGCTTCTCTTGTCAGACCGACGAT
>JBQTJG010000082.1:0-4154 GCA_052387355.1 Armatimonadota bacterium | reverse complement strand
CGCTGTCGATCTTCGTCGCCGGCCAGCGGCAGGAGACGCTGCCGATGCGGCTCTTCCAGCTCCTCGTCTCCGATATCGATCCCGTGGTCGCGGCCGTCTCCACCACGCTCATCGTGGCGTCCCTCGTGCTGCTGTTCGGGGTGTACCGGCTGGCGGGCTTCGGTCAGGTGATCCGCGTCGTCGGCGAGCGCCGCACCCGAGCGTCATGAGCAGCGACCCATCGCCTGCCGTCCTCATCCGCGGCGCCTACGTGCTGACGCTGGATGAGTCCGGCGCCACACACCCTGAAGGCGACCTTTTGATCGAGGGCGACCGGATCACGGCGGTCGGTCCGTCGCTTGCTCCTCCGCCCAACGCGCGGATCATCGACGGCCACGGCAGGCTCGCAATGCCGGGGCTGATCAACGCCCACATGCACTCGGACGAGACGCTGTTCCGCGGCCTGCTGGATAACATGCCGCTAGAAGTCTGGATGCTCTACTCGCTGCCGCCGCTGCACTACGGCCCCATCCCCACGCGGCTCATCTACCTGCGGACGCTGCTCGGCGCGATCGAGGCGCTGCAGTCCGGGACCACGACGGTCCAGGACGATGTCTCGGAGGCGCCGTACGCCACGCTCGAGGGGAGCGAGGCGGTGCTGCAGGCGTACCTGCACGCCGGCATCCGCGCGAACGTGGCTTGCAACATGACGGACAAGCCGTATCACGAGAAGCTGCCCTATCTCGCTGACGTTCTCCCCTCTTGGGCTTTAGCCGAGATCGAGGCGACCCCTGTGCAGCCGGCCGCCGACTTGCTGGCGCTGAACGAAACGCTGCTGCGGCAGTGGCATGGACATAAGGGGCGGATTCAGGTGGCGCTCTCCGCGTCCGCGCCCCAGCGGTGTACGGACGAATTCGTCGTCGCATTGGATGATCTCTCGCGGCGCTGGCGCACACCGTTGCTGACGCACGTCTTGGAGACCAAGATGCAGGCGGTGACCGGGCGCGAGTTCTACGGCACGACCATCGTCGAGCATCTGTCGGACCTCGGTGTCCTCTCCGACCGCCTGACGATCGCGCACGGGATCTGGCTGACAGACGCTGATGTTGCGCGTCTGGCCGCGGCCGTGACCTCGGTTGCCCACAATCCCGTCAGCAATCTCAAGCTGGGCAGCGGGCTGCTCCGGCTGCAGGCCCTGCGCCAGGCTGGTGTGCCGCTGTGTCTTGGCACCGATGGGACGAGCAGCAACGACACCTTCAATATGTTCGAGGTCATGAAGTGCGCCGCGCTCCTGCACAAGATCGCCTCGCCCGTCAGCCGGGCATGGCCGTCCGCAGACGACGTCCTCGATATGACGCTGCAAGGCGGCGCTCGCAGCACGCGGCTCGCAGGGCAGGTGGGCAGGCTCTCACCAGGATACAAGGCGGATGTGGTGCTCCTGCGGCGGGATGACCCGGCGTTCGTTCCTCTGCATCATGCGCCGAACCACCTCGTGTACTGTGAGTGTGGCCGCAACGTGGAGACGGTCCTCGTCGGTGGGCGGGTCGTTGTCGAGAATGGAAGAATCACCACGGTGAACGCGGCCGACGTCTACGCGGAAGTCGCCTCGCTCATGCCGGAGTTCATGCGGATGGTCGATCGGGCGTACGCCACGAGCCGCCGGCTTGAGCCGGCCGTGTGGCAGATCTACGAGCGATGCCAGAGGGAGATGCCAGGGTTCAATCGATTCGCCACCCCTGTGGACGCGTGGGAGTGGTCGCAAAGGGGGTAGCGTACTGGACACCGGAAAGTCAGTGCGACTGGCCAATATCCTCGGGCGCGACAGACGCACTTTCATCGGGGCGCTCGACGTGTTCATCCCGCGCGGCCCCCTGCCGGGACTCCGGGACCCGCTGGCGGTGGCGCGGCTGTTCGTCGAGGCTGGCGCGGACGCGCTGCTCCTGCATGAGGGTCTCGTCGATGTCTGCGCGCCGGCCTTTGCCGGTCGAGCGGGGCTGATCGTCAAGCTCACGACCGCGTCGTGGCAGGCTGAGGACACGACCCGGCGCGTACAGGTGACCTCAGTGCGCCGTGCCGTGTCTCTGGGCGCGTCGGCCGTGGCCGTGAACTGCTTTCTCGGCGTCCCGAACGACGGCGAACTGCTCGCCCAGCTTGGCAGGATTGCCGACGAGTGCAGCGCCTACGGGATGCCACTGATCCCGCTGATCAACCCCCATCCGCGCGAGCAGTTCGACGCGGATCAGGTAGCCTATGTCTGCCGCGTAGGCGCGGAACTCGGCGGTGATATCGTCAAGAGTGATTATCCAGGCAGTCCCGAAGCCTTCGCGCTTACGATCGCGACCTGTCCGCGGCCGGTGATCATAGAAGAGAGCCCGCTGCCGATGTCGCTCGAAGGCACACTGCAGACCGTTGCCGGCGTTCTGCAGGCCGGTGGGACCGGCGTGATGTTCGCCAACCGCATCTGGGATGCCCCACGGCCTGAGGCGCTCGCCCGCGCGGTCTGTGGGATGATTCACGAGCACTGGTCGTTAGAGCGCGCACTCCAGTACATGGAGGAAACTGGGATAGAGAAGGGTGCCGGCCATCCCGGCCAATCGTAACCTTATGGGTCGGCCAATTGAAAGCGAAGGGACGCGTTCATACGGTCGCCTCCGTCAGGAATCGCTCGGCGTTCTTCACCCGCAGCTCGCCTGAGATGAGCTTGGGCAGCAAGGTGTCGGTTCCGCCTGCGGTTGACCCTGAGCGATAGCTCAGTCATCGAGCGGGACATGTCCTCGCTGATGGTCGGACCAATCTTCGAGCCGCTGCTCGCTGATCCGGCTCTGTTCGGCGCAGATGCGCGTCGACGGCAGGACGGTAGTGTGGCCGAACGGCGCGGAGCTGGACCCGGATGTGCTCATCCTTCTCGAACTGGCGCAAGTCAGGCTTGATAGTATGTCCGATCTGACATATCATGTTGTTGATGAGCCCAACGATGCGGTCGTTCTCGTTGAGGTCTTTAGCAAGAAGGCTGCGGCTACGCCCAGGGCGTTCATTGATGCCTGCAAGAGGAGGCTACGAGAGTATGACAATGCGTGAGGAGAAGAGAAAGCGTCTGGAGGCGAAGGGCTGGAAGGTCGGCAGCGTCAGGGATTTCCTGAACCTGTCACCCGAGGAGTCGGCGTACATCGAGCTCAGGCTGAAACTGGCCGACGGACTTCGGGAACGCCGGCGCCGGCGTCACCTGACCCAGGTGCAGGTGGCGCGAATGGTTAGGTCCAGCCAGTCGAGGGTGGCGAAGATGGAGGCCGGTTATCCTTCCGTGACTCTTGACCTGCTTATCCGTTCCCTGCTCGCCCTTGGCGTTTCTGATCGCGAACTGGCCAGGATCATCACCGTTTGAGGACCTGCTCGCGGAACCTTCTGGCCTGTGCTGCGGCGAGCGGGATCAGGAGTTGACGCGGCCGGCCAGCTCCACAAAGCGGCACAGCGCATTCGCCTGCCGCATCTGCTTTGGCGTCCGGGCGCGGACCCGCAGAAGCTCCAGTGAGGCGACCACCACCGCAACGCAGCGCGCGGGGTAGCCACGTTGAGACGATTGCGACTGTAGAGTAGGTCCATGCCGCGTGGGGCGTCCTCCGGCGACGAGGTCGCCATGGAGTACAGGCTGATGGGTGCCTCCTGTCCCTGGAACTTGTCTACGGTCCCGACCCTAGCTTGGGGCAAGAGGCGGCGGATCGCGCCCACCCGGGCGTTGTATGGCGCCACGATCAGGAGCTCTTGCCAGGTGATGGTGCACTGCCGACCGTCCTGGTCGATCCCGGTTGCGCCACCGTCCACCAGCGCTGCGCGAGCTGCGCGATCTGCTGCGCCTCTTCGGCCAGGTACCGTGCCTCGTGTTCGAAACCCACGACGGCGAATGATTTCCAACTCGGGATCGAGTCGGTTCGGGCGCTCCACAAGGCCGCGCAGCGCCTGTTCCAGCATCTCGGAGAAGGACTGAGCCTGCACGAGCGCTGTCAGGTGCTCGCAGGCCAGGAATCCCACGAGATCAGTCGCGGCATAGATGGGCGTGCCGTCTATCAGCTGCATCGCTCGCGCGTCCCTGGCTCATTACAACTCGATCAACTCCATGAACCCGCGCGGTTCGATGATCCGTATGCCGCGCCAGGGACCGCGGGGAAAGTGCCCCGTAT
>JBQTJG010000081.1:0-12166 GCA_052387355.1 Armatimonadota bacterium | reverse complement strand
AGGCACGACGCGATCGTGGCGTCCGAGAGATCGAGCATGGCGCCGAGCTCGAGCGCCTCGAGCAAGTCGGTGTTGAAGCGGCGGCCGTGATCGTCGATCTTGATCCGCCCGTATCGATCCTTGAGGCTGCGCAATTCGGCCTGGGCCTCGCACAGCCCAGCCTCGGTGCGGAAGACCCCGACGTTGTCCATCATCATCTGCTGCAGGTCGTCGCGGATGCCGGCCACTGATTCACCCTGTTCGCGGGCGGTGATCGCCTCGATGCGCGATTTCACGTCAGAGTCAGGATTGTGGCCGGCGCCCACGGTGACCGGTTCGGCCTGACGCGCGTACCGGGCCATGTGCATGCCGGCCCGGCGGCCGAAGGTCAAGATGTCCATCAGCGAGTTCGTGCCCAGGCGGTTGGCGCCATGTACGGACACGCACGCGCACTCGCCCGCAGCGTACAGGCCCGGCACCGGCGTGTTACGTTCGTCGCTGATGACCTGGGCCTCGATGTTCGTGGGGATCCCGCCCATCGCGTAGTGCGCTGTCGGCTGGATGGGT
The DNA here is from genome assembly GCA_052387355.1 of Armatimonadota bacterium. Taxonomy (GTDB): domain Bacteria; phylum Sysuimicrobiota; class Sysuimicrobiia; order Sysuimicrobiales; family Humicultoraceae; genus JBQTJG01. Next base: position 11,620 of record JBQTJG010000081.1, on the reverse strand, counting down.
ATGAGATCCTTCGCCGGGTCGAGTCCCTGGTAGACTCGCACGAACTCGGTGATATCAGGCAGCTTCTGTTCGAGCACGTCGCTGCCCAGGTGCCGGAAGTCGAGGTGCACGAAGTCCTTGCCGCCGATCCCGCGGCCTTCACGGACCTCCTGGTAGACGCAGCGTGAGCAGATGTCGCGTGGGGACAGGTCTTTGAGCCTCGGGGAGTAGCGCTCCATGAAGCGCTCGCCCGTATCGTTGACGAAGACCGCGCCCTCACCGCGCGCGGCCTCGGAGAGCAGCACCCCGAGTTTGTAGATGCCGGTCGGATGAAACTGGAAGAACTCCATGTCCATGAGCGGGAGGCCCCGGCGCCACGCCGCAGCGATCGCCTCGCCGGTGAGCGCGTGCGCGTTGCTCGTGATCTTGTAGATGCGGCCAAACCCGCCGACGGCCAGCAGCACCGCTTTTGCATGGAACGTATGCAGCTCGCCGCTGTCGATCTCATAGGCGACGACGCCCACGCACGCGCCGTCCTCCACCAAGAGATCGAGCGCCTGGTACTCGTTGAAGAAGGTGATGTTGTGCTTGATGCACTGCTGGTACAGCGTTTGCAGGATCATGTGCCCCGTACGGTCGGCCGAATGGCAGGCGCGCCGCACCGGGCCCTCACCGAAGTTGCGCGTATGCCCACCAAACCGGCGTTGCGAGATGAGACCGTCCGGTGTTCGGTCGAACGGCAGCCCCCAATGCTCGAGTTCGTAGACCACGTCGGCCGACTCCCGGCACATTGCCTCGGCCGTGTCCTGATCGACGAGGTAGTCGCCGCCCTTGACCGTGTCGAACATATACCATTCCCAGTTATCCTCTTCCATGTTGCCGAGCGGGGCGGCGATCCCGCCCTGCGCCGCCCCGGTGTGTGATCGGGTGGGGTGGAGCTTCGAGATCACCGCGACCTTCAGACCGGCCAGCTCGATGGCCGCTCTCAGGCCTGCGCCCCCGGCGCCGACGATGACGGCGTCGAAGGTGTGCTCAATCATCGGTCACCGCGGGTGAGAGGCTGTAGTCGATGTAGCGCAGTACGGTGTGGTCGGTGATCGAGCCAAACCACCGCTGCCGGAGCTCGGCGCCTTCAGGGGAGAGCAGCCATGTGCGGAAATTGTTGGCCGCCTCCTCGCCCACCCAGAACGCCTCGTTCAGATACCTGGGACGACGGATGGACCGCTGGTGATCGTACGTTCCCTCAAACCCGTCGAGGAACACCCAGGTCTTGCGCCCGACGCACCCGAACCGCCGGGTGACCTCGTCGAGCCGACTGTCAAGCCATTCGACGAAGGAGCGCTCGTCCACCCCTGTCTTGATATTGTACGCGTGGATAACGCGTAGCATCGCCGTCCCCTTTCACGCGGGTCTTCAGAGTCTTGCGAGAATAACCGCTGCGAGGATGGCGCCCAGAATTGCGCTGCCGTAACAGCCGACGGCTACCGGCAGCCACGAGGCCTTCAGATGGAGTCCCTCTGCCAGCGTGTATCGGAAGCGGTGTGCCCAATGGAAGAGCGACAGCGAGATCAAGACGAAGAGGTAGATCCGGCTCACGGGATGGGAGACCAAGGCCAGGATGCGATCGTACGCAAACACCTCGGGCGCCCACCCGCCGGCGAGCAAGACTCCTCCCAACGCGATGTGAACCGGCAGCAGAAACGCGGCGACCGTGCCTCCCATCGCGAAGAGCATCCACCACAACGGTTCGGTCGCATGCACCATGGCTTACACCCGCAGGACGATCCAGGCGATGATCGCGGAGACCACGATCCAGGCCGCATAGTTGGCGCCGACGATCACCCGAGGTGGGACCCGGTTCCCTCCGACCCTCACGACCATGGCCTTCGGCGACAGGGTAAACCATGTGATGGAATGGTACACGGCGGCGGCGAGGGCGACGAGGTGAAAGACCACCATCCCCGGCGACCCGAGGAAGCGCAGATAGGCCTCGTACGCCTCACGTCCCAGCGTGAGATTGCGCAGCAAGAGCATGACGAGGACCACGTACGCTGCGATGAAGACGCTCGTGAGCTCGCGGACGACGAAGAGCGTAAACGCCCGGTTCCCCAGCCACCAGTTGAACCGCGGAGGACGGTGGTATGGGCTCATCGCTTCCCCCACGGCAACAGGACGCTCTTCATCCAGTCCACAGCGCTGGAGAGCTTGGCCTGCTGGATCGCCCCCGCGGGGTCGACGCCCTTCGGGCACACCGTCGTGCACTCGCCGACAAGGGTACAATCCCAGACGCCATCAGGGCCCGCGACGATCTCCTGCCGCTGATCGCGGCCCTGGTCGCGCGAGTCCAGGTTATAACGCGCCGCCAACGCGATCGCCGCCGGGCCCACGAACCGTGGCTCCAGCTCGTAGACCGGGCAGGCCGAGTAACACAGCAGGCAATTGATGCACATGCTGAACTGTTTGTATCGATCGAGTTCCGCAGGGGTCTGCCGGTACTCGCCTTCGGAGAGGGGCCGCTCATCGTTGCGGATGATCCAGGGCTTCACGGCCGACAACTTCTGCATGAAGTCGTCCATGGCGATCATCAGGTCGCGTTCGATCGGGAAGTGCACCAGCGGCTCGACCCGCACGGTCGCCGGATAGTAGTCCTTCAGAAAGGCCGCGCAACTCAGTTTCGGCGCCCCGTTGATCATCATGCCGCAGCTCCCGCATACGCCCATGCGGCACGACCAGCGATAGGACACCGTCCCGTCCACCTGGTCCTTGATGTAGTTGAGGGCATCCAGGACCACCCAGTCGTCGCGGTATGGAACTTGATAGGTTTGGAAGACGGGCGCCTGGTTTCGCTCCGGACGATACCGGAGGATTTCTAACGTGATCGTCGGATCGGGCATGGTTTATCTCCCGTACACGCGTTCGGCCGGCGGCCAGCGGGTGATCACGACGTCCAGGTACTGGATCCGCGGCGCCCCCTCGGCGCGATAGGACAGGCTGTGCTTGAGAAAGCGGTCGTCATTGCGCTTCGGGTGATCGGTCCGTTGATGAGATCCGCGGGACTCGGTGCGGGCCAGGGCGGAATGGGCGACCGCTTCGGCCACGTCCAGCATGAAGTCTAACTCGAGCGCTCCGAGCAGTTCGGTGTTGAAGCCCAGGGTCCGGTCGTCGAGGGAGATACGGGAGAAGCGACCGCGCAATCTGGTCAGCTCGTCACAGGTCTGTCGGAGCGGCCCCTCCTCGCGGTAGATGCCGCATCCGGCCTCCATGGCCCGGTTCATCTCGACGCGCAGGGCGCCGATGCGCTCGGCGCCGCCTTCTTTGCGGAGGAAGTCCCGCGAGATACGGTATTCCTCATCGAGGACCTGGGCGATGAGGGCCGGGCGATCGAGGTCGCGATGCTCGAAGGCGAACGCTGCCGCAGCCCGGCCCGCCCGGGCGCCAAAGACGAGCAGCTCTGGGAGCGAGTTCGATCCCAGCCGGTTGGCGCCGTTGATGCTGACGCAGGCGACCTCGCCCGCCGCGAAGAGCCCAGGCACCGGGGTCGCCCCGTTCACGTCGGTGTGGACACCGCCCATCATGTAGTGCACAACCGGTCGCACCGGAATGAGCTCGTGCACCGGGTCGATGCCGGCATACTGATGCGCGAGCTCCCGCACGAAGGGGATCTTCTCGTTGATCTTCTTCTCGCCCAGATGCCGGACGTCGAGGTGCACGACATCCCCATACGGCCCTTTGACGGTGCGGCCCTTCTGGACTTCCTTGACGAACGCCTGAGACAGCTTGTCGCGCGGGCCCATCTCCATGGCGCGCAGGCGTGGCCACGGCTCCGGCGGCCCCATGCCGTAGTCTTGCAGGTAGCGGTACCCATCCTTGTTCACCAGGATGCCGCCTTCGGACCTGGCCGCCTCAGTGATGAGGATGCCCGTAAACGGAAGACCCGTGGGATGATACTGCACGAACTCCATGTCCTTCAGCGGCACACCGGCCCGGTAGGCCAGGGCCATGCCGTCGCCGTTGCAGATGGCCGCGTTGGTGGTGAAGGGGAAGATACGCCCCGCGCCGCCTGTGCAGAGGATGACGGTCCTGGCGGCGACCATCTGGACCCGGCCGCTGCGCAGCTCGATGGCCACGGCGCCCTGGCACCGCCCGTTCTCCACCAGCAGCTTCGTTGCAAACCACTCGTCATACCGCGTGATCGAGTACTTCAGGGACGTCTGGAACAGGGTGTGCAACATGTGGAAGCCGGTCTTGTCGGCCGCGTACCACGTCCGCTCAATCTGCATACCGCCGAAGGGCCGCACGGCGATTCGTCCGTCGGGTTGGCGGCTCCAGGGGCAGCCCCAATGCTCCATCTGGAGCATCTCGTGCGGCGCCTCGTTGACGAATGCTTCAACGACGTCCTGATCAGCCAGCCAGTCCGATCCGGTGATGGTGTCCTCGCAGTGCGCGTCGAAGGTATCGCCGGTACTGATCACCGCAGCGGCCCCGCCTTCGGCCGATACCGTGTGGCTGCGCATCGGGTAGACTTTGGAAAGAACGGCGATGTTGAGCCGGGGGTTCAGTTCGGCCGCAGCGATCGCCGCGCGCAGCCCGGCTCCTCCGCCGCCGATGATGAGGATGTCGTGCTCGACGGGCTCGAGCACACTTACCCTCCGCCCGGGATGCCGCGCACGCCCGGCTCGGTCATCAGTTCGGGGTTGAGAATCTCTTCCAATTTCTCCGCCGAGAGCAGGCCCCCGGCGAGCGCGATGTCACGAATCGTCTTGCCCGTCTTCGCAGCCTCCTTGGCGATCTCCGCTGCCGCGTCGTACCCGATCGCCGGCGCGAGCGCCGTCGCCAGCATCAAGCCTCGCTCGACCATCTCCGGCCCACGCGGCGTCGCCTCAAGCCCACTGACGCACTGCCGCGCGAAGTTGCGCGACACCGCGGCCAGCAGGGAGATCGAATTCAACAGGTTCGAGGCCATCACGGGCATCATCGTGTTCAACTCAAAGTTACCCCATTCGTTGCCCAACGCCACGGCCACATCGTTGCCGATAACCTGCGCACAGACCTGAATCACGGATTCGGCGATGACCGGATTGACCTTTCCCGGCATGATCGACGAGCCTGGCTGGACTGCCGGAAGCATCAGCTCCGCGAGTCCTGCGCGCGGGCCCGAGCCCATCCAGCGGATATCGTTGGCGATCTTGTTCAGTGAGGTTGCGTAGGTCCTGAGCGCCCCTGACGTGAACGTCACCGCGTCCAGGCAGGCCTGCGCCTGAAAGTGCGCGGGAGTTTCCCTCAGCGCGATGCCCGTTGTCGCCGTGACCCTGGCGCACACGCGCGCGGCGAACTCGGGATGGGCGTTGATACCCGACCCGACCGCGGTGCCTCCAAGCGCGACCTCAGCGAGCTCCGCTTCCGCGTAGCCGAGCCGCCGTCGGGCGCCTGCGATCTGGTCGGCGTAGCCGGTGAACTCCTGCCCCAGACGCACGGGCGTCGCATCCATCAAGTGCGTGCGGCCAGTCTTGATGACGCCGTGGAACTGGCGCGCCTTCTCCCTCAGCGCCGCTTCCAGCTCATCGAGTGCCGGGCGCAACTCATCCCGGATCAACAGCAATGCCGCGAGGTGGACCGCTGTGGGGATGACGTCGTTGCTCGACTGGCAGACGTTGACGTGGTCATTGGGATGAACAGTCCTGGCGCCCCGTGCTCCACCGAGCAGCTCGGCGGCCCGGTTGGCGATTACCTCGTTCGCGTTCATGTTCGTGGAGGTGCCGGAACCCGTCTGGTAGATGTCGAGGGGGAACTCGGCATCCAGCGCGCCGTCCGTCACCTCGTGCGCGGCTCGAACGATGGCGTCGGCGAGCGTTCGGTCGAGCAGCCCGAGCTCAACGTTGACTTCGGCCGCCGCCTCCTTGATCATTCCCAGCGCGCGGATGAAGGCGCGTGGAAACCGCAGGCCGCTGATCGGGAAGTTCTCGACAGCGCGCGCCGTCTGCGCGCCGTAGTAGGCTTCGACCGGGACTTCAATGGGACCGAGCGAGTCCCGCTCTGTCCGCGTGGTTTTCTCGACAGATTTCACATCGACCCTCCCTGGGACGTGCGGCCGCGACGCGTTGACCTACGGGCTCGCCGGTGGCTGGAAGGTGAACAGCACGAGCGCCCCGAGCCCCGCGAACACGATTCCAACTATCCACAACGCCACTTCAGCGGCCACACGCCAGCCGCGGTAGTGGATGTAATCGTCGAAGATGCTGCGCAGGCCCACCAGCCCATGCGACAGCGCAAACAGCAGAATGATGAGGTCGTAGGTCCGCCAGAACGGTCCGCGGAAGCGCTCGGCCACGAACGTGAAGTCGATCGTGTCGGTGGAGTTGACAAGGTGCATGATGTAGAGGTGGCCGATCACCAGTGCGACCATCCCAATTCCGGAGACCCTCAAGTAGAACCAGAGGAAGAACGCGAGCCCGCCGGCCGGCCGCTCGCGATAGCCCGCGCGCATGACCGCGCTCCTCATCGCAGGCCCACGACCTTGCCGAGCATCAGATAGGCGACCGGAATCAGCGCCACGACGTAGAGCCCGGCTCCGACCCAGAACATCCGGCGATACGTTCGCGATGGCGTGGGCAGAAAGTCGAGGATCATGACCATGATCCCGTTGCCCGCATGGTAGAGCACGGCGGCGACGAGCAAGAACTCAAGCGGTTTGAACCAGGCCTGCCGGTAGATATCAAGGGCTCTGTTGTACGCTTCAGGGCTCACAAGGATCATCGAGGTCTCAATGATGTGCATGAAGAGGAACAACAGGACTGCGACGCCGGTGATTCGGTGCAGGGCCCAGGCGAACATGCCTGGATTACCACGGTACACAGGGCAGCCTCCCACGTCAGGAAACTCGAGCGCCACGGCACACTTCGGTGCTTGCGTTCTTCGCTCCTGTCACGTTACAGTTTGAGCGGGATTCTCCCCGGCATTAGACGCCCAGAGAGGACACACTCGATGGTCACACGACCCAAAGTCTCGATCGTCGGCGCCGGAACCGTCGGCACCGCCGCCGCGCACTGGATCGCCAGCATGGAGCTGGCCGACGTTGTGCTGACCGATATCATCGAAGGGCTGCCCCAGGGGAAAGCCCTCGACATCCAGCAGGCGGGACCGATCGCCGGATTCGACATACGTCTGGCAGGCACCAATGATTACGCAGCCACCGAGGGCTCGGACGTCGTCATTGTCACCGCCGGCATCGCCCGGAAGCCCGGCATGACGCGGGAGCAGCTCATCGACACAAACGCCGGGATCATCCGGTCCGTCATCGCGCCCGTCGTGAAGGCATCGCCGGACTGCATCCTGATCATGCTGACCAACCCTCTCGACGCGATGGCGTATCTTGCGTACAAAGTGGCGGGTCTGCCCCGGGCGCGGGTGATCGGGCAGTCGGGCGCGCTCGACTCGACTCGATTTCGAACGTTCTTGGCCATGGAGCTGGGAGTATCCGTCGATGACACTCAAGGAATGGTGATCGGCGCGCACACAGACAAAGACATGGTGCCGCTGCCGCGCTACGCGACGGTGCGGGGCGTCCCGGTCTCGCACTTCCTCTCGCCGGCGCAGATTGACGCCGCGGTCGCTCGGACTCGACGCGGCGGCGCCGAGATCACCGAGCTGATGAAGGCCAGCGGCTTTACCGCGGCAGGCGCGGCGCTGTGCGAGATGGTTGAGGCGATCTTGCGGGACAAGAAGCGTGTCATCCCTTCGTGCGTCTATCTCGACGGCGAGTACGGCGAGCGCGATGTCTCCGTCGGCGTGCCGATTGTGCTGGGCGCCGGCGGGGTGGAGAAGATCATCGAGATTCCGCTGGACGCGGCAGAGCAAGCGACGTTCAAGGCATCTGTGGCTGCGGTGCGCGACATGCTAGGGTCGCTCAAAGTCTGATGCGCGCGAAGGCTCAATGACTTTCGGGGGCTCTTGGCCTTGTCGTTGTGGATCGGCGCTCTGCCGGTGGCAATCGCATTCGCTGCTATCCTGATCTTGCTGATCGTCATGCTAACCGTGCTGGCTTTGCGAGGGCAGTTCAGCCCTCCAGGGCCGCCGCCCAGCTAATGCGAGGTGATGGATGAAGCTCCACGAGTTTCAGGCGAAAGAGATCTTCAGGTCGTATGGGATTCCGATTCAAAAGGGCACCGTCATCGACCGGCCGGAGCAAGTTGACGAGGTCGCCCTCACGTACCCCCTTGTCCTCAAGGCCCAGGTGCTCGTCGGCGGCCGTGGCAAGGCCGGGGGCATCAAGCTGGCCAAAGACCCAACCGAGGCGCGCGAGAAGGCCAAGCTCATCCTGGGCATGGACATCAAGGGCGAGAAGGTCCGCCGCTTGCTGGTGGCCGAGGCTGCGGACATCGGCGCCGAGTACTACGTGGCGTTCACGGTCGATCGGGGCGCGCGGCGTCTGGTGTGTATCGGCTCCGCCGCCGGCGGCATTGATATCGAGGAAGTTGCCCGCACGACGCCGGAGAAAATCGTCAAGCACCACGTCGATCCGTTTCGAGGTTTCGAGTTCTTCCACGCGCGCGAAGTCGGCCGCAAACTGGGGTTTGAGGGGAGACACCTGCTGCAGTTCACCACGATCGCGCACAGCCTATCGCGGATCTGCGCCGAAATGGACGCCGACCTGGCCGAAATCAACCCACTGGCCGTGGCCGACGGCGCGCTGCTCGCGATCGACGCCAAACTCATCATCGATGACAACGCCACCTATCGACACGACGGCCTGCCAGGCAATGAAGAGTTGACGGAGCTCGAGGCGGCTGCGAAGAGTCAGGATCTATCCTACGTGGAGCTGGAGGGCGACGTGGCCATCATCGGCAACGGCGCCGGCCTGGTGATGTCCACGCTTGATATGATCGCGCATTTCGGCGGCCGACCGGCCAATTTCCTCGATGTCGGGGGCGGCGCCACGACCGAGAACATGACTCAGGCGATGAACATCGTTCTCCGGAAGCCGGGTGTGCGGGCGCTGTTCATCAACATCTTCGGTGGGATCACCCGGTGCGACGACATCGCCCGCGCCATTGCGGCCAACCCGCCGACACTGCCGATGGTCGTGCGTTTGACCGGGACAAACGAGGAGGAAGGCCGCGAGATCCTGCAGGACGCCCGCATTCACGCGTTCACCAACCCCGAAGAGGCCGCTCGGGACGTCGTCACACACGCCGGCGCGAGATAGATTGCACCGAGAGAAGCTGTCCCCGTTGAACGGAGGAACCGATGGCCATTCTCGTCGATGAACACACCCGCGTTCTGGTCCAGGGTCTGACGGGCTACCAGGGTGAGTTCCATGCGCGGCGGATGCTGGAGTTCGGCACGAAGGTGGTCGCGGGCACAACCCCCGGCAAGGGCGGGATGACCGCCGCGGGGCTGCCGGTCTTTGACACCGTCGCCGAGGCCGTCGCAGGGACCGGCGCCACGGCGTCGTGCATTTTCGTGCCGGCGAGACTCGCCAGGGACGCGGCCCTTGAAGCGATCGCCTCGCGTCTCAATCCCGTTGTGATCATCACCGAACACATTCCCGTTCATGATGCGATCAAGATCGTCGCGGCCGCCCGGGCTGCCGGCGTCAACGTGATCGGTCCCAACGGGCCGGGCCTCACCGCGCCGGGCCGCTGCAAGATCGGCATCATGCCCAACCATCTGTTTTCGCGCGGCGGCGTGGGACTTGTCTCGCGGAGCGGCACGCTCACCTACGAGATCGTGGCGAGCCTCACACACGCGGGCCTGGGCCAGAGTACGGCGCTCGGCCTGGGCGGGGATCCCGTCGTCGGATTGAGTTTCCTCGACGCGGTGGAACTCTTCGCCGGGGATCCCGAGACGGAAGCCATCGTGCTCGTGGGCGAGATCGGCGGAAGCGCCGAGGAAGAGGCCGCCCGTTTCATCAAGGCGTCGGTCCGCAAGCCGGTCGTCGGCTATATCGCCGGCCGCACGGCGCCGCCTGGCAAGCGCATGGGCCATGCCGGCGCCGTGATCTCGGGCGGTGAGGGGACGGCCCAGGCGAAGATCGCGGCGCTTGAAGCCGCAGGGGTACGGATGGTAGAGCTTCCCGGCCGCGTGCCTGATGCGCTGCGCGCGGTGACGGCATAGGCTCGCTGGCGCGCGGGATCGGTGAGGTCCCCGAGCTGTCAGGTCAGTTGCACGACGCGGTGAAGTTCGCCCTGGCGCCATAGCAGTATAATAGACGGAGCAGACATCAGCGCGCGGAGGGAGAGATGGTCGGCGGATTCCTCGTTCGTTGGCTCGTCAATGCTATCGCCATCTACATCGCCACCAGGATCGTGCCGGGCCTCGCAACGCCTGATGCGGGGGGTGTCATTATTGCGGCGCTGGTCCTGGGTTTGATCAACGCCGTCATCCGCCCGGTGCTCCTGATTCTCACCCTTCCTGTCAACATCCTGACCCTGGGGCTGTTCACCCTGGTCATCAACGCCCTGATGCTGTACCTTGTCGCCGCTATCGTCCCATCATCATTGCAGATCAGCGGCTTCTGGCCGGCGTTCTGGGGGGCGCTGCTCATTGCGATCATCAGCACGGTCCTCAGTCACCTCTTCGGCCGATAATCGGGTGCGGCGACGCGCGCGGGGACTACGCGCGCTTGATCCCCGTCGCCGGGGCGAGAGCATTCAGTTTGTCATCCTCACCGGACTCTCAGGCGCCGGAAAGTCGACCGCGCTCCGGGTCTTCGAAGACCTCGGGTTCTTCTGCGTTGACAACCTGCCGCCGGCCCTCCTTCCCAAATTCGCCGACCTGTGCCTGCACTCTGATGGAAAGGTTCGCCGGGTCGCGCTGGGGATCGACATCCGCGGCGGGGAGTTCTTCGACGAGTTGTTTTCGGCGATTCAGGACGTCGGACGCCGCGGCCTGCGGGCAGACATTCTCTTCCTCGACGCCGCTGATGATCTGCTGGTGCGGCGCTTTAAAGAGACCCGGCGCAAGCATCCGCTGGCGAAAACCGGAAGCACCCTCGCCGGGATCCGCGCCGAGCGGCGGCGGCTCGAGGCCGTGAAGGGCCGCGCGCACCGAATCATCGACACCTCGACGCTGACGGTCAAGGAACTGCGCGACGAGATCGCCTCGACGTACCTGCACGGCCGGCCGCAGGCGCGGCAGATGGAGATCAGCATCGTCACGTTCGGCTACAAGTACGGGATTCCGATCGACGCCGACCTGATGTTCGACGTCCGGTTCCTGCCGAACCCGCACTATCAGACGGCGCTCCGTGCACTGCCAGGCAGCGATTCGCGCGTGAAAAAATTTGTGATGAGCCAGCCCGAGACGCACGAGTTTCTGGAACGATTGTACGACTTCGCGGACTATCTGCTGCCGCGGTTTGTCGGCGAGGGCAAGAGCCACCTGACGATCGGGCTCGGATGCACGGGCGGCCGGCACCGCTCGGTGGTCCTGGGCGAGGTGCTGGCCCGCCATCTCCGGGGCCTGGGCTATCGGGTGCGCATCCGCCACCGCGACTGGCGCAAGGACGAACGGGAGGGCGAGGCGGCCGGATGAGCGGCCAGTTGCAGCGTTGGGGGCGGTGGCTCGCGCCCGGCCTCGGCATCAAACGGTGGGGGCTGCTGATCGCCCTGGGTGTCCTGGTGTTCGGCGCCGGCTTCTCGCT
>JBQTJG010000080.1:0-3311 GCA_052387355.1 Armatimonadota bacterium | reverse complement strand
CCGCCGGGGCAAGCTGCCGCTGGGCGTCCTCTATCGTGACACGCGGCGCAAGAAGGCGCGCACGCGGCTTCCGCTCTGGGATGAGGAACTGGCCGGGGCCGATCCCGCGCCGATGTTCAAGCTGTTCAAGTAGCTCCGGTAGCGATCTTCGCTACCAGTCGCAGGTCTGCAGGCCTCATCTTTCCCGATGAGGCCCGTGGTACCTCTGGTGGCCGACTTGGCGTCGGCGCCGGACGGCAGGATGGTGTGCTGCAGGTCTGGTCTCCACTCTAATCCGGCGGGTCGAACGCCCGGACATGGACGACCGGGAGACCGCCTGGCGTCACGCCTCCCAGCCAGTCCCGTTGGGCTTCGACTCGAGCCTCCAGCCCCTCGATTCCGCACAGGAAGCACTCACGGCCGTGCCCGAACTCTTGAAGCCCGAGTTCGATTCCGTCAAAGGACACGCCGGGATCCTGATCGGCATGAACGTTCCGTGATGCATCCTGGACCGGCCTGCATCCCGCTTGGCACATCTGGAACGCCACGCTGGCCGTAGCACCGTGAGGCGGCGCCAGAGAGCCAACTGCTGCCACGATCATAGCGAAAGCCATTACTGCGATGACCATGCCCATGTCCAAACCCCTCCTCGGGTACGCCTCCTCTAGCTGGAGAGGTCCCCTAAGAGATATCGTCAAACGTGCGTGGCGTATCAAGGGGGGGCGTGCCGCCGAAGGAGGATACTTTGTGAGACGCATCGGGGTCTGCATCGCCATAGTCGTGCTCGGCGTCGTGCTTGCCGCGGGGACGGCGGGCACACAGTCACCAGGGCCCAGGGCTGTGCTCGAGCGCCTATTCACTGCTGATCGCATCAGGGCTGAATGGTTTGCGTCGAGCTTTCTCGCGGCCTTCCCGGCGTCGGGAGTTGAGCAGATCGTCGCCGATTTGAAGCGCACCCACGGCCCCTTTCAGCGCGTCGAAGAGGACGCCGGCGCCTACCTGGTCGTTCTCGAACGGGCGGTCGTGCCAACGCGGATCACGCTCGACGCCGAAGGGCGTATCGTCGGTCTCCTCTTCCAGACGCCGCGTGCCCGCGTCACCAATGTCGAGCAGGCGGTGCAAGCGCTCCGTGCGCTGCCTGGTCGTGTCGGTCTTGTCGTCCTCGCGGACGGGCAGGAGCAGGCGGCCTTGAATCCGGACGTTCCCCTGGCCGTCGGTTCTGCTTTCAAGCTCGCTGTGCTCGCGGCGCTCAGGGAGCAGATTGCTTCGGGGCAGCGGTCCTGGCGCGAGGTGGTAGAGTTGCGGCCCGAGTGGAAAAGCCTCCCAAGCGGCATTCTTCAGAATTGGCCCGACGGTTCGTTTCTCTCAGTCCAGACCCTTGCCAGTCTCATGATCTCACAGAGCGACAACACCGCGACGGACACACTGATCCACCTGGTCGGCCGTGGCGCTGTCGAAGCCGCAGCACCGCCACGCAATCGTCCGTTCCTGACGACGCGCGAGGCGTTCTTGCCGGCAGGATCGGGTCCTGCGGCTGTGGCTTCCGTGACTCGTTGGAGGAGGATGACGCTGTGAAGCTGACGGAGCGCGTCTACCTTGTCGGCAGTGGGAGGCTCGGGTTTGGCCTCACTGCCGATCACGACTGTCATGTGTATTACTCACCGACGTAAGCCAACCGGCTGAAGTCGGCCGTCTCATCGATCAGACCGTCGCCACCTTTGGGCGTCTGGATATTCTCGTCAACAACGCGGGGGTGGGCCTCCCCGCGCCCTTCCTGGAGGTATCCCTGGACATCTGGAGCGGACGCTGGCGGTCAATCTCACCGGAGCCTTTCTTTGCTCCCAGGCTGCGGCACGGATCATGATCCCTCAACGGTGGGGGCGCATTATCAACATGGCCTCCATAAACGCGTTCATAGCCGAGCCTCATGCCGCCCACTACGCCGCGTCCAAGGGGGGTCTCGTACAGCTCACGAAGGGCAGGCCGTAGATCTGGCGCCGTATATGATTCTTGTCAAGGCCATTGCCCCCGGCCCCATCGTGACCGAGCGCAGTGCACCCGTCTTCGCCCGTCCCGACCAGCAGCAGCACCTCAAGCGGGTGCTCCTCGGTCATCCCGGGATGCCCGATGATGTTGCGGCTGCTGCAGCATTCCTTGCTTCAGATGGCGGGGCATTCATCCACGGCGCCGTGCTCACGGTCGACGGCGGCTACCTTGCTGGGTGACTTCGGCCCAAGGCGCCCTCAGACTGGCATTCCTAGAGAGGAGCAACGCGTGGCGAAGATTCTTTACCTCTTCGAACACCTCACGTGGGAGGAGATAAACGAAGCGATACGAGATGAGCGATGCGCGCTCATCCCGGCAGCCACGATCGAGGATCATGGTCCGCATCTCCCCGTAGATGCCGACGTCGTCATCGTCTCGACCATTTGTGAGCGGGCTGCGCAGCTCGCTCCGGAGGAAATCGTTCTCCTGCCATGTATCCGCATTGGTTATAGCCCTCACCACATCGATTTCCCCGGGACGCTCACGATCCGCTGGACGACCTTCGTGGAATACGTGTTGGATGTGACCCGAAGCCTCGCCCACCATGGCTTCCGCAAGATACTCATCGTCAACGGACACGGGAGCAACCGCCCTCTACTGGAGATGGCGGCCCGATTGACTGTCGCTGTTCTTTATTCAGAGCTGGAACGAGTATGTCTGGCCGCTGCTGGTGGCCAAGGACGTCCATGCGACGACGCTTCCCCTGGGCCTGGCGCGCTTCGTCAGCGCCGAAGGCGGCACGCTGTTCGGCCCGCTGATGGCGGCCGCCTCGCTGGCTACTCTCCCCACGGTCCTCCTCTTCCTGGTCGCGCAGCGTGAAATCGTCAGCAGCTTCAGCACATCTGGGCTGAAAGGCTAGCGTGGTGTGTTTGCCTGCGTTTGCCGGACGCTAGCCTGCTGGCTCGCCACTTCTCGCAATGGCGGCCCCGCGCGAATGTCGTTGCAGCGATGAGCTGGGCGAGTAATGTTCAAGATCATGTCAGGACTCGTTGGACTGCATCGCGCTCCCACCTTCCAGGAATGGCTCGAGGCAGATGCAGGGCTGGGAACCATTGCACAGGGCCAGGAGACCGCCGTTCGCCTTCAGTATCCATCCTATCGTGGAAGCGCCCGTTCCCACCATCCCCGGCATACTCTAAGGATTCATGGGACCGCATGGTCGAGGATTCGCTTGAAGGCGAGCGGGTTCTCGTCGATCATTTTCATCGCCGCGTCTTCCAGAACGTAGGTGTGGGGATTAGAGATCACGACGCGGCGGTGCTCGTGATACCTGATGATCTCGTTGC
>JBQTJG010000079.1:0-7040 GCA_052387355.1 Armatimonadota bacterium | reverse complement strand
GTCGTAGAGGGCGACGGTCCCATCATGGGCGAGCTACGGGGGCTGGCCGACAGCCTGGGGTTGAACGGTCGCGTCATCTTCACCGGCCTGCGGCACGATGCGCCGCGCCTGATCACGACGTTCGATGTCTTCATGCTGTCATCCATCCATGAGGGCCTTCCCGTGGCGGTGCTGGAAGCGATGGCGCTGAACCGGCCTGTCGTGGCCACGCGCGTGGGAGGTCTGCCAGGGGTGCTCCACGATGGTGTCCATGGGTTCCTGGTCGACACCGGGAACCCCGCCGCCCTGGCCGAGAAGGTTCTCATGCTGCTCCGGAATCCCGACCTCCGGCAGGCGATGGGAGAGGCGTCGAAGCGCCGGGTGGAGCAGCACTTCAGCATCCAGCGGATGGTTCGGGAGATGGAGCAGGTGTATGCGGAAATCCTCGATGACAAGTCGGCGGCAAGGCAGCGCTGGACCCCGGATGCGCGAGGCTAACGCGGATATCAAGCAGCAGGCGGTTTCCGGAATGCTGTCGGTCGCGGGATCGCGGCTGGCCTCCCGTGTCCTGGGCCAGCTCTTCACGATATTTCTCATACGGCTGCTGGCCCCCGGCGACTTCGGCCTCATGGCGATGGCGGGTATCTTCACCAGCCTGTTCAACATGTTTCAGGACATGGGGCTGGCCCGGGCGGTCGTCCAGCGGGCGGAGATAGACGACGAATACCTGTCCACTGCTTTCTGGGGGAACCTGGCCAGTGGCGTCGTGTTGTGCGCCGTCGGGGTGGCCGGGGCCGTGGTGATCGCGCGGATCTTCAACCAGCCGCTCGTGCAGCCGGTCTTCGCCGCACTCTCCGTGCGGTTTATCTTTGCGGGCGCCAGCACCACCCAATCGGCCATTCTCTCGAGGGAGCTGAAGTTCTTCACCCTCGCGTCCCGCTCCGTGGCCAGTGTCGTGGTGGGCGGCGCGGTGGGTCTCGGGATGGCCTTGTTGGGCGCCGGCGTGTGGAGCCTGGTGGGGCAGACGCTCGCAACGAGCTTCGCGCTCATGGTGCTGCTGTGGCTGGCGACCTCCTGGCACCCGAAGCGCCTCTTCTCGTGGACGAAGTTCACCGACCTCTGGCAGTTCGGGAGCAACGTGCTGGGGTCGCGGATCTTCAGCTACGCGATCAAGTATGCTGATAACTTCTTCATCGGCCGGGCGCTCGGGGCAACGATGCTGGGCTTCTACGCGTTTGGGTACGTGCTGTTTCTCTCACCGATGATCGACACTTCGATCATCGTCGGGCGTATCGTCTTCTCTGCCTTCTCACGGCTGCAGGATGACGCCGACCGCCTCCGGCGCGGGTTCATGTTGACCACCCGGTACCTCTCGTTCTTCATCTTCCCGTCGCTGGTCGGCTTCTTCCTGGTTGCCGAGGACCTGGTGTCGACGATCTTCGGCGACAAGTGGCTGCCGGCCGTCCCGGTCGTGCGGGTGCTGATCGTGGCGGGGCTGCTGGCCTCGCACAGCAACATCTGGGCGTCGGTGTTTACGGCGATGGGCAAGCCGGAGTGGCTGTTTCGATGGTCGTTCGTCTCGGCCTGCCTCTACGTGCCGGCATTCTACATCGGGCTGCACTGGGGCATCGTGGGGGTGGCAGTGGGCTATACACTCTCCACGCTGCTGCTGGTGCCCGTCCAGCTCGCCCTCGTCCAGCGCCTGCTGCGGTTCGGGATGGGGGAGTACCTGCGCGTCCTTGGCCCGGTGATCATCGCCTCGGCCGTGATGGGCGTCTGTGTGTTTCTCAGCCAGGTCTGGCTGACGGGCGAGGGTGTGCCCGCGTCGATCCGCCTCATCAGCGCCGTGATCGTGGGCGTATCGACGTACATGCTGGCGATCGTGCTGATCCAACGACAGCTGCTCATCGGTCTGGTCGGCATCCTGAGCGATCTTCGCCGGCCCCAGAGGCGGCGGCGCCTGGCCGAAGAGGCGTTGTGAGCCGGTGAACGCTTCTTCGCCCACCCCCAGGGTCGTCGCCGCCGTGATGACGTACAACCGGAAAGAAACGCTTCGGCGCTGCCTGCAGTCGATCCGCGCGCAGACCACGCTGCCGGCGGCGGTGCTGGTGGTGGACAACGCGAGCACCGACGGCACGGCGGAGATGCTTGCGCAGGAGTTCTCCGAAATGGCGGTCCACCGCACCGCCGAGAACACGGGCTGCGCTGGCGCGATGCACGAATCGCTCCGCATCGCCCTGACGATGAGCCCTGACTACATCTGGTTGTTTGACGACGACGTGATCGCGCTGCCGAACTGCCTCGAAACACTGGTTCGCGAGATGCGGAGCCTCGAGCGCGACCGGCGGATCGGGATCCTGCGCGGGATGTTCCGCGACCCGAACTCCGAGGAGACCGTGGGCAGCGGGACAGGCGGCGGGATGAGCACCGCGGGACTCCTGCGGGCCGAGATGGTTGCCGCCTTGGAATTACCCCGGTCGGAGCTGTTCATCGAGCTCTCCGATCACCACTACAATGCCATGGTCCGCCGGGCCGGATACGAGATCCTGCGCGTCCCGGTCGTGCTGGCCCTGCATCCGGTCGACAGGCTGAAGTCGTTCCGGGAGATCGTTTCGGAGGGCTACCGGGTCAAGCCGTGGCGGCTCTACTACGCGGTGCGGAACCGTGTCTACTTCAGCCTGTACGTGCGGCGGTCGTTCACGCGCTTTGTCTCTCATCTGGTGACCGCCGCGCGCTCCATCGTCCTGCTGACGGTGTTTGGCCGGCCGCGGCGCGGTCAGACGCTCGTGTTAAGAGGGATCGTCGACGGGATGCTGGGCAGGCTGGGCCGGCGCGTCGAACCCGGCTACTGAGTTCCAACACACATCACAAACGCGACAGGTGGACGCATGACGGCTCGACGTCTCCTGCTCTTCGGCATCGACTCTGCGACACTGGACCTGGTCCGCCCGTGGGTGGAAGCCGGGGACCTGCCCGCGTTGGGCAGGCTCATGCAGGCCGGCGTCTATGGGCGCCTTCGCTCAGTCCCCAACATGATCACGCCCGCGGCCTGGACATCCTTCTCAACCGGTTGCAACCCCGGGAAGCACGGCATCTATTACTTCACGGAGCGGGTGCCGGGGACGTACACCGAGCGATTCATCAAAGGGGCCACCCGCGGCCTCCCGCCGTTCTGGATGCTGGTGAGCCGGGACGGGGCGTCCAGCGCGGTCGTCAATGTCCCGATGACGTATCCGGCCGATCCCGTGCGGGGTGTCATGGTGTCGGGGATGGACGCCCCGAGCGTGGATGCCCCCGGCTTCACGCACCCGCCGGAGCTCGCGGCCGAGCTGCAGCAGCGGTTTGGCTACCTGCTCGGCCCCGGGTCGATGTCGGGCGCCATCGGGCACCTGATGCTGGCGGGCAGGCTCGACGCGGCGCTGGAGGTGTTGGAGAAACGGGTGGAGGCTCGGACCGAGATGGCCCGGTACCTGATGGACCGGTATCCCACCGACCTGTTCGTGCTCGTCCACACCGAGGTCGACGGCGTCCAGCACTACTTCTGGAAATACATCGATCCGCGCGTGCCTGGGTACTCGTCGAAGCAGGCGGCACAGCGGGGTGACAGCATCCGCCGCATCTACCGGAGCGTGGACCGGTCGCTCGAGACGCTACTGGCCGCGTACGGCCCGGCGAACGTGATGGTGATGTCCGATCACGGCGCGGGGGCGTCTCCGGGAGCGGAAGACGGTGTGCCCTGGATTCGCCTGGTGCTCGAGGAGCTGGGTCTGGCGGTCAGGAAGGTCGAGCGCGATGCCTGGCGCCGGACCTCGAGAGGCGCCGTGGCCGCGCTGTATCGTACGCTGAACCCCAGGCTTCCCCGCGGTGTCCGGCAACTGGCCAAGCGATGGGTTCCATTTGCCAGGAGCGCCGTGAAGGCGTCGATCAAATACCAGTACGACTGGGGCAGCACCAGGGCGTTTTGCATGGGAGCGTCCGGAGAGGTCTGGCTCAACGTGCGCGGCCGCGAACCCGAGGGAATCGTCGAGCCGGGAGCCGACTACGAACGGACCCGGGGTCGCATCCGAGAGGCCTTTCTCTCTTTGCGGGACGCGCGGTCCGGCGAGCCGGTCGTCGACGCCGTGCTGTATAGAGAGGATGCCTATGAGGGCCCGTTCCTGGAGCGGGCCCCGGACCTCTTCATCCGCTTTCGCGACGTCGTGATCAGCAGCCTCATTCTGGAAGGGAAGGTGCTGCGCCTGCATCGAGAAAGCACCGGCTCGCCCAAGGAGTTGAAGAGCGGCAGCCACCGGCCGGATGGCCTGGTGTTCCTGTCCGGCGAGGGCGTCGTGTCGGGGGTCGAGCTGGAGGGCGCCCGTCTGGTGGACCTGGCGCCCACGATCCTCTACTGGATGGGTCGCCCGGTTCCATCACACATGGATGGCCGGGTGCTCGCCGCCGCCTTCACGCCTGATCATCTGGCAGCCAATCCGGCGAAAGCGGTGACCGTGAGCCTGGGGACCGGCATGCCCGGTGACGCCAGCTATACCAGCGAAGAAGAAGCGCTCGTGATGGAGCGACTGCGTGGCCTGGGTTATGTGTAGCGCGCCGGTGAGCCGATGATCCCCGACGCCCGGATTCGAACCCTCCATATCCTGACCAGCATGAACCGGCGGGGCGCCGAGACCTTTGCCATCCAGCTCGTCGACCGGCTCTCCCGCGACACCTTTCTCCCGTCCATCTGGACGGTGAAGCCGTCCGACCTGAGGGCCCGGTACCTGGTGCCCGAGAACACCGTCGTGCTCTCGCAGGGGCCCAGCGTCGACGAGCCGAGCACCCTTCGCCGCCTGCGCCACCTCGTCGCGGTGTTGTGGGCGTGGCAGCCGCACCTGGTCCAATGCCACGGCGGCAATGCCCTGAAGATCGGCATCATGGCGAAGCCGTTCTGGCGGTCCTGCGCCTACGTCTACACGAAGATCGGCTCGGTCCATCCCTGGCTCGATCCGCGCCTCAAGCGCCTCATCTACACTCAATTCATGGAGCGCGTGGACGCCATCGTGGCGGTCGGCGAGCAGATTCGGCGGGAAGTGGAGACGGTCATCGGTCCAAAGCGGCCGCAGCTGCTGACGATCAACACCGGGCGAGATGTGACGCCATTCACGCGCGTCACGCCGGATCTGATCGAGCAGAAACGCCGCGAGCTGGATCTGGATCCTTCGGATCTGTGCCTGATGACGGTGGGAAACCTCTCCTGGGAGAAGGACCCGGCGTTCCTCCTACACGTGCTCAAGGATCTGCTGCCCGAGCATCCTCGGGCGAAGCTCGTCTACGTGGGTGAGGGTTCTCTGGAAGCAGAACTGCGCCGGCAGGCCGCACGGGACGGGATCGCCGACCATGTGCGGTTCGCCGGCCTGCGCTCCGATGTCCCGCACCTGCTGTCGGCCGCGGACGTCTTCCTGCTGCCCAGCACGACGGAAGGGCTGCCCGGCGTCCTGATCGAGGCGGGGATGGCCGGCGCGCCGGCGGTGTCGTTCCGGGTGGGCTCCGTCGACGACGTCCTAAAGGACGGTAAGACGGGGTTCGTGGTGCCGGCAGGCAACCGTCAGGAGTTCATCCGGCGCACCGCCCACCTGCTCCGCGATGCCGGGCTCCGCGAGCAGATGGGACGCGAAGCGCTGGCCCTGTGCCGGCGGGACTTTGACATCCGCCTGAGCGTACAGCGCCACGAGGCGCTGTTCATGGAACTGGTCGAGGCCGTTCGTCGTAGGTCCCCGGCGAAGAGCGCATTCACGACCGATCAACGTGACCTATGACCTCCTACGCGATTCGCGACTACCAGGTGGACGATGAGCAGGGCGTCATGACGCTGCTGCGCACGACGCTGGGGGAAGGTGGCAGCTTCGCCCGCACGGTCGACTTCTGGCGGTGGAAGCACTTCCAGAATCCCTTCGGCCACTCGCAGTTGCTGCTGGCGGCCAACGAGCAGGTCCTGGGCCTGCGGGCGTTCATGCGGTGGGGATTCGTGACGCCGGCGGGGCGCCTGCGCGCGGTCAGGGCCGTGGATACCTCGACCCATCCGGACTACCGGCGGGTAGGCATCTTCTCGAAGCTGACACAGCAGTCGGTGGAGCAGGCGAGAGCCGACGGGGTCAACCTCATCTTCAACACCCCGAATCCCCAGAGCATGGCCGGGTACCTCAAGCTCGGCTGGCACCTGGTCGGCCGGCCCCGGCTGCTGATCAGGCCGTTGAACCCGCTCCGGATGATCCCGGCGTTGCTGCTGAGGCCGAAGAGGCGGCTGACAGCCGAGGCGGCGCAGCGGTTTTTCAGATCTTCTCCCACGCCCGTCGAGGCGCTGCTGGACCACGCCGACCGCATGGAGCAGATTCTGACGTTCGACAGCAACATCGAGGCGAAGGGCATCAGGACCGACCGCTCCCTGGGGTTCCTTCAATGGCGGTACGCGGCTGCGCCGTCGCCCCGGTACTACGCGCTGTGGACCGGGGAGAAGCCGGTGACGGGCGCCGTCATCGTCCGCCCGAACATCCGGAACGGGCTGCGCGAAATCATGCTCTGCGAGTTCCTAATCGGCTATGGGGCCGGGCCGCATGCCCGGGAGTTGATCGGCCAATTGATCAAGGCGGTGCGCGCCGATTACCTGGTGGCCTCTGCGTCACCCGGTACGTATCATTGGGGGACCCTGACGCGCGCCGGGTTCATCGCGCTGCCCGCACGCTTTGGGCCCAATTTCACCGTCCATCCGCTGAACTGGCCTGCCGGTGAGCTCGATCCCGCGCGGATCGAGCACTGGCGGCTCTCCCTCGGCGACCTGGAGATCTTCTGAGCGCGATGCGGCCACGCGAACTGCTCCTCCAGGCGATCAAGCTCGGCCTGCTGCCCTACGGGGCTCTCACCCATGAGCGCCGGACTGGTGTGACGATTCTGGTCTACCACCGGGTCGGGGGAGGCTCGATCAAGGAGCTCGACCTTCCAACCGATCTGTTCGACTGGCAGATGCGCTACCTGCGGCGGCACTTCACCGTGGTGGGGCTGGACGACGTGGCGGCGCACGCGCAGGCGCG
>JBQTJG010000078.1:0-2972 GCA_052387355.1 Armatimonadota bacterium | reverse complement strand
TTCCGCTGACCTCTATGTCCAACGTCATTCACCTCCTCAGCGGCGGGATTCTCGCGTACCTGGGGTTCACGGGCACATCCGTGAAGACCGGCGCCCAGATCTTCGGTATCGTGTACGCGCTCGTCGGCGTTCTGGGGTTCGTCGCCGCCGGACTGCTTGCCAGCCTTGGGGTGTCCGTGACACCATTCTATAACCTCGTTCATTTGATCCTCGGGGCGTTGGGGCTCTGGGCAGGCTTCGGGCAGTCGGAGATGGTCAAGGCATAACGGGCGGTCACTCGATCTGCGCGGGCCCCGGTGAACGCCGGGGCTCGCCGCGTTTGTGAACCCGACGATGTCAGGCGCCTCCCAACCACCTTCAGGACTTCCAGGGCCCATCCGCCGGCAAAGATTCGCCCGCCGCCTCCTGGCGTGGTATCGCAGGCACAGACGCGACCTCCCCTGGCGCCGCACCACCGATCCCTATCGCATTCTGGTTTCGGAGGTCATGCTCCAGCAGACGCAGGTCGATCGGGTCATTCCAAAATATCACGAGTTCTTGCGCAAGTATCCCTCGATCGAGGCGCTGGCGGCGGCGTCCGTAGGCTCCGTCCGCGAAACCTGGTATCCGCTCGGATACAACATCAGGCCGCTTCGCCTGCACGCGATCGCCCAGGCGGTCATCGGCAAGTTTGACGGACACGTTCCAGACGACCGCGCGGCGCTGCTCGGCCTGAAGGGTATTGGTCCCTACACCGCAGGCGCCGTGCTGTCGTTCGCCTACGGCCGGCGGGCACCGATCCTTGATACCAACGTCCGCCGGGTGCTCCAGCGGGTCTTCTATGGGATGTCGGCGCAGCGGGATAGTCACCTGTGGAAGGTGGCGGAAGCGGTCCTTCCGAGAAGATCGACCCCTGACTTCAACCAGGCGTTGATGGACCTGGGCGCGACGATCTGCGTGGCGCGGACGCCTCGCTGCGCGGTGTGCCCGCTGCAGGCGATCTGCCGGGCGTACCCGCACTTCGAGCGTCAGTCGAGAGGTTCGCCGAGCGCCGCGGCGCGCCTCGCCGGCGCTGCGCGCGGCGGCCAGGACGACTCGCGGGCTGGCCGGCGCGGCGCCCTGCGGGCCGGTGTGGCCTCATCCAGGGCGGCGCACCGCCAAATTTTGCCGAAGGGCAGAATCGGTTGAGCGGACAGATCGCGCACTGAGGCTGCCGCGCCGAGCAGATCTGCCGGCCGAAGTAGATCACCCGCAGCGAGAAATCCGACCAGAGCTCAGGAGCCAGCAGGCGCATCAGATCCTGCTCGATCCTCGCCGGATCGTCCTGGACGGTGAAGCCCCAGCGCCGGCTGATGCGGCGGACATGAGTGTCGACGACCAGGCCGGGCTGGCCGAAGACGCCCCCGATGATCACGTTTGCGGTCTTGCGACCCACGCCGTGGAGCTGCAATAGTTCCTCCATGGTCTGCGGCACGACCCCGCCGAACTTCTCTTCCAGGGTGCGGGCCATGCGCCCGATGGCTCGGGCCTTCTGTCGGAAGAAGCCCGTGGAACGGATGTAGCCCTCGAGTTCGGTCAGGTCCGCGGCGGCGAAATCGGCGGCGGTCCGGTAGCGCGCGAAGAGCGCCGGAGTGACTTTGTTCACCTGCGCGTCGGTGCACTGGGCCGACAGGATCGTGGCGACGAGCAACTGCAGCGGGTTGCGATGTTTGAGCGGCAGCCGGGTGACGGGGTAGCGCTGACCGAGGATCGCGGCGATCTTGGCCGCTCGCGCGCGGGCGCGAGCAAGCGTCTCACCGGTGGGGAATCGAAGCTTGGAGTCAGACGACATCGACGCGGCCGGATTCGGCGGCGCGCGCGCAGGCTCCTGCCTGAGGCGAAACGCCATTCGTGGCAAGGTACCGCTAACCGCCTGCTCGAATTCCCACAGCGCACGATCATCCCCATCGCACGGGAGGCCCAAGAGATGTCCGACCTCGACCGCTTGGCCCGCACGCGCGCCCAGATGAAGACGGCCAGCGTTGATCTGTTGAGCTTGCCCCCGGGCGACGACCTCTTCTACCTTCTCGGGTTTTCCCCACACGCCGATGAACGGCCGTGTTATCTCTTCCTCACTGCGGATGACGCGATCTTTCTCGTACCGGAACTCAACGCCGCGCAGGCGCGCAGCAGCCTCGATCTGCCGTTCCTGACGTATGGCGACGCCGATGGGCCGGCCGTGGCCCTTCAGCAGGCGCACAGCCGGTTCAGCAAAGCCGGCCGCATCTCTGTGGGGGACACCATGCGCGCCGATTTCCTCCTCCTGCTGCAAGAGCGGTGGCCGAAGAGCACATTCTCGTCGGGCTCGCATGTCATGGCGCCCGTCCGCATGATCAAGACTGCGGACGAGATCGATCTCATGCGCCGATCGGCGGCGACTGCCGACGTGGCCACCGATGCGGCATTCGCGGCATGCCGTCCAGGCGTGACCGAAACCGCGATCGCTCGCGCCGTGGCGGATGCATTTGCCGCGCAGGACGCGACCCAGGTGGGGCCTGCCATCGTCGGCGGCGGACCCAATTCCGCCTATCCTCACCATGCCTCGAGCAGCCGACCGCTGAAGGCCGGTGAGCCGGTACTCGTCGATCTAGGCGGACGGCTGCAGGGCTACGCGTCCGACATCACCCGCATGGCTTATCTGGGTGAACCATCGGCGCGGTACCGTGAGGTTCACAGCGCTGTGGAACGCGCTGTGCGCGCCGGGATCGATGCAGCCAGGCCGGGCACGCCGCTGGCCGCGGTCGACCGCGCGGCACGGAGCGTCATCGAGAGCGCCGGGTATGGCAAACGCTTCATCCATCGCACCGGACACGGCATCGGCATCACGGGACATGAACCGCCGTCGGTCGCCCACACCAACGAGATGCCGATCCAGGAAGGGATGGCGTTCAGCGTTGAGCCGGGGATCTATCTGGAAGGCGAGTTCGGTGTCCGGCTAGAGGAAATTGTCATCG
>JBQTJG010000077.1:0-7953 GCA_052387355.1 Armatimonadota bacterium | reverse complement strand
GCGCTGCGCAACGGCGTGGTGCGGCCCGAGGGGATCGATCTGATCTACATCCCCATCCAGTCGCCGCCCGAGATCTTCGCCCGCATGGTGACGAATGCGTCCTTCGACGCGTCGGAGATGTCCTGCGCGCACTATCTCAGCCACCGGTCGCGGGGAGAGTTCCCGTTTGTCGCGCTGCCGGTCTTCCCGTCCCGGATGTTCCGCCACGGGTACATCTTCGTGAACACCTCGGCGGGCATCCGCGGCCCCAAGGATCTCGAAGGCAAGCGCGTGGGCGTCCCCGAATACAGCCAGACCGCGGCCGTATGGGTCCGCGGCCTTCTGCAGCACGAGTTCGACGTGAAGCTCGAGACGATCCGCTGGTACTCCGGGGGCGTAAACGCGGTCGACAGACCCGACGTGCTCGTCAACCGCCCGGACGCGAACGTCTCGATCGCACGGGTCAGGGATCGGCCGCTCAATGACCTCCTGGTGACCGGCGAGATCGACGCCCTCATCGGCGCGCGGCGGCCGTCCGCCTTCGGCCGCGACCCGCGCGTGCAGCGGCTCTTTCCCGACTATCGGCAGATGGAGCGCGAGTACTATCAGCGGACCGGAATCTTCCCCATCATGCATACGGTCGTCATTCGGGAAGACATCTACGGCCAGCACCCCTGGGTCGCGGACAGCCTCTACAAGGCGTTCGTCCAGGCCAAGGAGTGGTGCTTCGCGCAGATGAAGTTCAGCAGCGCCCTCCGCTACACTCTGCCGTGGCTGCACGCTGACCTCGACGAGATGAGCGAGGTGTTCGGGGCCGACCCCTGGCCCTATGGGGTCGAGGCAAACCGCACCACCCTGCAGACCCTGGGCGATTACCTGGTCGAGCAGCGGCTGGTCGGGAAACCGCTCACGATCGACGAGTTCTTCGCGCGGATTACTGTCGTCAGCGAATGACCTCTAGCCGGAACTTTCACCCACGCTCCCCCGTCTAACACCCCAAAACCCTGCAAAGATGGAGGCTCTCATGCTGCCGACTCTGCGAACCTTCAGCCTGGTCCTGCTGCTCGTGGCCGCCGTGGCGTCACCGGCTCTGGCGTGCGCAGGCCTCATCGGCCCTAACGGCGCGGTCAACCTGGTGAGAACCACCACGCTCGCCGCGCATCACAACGGCGTGGAGCACTACATCACTGCTTTTTCCTTCCTGGGCGGAGGCGGCCAGTTCGGCTCGATCATCCCCCTCCCCGGCATCCCGACCAAGGTCGAGCGCGGTGGGGATTGGACGCTGCAGCGGCTGATCCGCGAGACTCAGCGGCCGATCGAGGAAGCCCGGGCGCTGCTGGTCCCCGCGACCGCGCAGGACCGGGCCCGTGTGATTCTCGAGACGCGCATCGATGCGCTCGACATTACTATTCTCGAAGGCGGCGGGGCGGCGGTCGGCCTCTGGGCGCGTGAGCATGCCTTCATCCTCCCGCCTGACGCGCCCGAGATGCTGGACTTCTATGCCAGCCGCAGCTCAATCTTCATGGCGGCTCGTTTCGACGCCGACGCGGCGAGAAAGCGCGGGCAGCGAATCGGGGACGGCACCCCGATCCATCTGACGATCCCTGTCCGGAATCCCTGGGTACCGCTGCGGATCCTTGCGCTCGGGAAGAAAGGCAGTGACGTGGTCCAGGCCGACGTCTACCTCCTGACCGACATCAGACCAGCCCTCCTGCCGCGGGCGCGCCGCGGCCTGTTCCTGCAGCATAGCGCGCCGGCGTCTGTCGAGTTGATGCGGGACCTCCGTGCGGACAAAGGGATGAGCTGGGTGCCGGCCAGCGGGATGTGGCTCACCCAATTGACGATCAACAGTGCGGCCGGAGACCTGACCTATGATCTGGCGGTCGACGTAAGCGGACGCGGTCGCCCGTCACGCGAGGCGGCGGGGCTGACGCCGGTCCGCAGCCCCTTCACTCCGGAGCATCCGCGCTCCATGCCGGTGGGTCTCCCCATCCTCGCCATGGGCGTGCTGCTCGGAGGGGCAGGGGCGGCGGCGCTGGCGCGGCGGAGGCCGGTCTGATGGCGACGACTCCGGGCATGACGCTGCCGATTCGCGTGGCGCTGCTTGCCGCGGCAGTCATTCTGATCGCGGCGGTCGTGTCGACGCCCGGGACCGCAACTCCCCGGACGATCGCGGTCACCATGCGTCACTCACGATTTCTCCCTGCGCACTTCACCATCCGGCGTGGTGCGACCGTGCGCTTCGTCATCACGAATGTTGACCCGATCGATCACGAGTTCATCCTTGGCGATGAAGGGATCCAGCGCCGCCACGAGACCGGCACAGAGCCCGCGCATGGGCACGTACCCGGCGAGGTGTCGGTGCCGGCAGGAGCAACAGCCGAGACGAGCTATACGTTCACTCGCCCCGGCGCCCTGCTCATCGGCTGTCACGCGCCGGGACATTACGGCTACGGAATGCGAGGGCAGGTGTTGGTCGTGTACTAGCACGCTTTGCTAGAATGCGCCTAAGATCCTAGTGAATTCTATGAGGTTCCCAAAGGGGTCGCGGCAGAGGAATCGCGGTCGGTTCGGGATGGGTGTGGTGTCGTAGGGCTTGAAGCCATTCTCTTCGAGCTGACATCGCGCTGTGTCAAGATCTGTCACTTCGAGACAGAAGTGACGTACGTGGTTGGGATCAACCATGCCTGGGAAGAAATGCAGCTCAAGACTGTCGGGGCCGGCTGAATACCAGGCCAGATCTCGATCGTTCAGCGTCACCGGCGGTGTGATCTCGATGAGGCCCAGCACACCTCCGTAGAACGCGCGCACCTGTTCGAGCCTGCCAGCCGGATAGGGCGAGGAGACGTGCTGGAGGCGCCGGAATTTCATGTTTGAACCGCGGCTATCTCATGGCTTCGAGCAGCGCCCGCGCTTCTTTGGCCGCCTCACCGTCGGGCGCTATGGCGAAGACCCGGCCGAGGGCCTCCCTCGCATCCTGATAGTCTCCCATCTTGAACGCGCACCGCGCCATCCACAGATGGGCGCCGGCGGATCCCGGCATCACCAGGGCAGCCTGCCTGAACCGGCCCATCGCCGGTCCGTACCAGCCCTTTCGGTACAACTCGTGTCCCTGACGCATGAGAAATTCGTGATATCGCTGCCGTCTGGCGGACGCCGCCCGGAGGACGTTCTCAGAAACTGGCAACAGGCCGCGCGGGGTCGTCACGCTGGGCCCCGCCGCGGGCCGCGTCTGACGCCGCGGGACTCTCTGGGAGACCGTCGTGGATCTGGGTATGACTTGATCCGCGACTCTCGGTTGCATGATCTGCGACACCCGGGGCGAGCGCGGGATCCGGTTTTCCGAAAGGCGCAGCGGCCCCCGCGCCGTCGACACTATCGGCTCCACGGCCGGCTCCACCGTCGGCGAGGCAGGACGTTCCGCACTCTGCGGCGGGATCGCAGAGGATGCGGGTACGGCTTCATTCGGGATGCTCTGAGCAACCGGAAGAGCTTGAGACGAGGCTCGCTCTGCAGGCACGCCGGGAGCCGCAGCCTGGATCGGCGGAGTCTGACTGCCCTGACGTTGGATGGACGATGGGAGGAACGCGATCAGGACCAGCTCAGCCGCAACGATGACAAGGCTAATCGCTATCAGCCATCTATACATCGGTGACATCGGCGCTGCCCTCCCTCGATCGACACGGTGGATCAGCCCGTTAGAGAGGCGAGGAGCCGTGACCGAGACTGCGGCTGACCCTCAAGACCGGACCCTGTGTATTCGCCCACCGCCCCCGGTTTTCCTGTCTGCGAGGGACGTGCGAGGAGCCAGCCCGTCGGGATAGATGAGGAGTCAACCCGAAAGTCGTTTCACCATTCGAATGGCGGTTCCGCCCCCACGTGGTCCTGGGTGGATGACCTGAGCCTCGTCCATCAGCTGCCCAACTAGGTAGAGGCCTCGACCGCCCTTTCCAGCCCTCGCGGGCAAGGCGTCAGGGATTGTGGGAATGGCCGTGAGCGGCTTCCCATGATCGTGGATCATGAAAACGAACTGATTGCCATCGTATTCCAAATCAATCTGCATCGGTCCCCGTTCTTGATCATACGCATGGACATAAGCGTTGCTTAGGACCTCTCCCACAGCGATCTCCACCAGGACAATCTCCGATTCAGGCAAGCCTTCGCTCCGTAGCGCCGAAGTAATGGACTTCCGGATGACTCGGAATACAGCCGGGTCGGCCTGAAACTGGAAAGTGATTTCCCAGGGCATGCGTTTACCCACGCCAGTCAGTCCCTCTCAAAAGGTCAAGCGCTTCATCTTTGGTCCTCGCGACAGGAACCTCGTCGAATCTGATGATGTCAAACACTCGCTGAACAGTTGGCGAGATGGAGACAACGACCAGGAAATGGTTCCTCTCTCGAAAAATCCTTCCCAGTTGTTCGAGCACATGGACACCGCTCATGTCGAAGTAGGTGACGTCGCTGAGAGCGACGATGACGTTGTGCCGCTGGTTCAGGTGGTGGCTCAGAAGGTCTCGCAGGTCTTGGGCCGTGGCGAGGTCTACCTCCCCTCGAACGTGCAGGAGGACACAACGTAAAAGGTCTTCCGAAGAGAAAGCTAGGGGCACAGAGGTGACCGTGGGCAGAGGCCGTGGGGCAAGGAATCAAGATCCGTTCGCATTTGCAGTTGTCTCCATCTTCTCTTCGCCTCACTGGCAGCGGACCTCGAACCCGATTGTCTTCTCTTTTCCCAAAAGAAGACCAGAGGAAACCTCCGCCCACCTTCACACGCGGGAACCGGGTGAAGTGCCTCGAGCATTCGGTTTGGGTGCATGACCACATTTCCTCTGGGAGGGATCGGCTTCACAGTGTAGCGTATTTGCTACGCCTCGGGAGTATCGCCGCGGAAAGTCCAAGTAGTCGACGTCGTGGCCTTCCTGCGAACCGGCAGCCCGCTACATCGAGTCGTGTAGCATTGTCCTCACCCTGGTGGCCACCGAAACGCTGGCGCGTCCTCTACTCTCTACTGAACCCGGTATACATCGCCGAGTTTGTTCTTGAAATGATTCACATTGATGACCTGGATCCATGTGCTTTCCCACTCGGGCATACGGACCGAGTCTGGCACCCAACGGACGGCGCGCGACCAGAGCTGGTTGCCGTACCTGATCTCCCAGGTGCCCTCGACGTAAAACCGGTAGGGTGTTCCCCGTTGGATCGTCACCGAAACGAATTTGTGGTTCTCGGTGTTTACCGTCTCAGTTACATAAGGCCCGACCACCTGGCGCCACTTTCCGACAAGCAGCTTGTTCAGGTCGTGCTGTTGCGAATGAACCTTACTGCCGCTCAAAGCGATTGAGAACACAAATGTGACACATGCTATAAGGACGGCCCTTTTACGGTTCATTCCCTCTCCTCCGATGGTCTCGGCATAGTGGTAGCGGCACTCTCGTCGCAGAAACTTGGACCGCTGTCTTGGTTCCGTCGAAGAGCGAGGTATCCACCAGTCTCCGATCGCCCGCTGGTGCTCGCGGGATCACAGATCCTCGATCGTAGCCCCCACCGCCGTGTGGTTCGCACACGGACAGTGTAGCGTATTTGCTACGCGATAACTTCTGGTGCCGGGAGGGGGATCTGCGGGCACCAAGGAAGGAGACATCGATCATGCTGCTGATCTCCATTCCCGATGACTACCCGTCGGTTGTTGCAGACACGCCTGCCCACGTGCGGCTGCGCGAAGTAGCTGAGGTGGCCTTATATACCTCGCTACCGAGAAGTACTGATGAACTCCTTGGGCGCATCAATCGAGCGCACACGGTAGTAGCCATTCGAGCCTCTTCGAAATTTACAGCAGGGGTCCTTGAAAGAGCCCGTCCTGCGCTGCAGCACATTGCCATCTGGGGAACGGGGACGGACACGGTTGACCTGGAGGCAGCGAAACGACTCGGCATTACTATAAGCAACACTCCAAACACCGCAACAGAAGCAATGGCCGAGCACTGCCTTGCCCTGATGCTAGCGGTTGCACGCCGGTTGGTCACTCTCGATGTCGCCGTACGGAGCGGCGAGTGGCCTCGGGGGATGCTCTTTCAACTCTCGGGGAAGACCCTTGGGATCATCGGGACGGGGGCTATCGGAACCAGATTTGCTCAGCTAGCGCGCGGCATGGACATGAAAGTCATTGCGTGGACTATGCACCCCGATCCGCACAAAGCTCAGGTGACCGGGTTCACGTATATCGATACACTCGAGGAACTCCTAAAACGCTCGGACGTTGTATCCCTCCATCTGCGCTTAACGCCCCAGACGCGGGGAACGATCGGCGCGGCACAATTCGCCTTCATGAAGGACGGGGCCATCTTTATCAACTCGGCGCGAGGGGACATCGTTGACGAAGTGGCCCTGGAGGCGACACTCCGCTCCGGGAAGCTCTTGGGAGCAGGGCTCGACGTCTTCGCGGTCGAGCCAATTCGCCCCGACAATGCATTGCTGTCGCTGCCAAATGTCGTCCTCACACCTCACACCGGCGGGACGACGCCGGAGGCGCTCCAGGAAGGTCTCAATCTCGCGGCTGAGAACGTCGTGGCCTTCCTGCAAACCGGCAGCCCGCTACATCGAGTCGTATAGGCCCTGTCCTCACCCTGGTGGCTACCCAGTGTGAAATCCGCTCTCATCCGACCTGCGTCGCGATCCACCAGGTATTGCCGGCTGGATCTTTCACCCGCCGCGACGGTCGGGGTCGTCCTTTCGTTTCGGCTCCTGAACAGAGGTTCCGCCCGCAGCGAGAGCGCGCCGGTAAGTCGCATCCACGTCCGGCACGTAGACGTGGACCGAGATCGGAAACGGCGGAAACTCCCCTCCGCCATCAGCAATCATTACGACCGTGTCGTCGATTCGAACCTCGGCATGCATGATGGAGCCGTCCGGGTTGTCGTAGCGGCGCAACTCTTCGGCGTCGAAAGCCTTCTTCAAGAAGTCGATCACCCGGTGAGCGCCATTCGCCATGACGTAGGCTGAGACGCTCGAACACCCTTCTGGCTTGTACAGTCGGTTCATCGGTGCGTCCTCCTGTGCGGATTCTGATCATCCTAAGAATCGACCTGCCAGGGCATTCACCTCGCCCGCTCGTGAGACGCCACTACAGGCTTGTGCCAGACCCGAATCGGCGGCACACGCCTGAGCTCCCGGTTCTTTCGGTCCACGAAGCGAACCTCTACTTTGGCTCCAATGGCGGCAGCCAGCCTGGCGAGCGTGGGAAGCGTGGGGAGGTCTTTGGCGCCCTCGGGCCGGCTGAGCATCGGCTGCTTGATCTCGGCTCTCTCAGCCATCTCTTCCTGGGTTAGCCCCTTGGCGGCCCGAAGAGCGATGATCGCCCGAGCAAGCTGGAACTCGGGCTCCAGCTCCTCGTAAGCCTTCCTGAACTTGGGGTCCCGGTAGAGATTCTGCTTCAGTTCCTTCCAAGGGCGACTGAGCCTAGCCATCTCACTCCCTCCCCAGTCGTGCCGTGTAGTCCTGCATCCGTTGCTCCGCCACGTTGATCTCCTTGGACGGCGTCTTTTGAGTCTTCTTGACGAAGCCGTGCAACATCACGAACCTCCGCTTCGGCGCGGCAAAGTACAATAAGCGGCGCTGGACCTTGGCGTGCTCGACGCGTACCTCCCAGATAGACCTGTATTTGTTCACCCTCGATACGCCAGACTCCTCAAGCGGTGTTTCTGCGCGGAGGGGTCCTCTTCGAGAACCGCTATCTTCTTCCTTGGCCGCTTGGCATCGCCGTGCGGGTTCTTCGCTGTGGCCATTACGCTCACTTCGACCTCGTCGTCCTCGTCGCCCCGCTCATGGTCCTCGGCGAATCGGCGGAGGCGGGACGCCATCTCGCCGGCTACCGATACAGGATAGCATCCGGCTGTGAGGGGTGGGTAAAGAAGGCCCGCGACCACAGTTGCGAGATCTTCCACAGACCAGTCGCGATGCCCGCGTCCGCGCCGATGGAGA
>JBQTJG010000076.1:0-2019 GCA_052387355.1 Armatimonadota bacterium | reverse complement strand
TGCAACGGCAGCCGTGGGTCATCGGCGATCGACTCGCGGTCATGGGCTCGTCCCGAGGCGGCGAGCTTGCGCTGCTGCTGGCCGCGACCTTTCCCGAGCTCAAGGCGGTCGTCGGGTACGTCCCGAGCGGCGTGGTCCACGCGGGCATCGCCCCTGCGGGCAGCCCACAGGACCAGCCGCGGCCGGCCTGGGTGCACCGTGATCAACCGATCCCGTTTCTCAGGCCGCTCGACAGCCGCCCGCCGGCTGATGTCGCGCACAGCCCAGAACCCTTCGCTCTCACGCCACTGTTCCTGCGCTCGCTCAAAGACCGCGAGGCCGTCGATGCCGCAACGATTCCCGTGGAGCGGATCAATGGCCCGGTCCTCCTCATCTCCGGGCAGGACGACCAGATGTGGCCTTCGTCGACCCTGGCCGAGATCGCGGTGCAGCGGCTGGCGAAGCATCACCATCCCCACCCATACCGCCATCTCAGTTACCCGGGAGCCGGGCACCTCATCGGGCTTCCCGGGCTGCCAGCGACCGTGGCGGCGTCCAACCACCCGCTCGCGGGCCGACTGCTGGCGTTCGGCGGCAACCCCCGCGACAACGCCGCGGCGTGCGCGGACTCGTGGCGTGAGATCCTCGCGTTTCTGCGCGGGAGTCTCGCGGCGGAGGCGTAGCGGGGCGCGAGTCAGCGCCGGGATACGGGATCGAGGGCGTCACGGAGGCCGTCGCCCAGCAGGTTGATGGACAGCACCGTCATCAAGATCGCGCATCCTGGATAGAGCGCCAGCCAGGGTGTCGACCACAGGTACTCCTGGGCGTTCTGCAGCATGTTGCCCCAGCTCGCCACCGGCGGCTGAATGCCCAGCCCAAAGTAGCTAATGGTGCTCTCGGCAAGGATCGCCTGTCCCACCGCGATTGTGGCCGCGACGATGATCGGCGGGAGCACGTTGGGCAGCAGGTGCGCGGCGATGATGCGCCGGTTCGACGCGCCGATCGCGCGCGCCGCCTCGACGAAGTCGAGGTGCTTGAGACGCAGTACCTCCCCCCGGACCAGTCGTGCGGTGAACATCCAGCCGAACAGGCACAGCACCAGAATGATGCTGGACAGGCTGGGCCCGAGGAACCTGGCCAGCACGAACATGACGGCCAGCGACGGGATGCTCAGGAACATCTCGACGAGCCGCATGAGACCGACGTCGACGAGACTGCCGTAGAAGCCGGCGGCAAAGCCCACGACAGTGCCGAGTGTCGTTGAGATCGTGGTGGCCACGATGCCGACCGCGAGGCTGACACGTCCCGCGCCGAGCAGGCGCGCCAGGACGTCGCGCCCCAGCTCATCGGTGCCGAAGGGATGCGCCCGGCTGGGCGGCCGGAAAACGTTCCGGAGCGCGATACCCTGGCTGCCGCGGCCGGCGACCTCCGGGTAGATGATCGCGAGCACGATCAAGAGCCCGAACACGCCGCCGCCGATCGCGGCCAGCCGGTGCCGTCGGAACCGACGCCAGGCCGCCTGCCAGAACGTCTGGATCGCCGGCGGAACCTCGTGGACCGTCCCCGGCGTGACGGCGTCGAGGCCCGGCCTCGCCATAAGGCTACTCGTACCGGACGCGCGGATCGAGGAGCGCGTATAGGAGATCCGCCACGAGGCTCGAGACCACGACCAGCGCCGCGATCATCATCAGCATCGCCATGGCGACCAGATGGTCCCCGGCGATCACGGATTGGACGAGCAGTTGCCCGGTGCCAGGCCAGCCAAAGACGGTCTCGGTCACCGGCACGCCGCCGAAGAGGGCCGGGATGGCCAGCGAGAGGATGGTGACGAATGGGATCAGCGCGTTGCGCAGCGCGTGCTTGTTGATCACGATGCGCTCGCGCAGACCTTTCGAGCGGGCGGTGCGGATGTAGTCCTGCCGGATCGCGTCGAGCATGCTCGAACGCACACACCGGACGAGCAGCGCCGTCGAGTAGAATGCCACGACGGCAGTCGGCAAGTTCATGTACCGGTGACGGTCTGCGACCGCGGGCCATCCG
>JBQTJG010000075.1:0-9982 GCA_052387355.1 Armatimonadota bacterium | reverse complement strand
GACATCTTCGTCAGACGCCGCGACAGGCGGGCCCAGAAGCCCTGCGATGGCTGTCGGCAGCAGTTCACTTCGAAGCAGCGGTGGGCACGCACCCGTCGCAGCGGCGCGGTAGCCATGAGGACATAATTGGAAGATGCCCGCCGCGCGGACACTCGACCTGCCTAGCGTAGAACTGCGCGGCCCCAAATGCAAGAGGCGAGGAGACCACCCTCCGCGCCTCTCTTGGCTTACTTCTGCGGCTTTGCTGCCATGCTGAGGGCTTCAGCTGACTCCGCTGGTGTACTACCTGGCTCACGGCGCACGTTCGGCCGCTGCTTCCATTCGCCCAGCCACCGGCTGAGGTTCGCCTTCATCCACACCGGCCCTGACGCCAGCCGAGCATAGGGCGCCGGGAAATCCCGTCGGGCCGCGATCGCTGACGCGCGCGCCCGTGACACGCCCAGTAGCGCCGAGAGCTCCGCGATCCCCACCAGTTCGGGATCCGGCTCATTCAGCCGCGCCTCAAAATGCTCTGCGGTTTCGATTTCGGTATCGACAATCCGGAACTGGTGCGGCATCCCTGCCTTCAGGACTGCCGCCGTGAAGGTTTTGAGACCCTTCGCAAACGCGCTCTCCAGGGAGTCTGCTGTGACAGACATCTGCACGCCGAGTGACGTGGGCCCCCCGCTGCCCACTGCAGCGTATTCCCGAAGCTGCCGCATGATGTGGTCAACGACCTTCAGGCTGCGTTCCTCCCCACCGTTGTGGACCGTGTCGATCCGCACGCTCCATTCCTTGGACATCCGGACGCCCCCTCCCGTGAGCCGTCTGACCTCAGGTGCCAGGCCACTTGAACCCGGCCTGCCGCATCAGGGACTTGAAGTTCCGGTACGCGCGCTGGTCCGATGGCGTCTTATGCCAGGAGATCAGTTGCTTCGTCCTGTCTGCCGGGTAGAACATCCAGCCGTCGGTGGTCTTGTCAACTCGCCAGCCTTGCGACCGGGCTTCGCGGATAATGTCGCTGATGTCGAACATATTATCGTCCTCCGCAATGATTATCGTCAAGATATACGTATCATAGTTACGCAACAATATCAATGCAGAGCATATGTTTGGGGGGCCTGCGTCGCTGGCTCCCCGGTGAATGACCGTTGCCTCCCGTTGCCTTACGGAGGCCAAATACGCCACAACAGGCCAAACCAGCCGAAGCGAACCGAAAGATGGCCCGTGGGCTGAAAGCAAGGCAGGACGCCAGTTTCCGCGCCCTGCCTGTGCTTCTAGCCGATATGTGGTTGAACCCCGATGCCTATTCCCAGACCAGACGCGCTACCAAGCTGCGCTACGCCCCGATGGAGGACTCGTAGCAGATAGGATTCGGCGCATCAGTCACAGAAGATCCATCACACTCCCAGGACCCCCTTCATTGGAGCGTCTATGGCCGCCGACAACTTTGAACAGGTCTCCCACGCCTTTCTTGCCGACTATCTCGAGTTCTACCCCACTTTGGGGATGGGGCTCGGCCTGCACCTCTACGACGGCCGCGCCGGGGACTACTCGCAGGCCTCGATCGATGCCTGGCTGCGCACGCTCGGGGCCTGGCAGCGGCGGTTCGCGGCGCTCGACCCCTAC
The DNA here is from genome assembly GCA_052387355.1 of Armatimonadota bacterium. Taxonomy (GTDB): domain Bacteria; phylum Sysuimicrobiota; class Sysuimicrobiia; order Sysuimicrobiales; family Humicultoraceae; genus JBQTJG01. The sequence continues at coordinate 8,374 of JBQTJG010000075.1, read as the reverse complement.
CTGCGCACGGGCCAGGCAGGCCACGATGCCGCGCTGATCCAGCAAACGATCGAGCAGGAACGGTTCCACTGGGAGGTCTGGCGCGAGCACGAGCGCAGTCCAGTGCACTGGAGCTGGCCATTCGACCTGACCGGATATCTGAAGCGGAATTACGCGCCGCGGCACGAGCGGATGCGCGCGCTGACCAGCCAGATGGAAGACGTACCGCGCATCGTCGAGGAGATGCGCAGTCACCTCCGCGAGCCGCTCGCGCGGCCGATCGTCGAGACCGCGAGTGAGGTGTTCGCCGGCCACCTGTCGTTCTACACCGACGACCTGGCGAGGGTGGGGAGCGACATCGAGGACGCAGCCCTGCGACAACGGTTCGACGCCGCCCGATCTGAGGCCGTCGAAGCCCTGCAAGCGGTCTGTGCGTTCCTTGACGATGCCCGCGATCGTGCGACCGGTGATTTCGCCATCGGCGAATCGGTGTTCACGGAGATGCTGCGCACCGGCGAGATGGTCGAGGTGTCCCTCGACCGACTCATCGACCTGGGAGAGGCCGAACTGGCCCGCCTGACGGAAGCCGTCCGCGCGACCGCGAAGGAGATCGATCAGCGTGCGGATCCGGGCGAGGTGATGACATCGCTTGCCACAGAGCATCCGTCTGAAGAGGCGCTCATCCCCGAGACCCGCGCGATCCTCGAAGGCCTGCGGCAGTTCCTGATCGACCGAGAGATCGTCACGGTGCCGCCCGATGTGCGGCCGTTCGTCGAAGAGACGCCGCCCTTCAACCGCTGGGCGTTCGCCATGATGGACACCGCAGGGCCGTTCGAGGAGGTTGCCAGTGAGTCATATTACTACGTGACGCCGCCCGAGGCCGACTGGCCGCCCGAGAAGCGTGCAGAGTGGCTGACGAAGTTCGACTACGCCACGCTCAAGGGTGTCAGCATCCACGAGGCCTACCCCGGCCACTTCATCCACTTCATGCACGTGCGGCACGCGCCGTCGATGGCGGCGAAGATCCTGACCTCGTATTCCTTCATCGAAGGCTGGGCGCACTACGTCGAGGAGATGATGCTCGACGCCGGCGTCGACCCCAGTCCGAAGTTCCGGCTGGCCTACCTGGGCGAGGCGCTCACGCGGCAGGTGCGTTACCTGGTCGCCATCCGCATGCACACGCAAGGAATGACCGTGGATGAGGCGACGCGGATGTTCGCGCAGCGCGCACACATGAAAGAGGTGACGGCGCGCAAGGAGGCCGTGCGCGGGACCTTCGATCCAGGATACCTCAACTACACGCTGGGGAAGTTTATGGTGCGCCGCCTGCTCGCGGACTACCGCGCCGAGCGCGGCGCGTCATTTTCGCTTCGGGAGTTTCACGACCGGTTCATCGGACTGGGGGCGCCGCCAGTGCCGCTCGCGCGGCGGGCGCTGCTGCAGCGCGACTCCGGAAGAATCCTCTGAGGCAAACCGGCCGAAGACGAGGGAGGCGCCTCGAGTCGCGGCGGCTCTCGCTATGACGCCGGGGGCTTGGGCAGACGCGCCGCCCTGAGCGCTTCGGCTTTGGCCCGTGCCGCGGCCAGGCGCTCCTCGCGGCTCATCGATTCGGTATCAGCCACCGGAGCAGCAGGCGCCGCAGGCACGGCAGGCGGCGCGGCCGACGAAGCTGGTGCGGGGGCGGGCACAGCCGGCGTCGAGGCCACATCACCGGCCGCGGCGGGGGAGGCGGGTGCCGCGCTCGCGGCCGAGGATTTGGCCCCGGCCTCGCGCGCCAGCTCGGTAGTCCGAGGCGGCCGGGCATCTTCTGTGCCGAGGAAATCTGCCGTCAGGTGGCGTGTCAGCAGATCGCTCAGCTCGGCCACGCGCGAGGTGTCCCCCGCCATCGCGGCGTCGACGAGCACGCGATCCACCCGATAGCTCTCGAGGCGCTTGCCATTGCTGAAGTGCACGAGCGGATGCCCCTTGGAATCTTCGAGGACGAGAGCCCGTACGGGTGGCGTCGGGTTGATGCGGCGAACGATGTCGTTCGTCAGTCGCGCGACCCATTCACGCTTGGGATCGAGCTGCTGCCCGGGACCGGGCAGGATCGTCTTGGCCACGGTCTGCCCTCTCAGCGGGTTCGGATCGAGCGCCGCGGGCTTCCGCTCGGCGCGCTTCTTGCGGGCGGCCTCGCTCGCGGCAACGAACACGTCAAGCGCAGCGACCAGGAAGGCGAAGAGGTAAAAGACAAAGACTGCGAGGGTCAACGACCAGTAGCGCAGAAACGGCTTGAGGAGATCCATCAGCCACCCCGGTCCCGGAGACTTTCTGAAACGAGTATTTGGTCGTCGCCTGCAGGTCCTCCTGCCGGCGCCAGGATCTCCAGCCGGCGTCACGGTCCTCCGCAGATAGTGTCAGGCCGACGGCTCGCGCCCGGCGCGGACCAGCGAGGTGAGATGGTCGCGGGCGGCCGCAAGCGCGCGGCCGCGGTGACTGATCGCGTTCTTGATCTCCGGCGGCAATTCCGCCATGGTGCGCCCGTAAACAGGCACGAAGAAGATCGGATCGTATCCGAAGCCGTAGTCGCCGCGTGGCCTCTCGGCGATGCGTCCCTTGCAGATCCCTTCGTAGATGGTCACAGCGCCGTCGGGTGTGGCGACCGCGACGACCGCCCGATACCGTGCGGTGCGCAACCCTTCTTCCATCCCGCGCAGGCGGCCGAGCACCCAGTCGTTCCGGTCGAGGTCGGTCGCCTCTCCCCCCAGGAACGTCGCCGAGTGCACGCCAGGAGCCCCGCCCAGGGCGTCCACCTCGAGCCCGGAGTCATCGGCAAGCGCGAGACAGCCGGTCAGGCGGGCGACGGTCAGCGCTTTGTCCTTTGCGTTGGCCTCGAACGTGTCGCCCGTCTCAGGCAGGATTGGAACGCCCGGGTAGTCGTCGAGCGTGCGCACGCGGACCGGCAGCCCGGCCAGCAACGCCTCCAGTTCCCGAACTTTTCCGCGGTTGCGCGTCGCCAGGACGATGACGCGCTGCTCGCCGCCGTCCTGATCCTGAGCGCGCATTCAGCGCGGCAGCGTCGTCAGCGCGTCGCCGAGCGCCGCCTTCTGCGCAGCGACCAGGGTACGGATGCCCTTCTCTCCCAGGGCCATCAACGTGAGCAGCTCCTGCCGACTGTAGGGCAGACCTTCGGCGGTGCCCTGCAGCTCGACGATCTTCCCGGATTCGGTCAAGACGAGGTTGAGATCGACCCTGGCGCGCGAGTCCTCGGCGTAGGTGAGATCGAGCAGCATCTCGCTCTCGACGATCCCGACGCTGGTCGCCGCGACAAACTCCCGCAGCGGCCACCAGCCGAGCGCGCCGCTGCGTCGCAGCACCACCAGGGCGTCGACGAGGGCCACCATTGCCCCGGTGATCGACGCGGTGCGCGTGCCGCCGTCGGCCTGGATCACGTCACAGTCCAGCGTGATGGTGCGGTCGCCGAGCTTCTGGAGATCCGTCGTGGAGCGCAGCGAGCGTCCGATCAGGCGCTGGATCTCATGGGTCCGGCCGCCCTGGCGGGCCGGGTCGCGCGACGTCCGCTCGTGCGTCGAGCGGGGCAGCATGCCATACTCCGCCGTGATCCACCCCTGTCCTGCGCCGCGCAGCCACGGCGGCACCCGCTCTTCGATCGATGCCGTGCAGACGACGCGCGTCTGTCCCAGGGCGATCAGCACGGATCCTTCGGCATGCGGGATGAAGTTCCGGACGATTTCAACCGGCCGCAGATCGTCGGCCGCCCGGCCGTCAGCTCTGGCCATGACACTCTCCGGTACACGTCGCAAATTGGGGCCGCAGATGTGCTTCGCGGCTGCGCCGCGGACTCCTGGATGCGTATGATTCCTGGATCAGTTCGCCGGTACGGGATAGACGGCGAGGAATCGCTGGACGCCGCGCGTGATCGCGTCGGCCAGCCGCTGCCGGAAGATATTCTGCCGCAGCCTGGCCTCTTCGTCGGGGTTCGACACGTACGCCACCTCCACCAGCACCGCCGGTACGTCGCTCTCGCGGAGCACCAGGAAGTTGGCCGTCTTGACCCCGCGGTTCGCCAGTCCGGGAATCCGCCCCAGTTCTTCCTGCACCAACTGCGCGAACACCTGGCTCTGCGGTGAAAGATAGTACGTTTCCGAACCGTTGGAGGCCGGCCGTGTCGAGCCGTTCGCGTGGATGCTCACGAACGCCGTGACCCCCTGCAGCTTGGCCGCGCGTGGTCGGTCGGCCAGCTCGACGAAGACATCCGTCTCGCGCGTCACCCGGCCCCCCACGCCGGCGCGCACGAGCAATTCACGCACGCGCTGAGCGATGTCGAGCACCACGTCTTTCTCCAGCAGACCCGTGGGGCCGATCGCCCCGGGGTCTTTGCCGCCGTGGCCCGCGTCGATGGCTACGACATGCGCGCGCATCGAAGGATCAGGAATCTCCACGACGATCGTATGTCCGCCATCGCCGGCCGGTGAGACCGTGTAGGCGGCCTTGCGCCGCAGCTCCACGACCACGCGCGTCACACTGGGATCGACCTGGAACTGCGCCGCGCGCACCTCGGTCACGACCGCGCCTGCGACCGGGATCTCCTGCTTGACCGGGATGAAGACCGCGCCCGCCACGTCAATGACCAGGCGGTCCGGTTCGAGGAGCTCGCGTACCGTGTATTCCAGGGGCAGCGTGCCCTCGATGAGCACGCGGAAGCGCCCGCCGGGCTGCTCGACACGGACCTGAAGCACGCGGGGCACGCCGTCGTCCGGAACCGCTTCACTGGCCGGAGCCTGACCCACCGGCGCGCCGTGGACGCCCGGTCCATGCAGATCGGGCTCAAGCACCGGCGGAGGATTGGTTGGAAGGCCGGGCGCCGGATTCGCGACGGGAGGCAGGGTCGATGCCGCAGGCGGGCCCGGCGGCTGCGCCGCCTGCACCGCCCCTCTTGACCGCACTTCGATCGTATACACGAATGAATCGCCGGCGGTGAGCAGGCGCGATTCGACCTGCTGCTGAAGGTCGAACACGATCCGCGTGATGTATGGTTTGACCTGAAACTGGCCGGCCCGCACCCGTACGACCCCGGCCTCACCGATCGGAAGGTCCTGATCCGTGAGGCGGAACGCGCCACCATGCAGGTCAACGATGAGGCGGTCGGGATTGGGCAGCGCGCTGGTCTCGGCTCGAAGCGGGCCGGTGGCGTCGAGCACGAGCCGGATCGCGCCATCGCCGCGCCGCACGTTGATCGCGGTGATCTGCGAGGCGACGTGCAGGCTGCGAGACAGCTCGTCGAACCGCACCCAGGCGCCGAGCAGCATGAAGACAGGATGCGCCGGCACGTAGGGTAGATCACCGATGACGATCGGGGACGACGGCAGCGGGCGGAGCTGTCCATTGACCTGAGCCGTCGGCTCGCCGATGCGCAACCGGATGACAAGCCCGGTCCGGTTGGTGATCATGATGGCGCGCTCGGCCGGCTGCCAGACCGTCGCAGCGCCAAAAGCCTCAAAAACACGGATAGCCGGGATCATAACCTGCCCGGCCTGCATGACGGCAGGCGAGGGCAACGATACCGGCGATCCATTCACGACAAGCCGGATGCCGGACTGCGCCGTCACAGGCGCTGCGCCCGCGGCGAGCACTATCACCAGCACCCACGGCAGAACGTTCCCCATGCAGCACCGTCTCCGGTGCGCCGACCACCCTCCCCTACATGTTCGTACCCTTTGTCCTCTCCCGTGAGTCCATGTGGTTCGGCGCCATGGGGGGAACTCCTGCCCGCGCGCGAAATGCCTATTGGCACGCGCCGTTCCTTACAACACCCGGGGGCACGATTGTGCGGATCGACACGCGTCTGGCCTACTCGACGTTGAGCGAGGTTCCGGAGATCACCCAGGCCGCAGAAGACCTTGGGTTCGACGGATTGTGGACGAGCGAAACGGATCACGACCCATTCCTGGCCGTCGCTCTGGCGGCCAACCACTCAAGCCGCATCGCCCTGGGCACGGCGATCGCCCTGGCATTCACCCGGAGTCCTACCACCCTGGCCTACACCACATGGGATCTCGCGCAGTTGTCCGGCGGACGATTCGCGCTGGGCCTGGGGACGCAGGTCAGGGCGCATATCATGCGCCGGTTCGGGATGCCGTGGGATCCGCCGGTTCCCAAGCTTCGAGAGGTCGTGGCGGCGATGCGCGAGGTGTGGACCTCCTGGGCGGATCGCCGCGCCCCCAACTTCCGCGGAAAATACTTCAACGTCTCATTGATGACGCCGTTCTTCACGCCGCCCGGTCCCACCCCGCCCGGGCTGCGCGTGGAGATCGCCGGTGTCGGCGCACGGATGTGCCGGCTGGCAGGGGAGATTGCCGACGGCTTTCACGTGCATCCTTTTCATACACGCCGGTATCTCCGCGAAGTCGTGCTGCCGCAGATCGAGACCGGGCTGGCGCGCCGGGGACGGTCGCGGCGTGAGTTCAGCGTTGCTGCAAGCGTCTTCGCGGCGGCGGGATCAGCCGCAGATGTCGCGTCAGGGCTGGATGAGATCCGCCGGCATTTGTCGTTCTACGCGTCCACGCCGACGTACCGGCCGGTGTTCGAGTTTCACGGCTGGGTGGAGATCGGTGAGCGCCTGAGCCGGCTGGCGGCCCGTGGCCAGTGGGACGAGATGCCGCACCTGATCACCGACGAGATCCTGACAGAGTGCGCTGTGTGGGGCACGCCCGAAGACGTAGCCTCGCAGCTTGGTACAAAGTATGGCGGTCTGGTCGATCGACTGGCCCCGTATGAGGCGTTGGTCCCGGGCCGCCGCACTGAGATGTGGCGCGCGCTGCTTCGGGGCCTCAGAGCAAGCAGTTAAGAGCGACTAGGATTGGGCGGCCATGCCTCCGAGCGCCGCGGCCACCTCCTCCATCAGCGGCGCCAGGGTGCGGGCCGAGAAGTCAAACTCCGTACCGGCCGCGGCAAAGAGCGCGGGCAGCGCCTCCGTCCCTCCAAGCGCCAGAGCCGCGCGGTATCGCCGCACCGCCTCGGCATGACTGCGGCGGGCGCTCCGCCAGACCTGCAGCGCGCCGACCTGCGCGATCCCGTATTCGATGTAGTAGAACGGGACGAGAAACACGTGGAGCTGGCGGTGCCACAGCGAGGCTTCGATTTCTTCATACCCACCGGTGTCGATCTCCGGGGAAAACCGGCGGAACGTGCGCACCCAGGCCGCGCGACGCTCATCGCGGGTATGTCCTGGGTGCGTGTACAGCCAGTGCTGGAACGCGTCGATCGTCGCCACCCAGGGGAAGATCAGCACAATGCGTTCGAGCAAATCACGGTATGAGCGCTGCGCATCTGCCGGCGCAGGGTAGAACACGTTCAGGTGAGGACTGGCGAGCAGCTCCATCCCCATCGACGCGACCTCACAAAACTCCGTCGGAGACTCTCGATAGTCGACAATGGGATCCCGGCGCGCCGCAAGCATGTGAACCGCGTGCCCGCCCTCATGAAGCAGCGTCCGCAGGTCCGCGTCCATCCCGACGGCGTTCATGAAGATGAACGGCACGCGCTGTTCCTGCATGGTGCTCTGGTAGCCTCCGGGCGCCTTGCCCTTGCGGCTCTCGAGATCGAGCAGCAAGCGGTCGCGCATGAAGTGGAACTGCCGCCCGAAGTCGGGATCCACGCGTGCGAAGATCTCCTCGACGCCTCTCGCCAACTGATCGGCGGTCTCGAATGGCCGCAGGGGCGGCCGTCCCAGGGGATCGACCTCGAGATCCCAGGGGCGCAGCGTCTCGACACCAAGCGCCCGCTTCCGCTCGGCATGCAGCCGGCGCACCAAGGGGAGCACGGCTTGCTCAACGGCCTCGTGAAACCTCAGACAGTCCTGTGGGGTGTAGTCGAAGCGCTCTCGCAACCGAAAGGCGAACGCCCGGTAGTCGGCAAACCCTGCGTTGCGCGCGATCTGCGCGCGCAAGACCAGCAGTGCATCGAAGATGTCATCAAGACGCTCACGGTCCTCGAGCCTGCGCCGGGCCACGAGCTCCCAAGCGTCCCGCCGGATCGACCGATCGGGCTCCTCGAGATAGCGGGCCATCTGCGGCAGCGTGTGTTCCTGTCCTCGGAAGACGACGGTCATTGCACCGGTGATCTTCTGGTACTGCTGCTTCAGCTTGGCTTCTTCGGTCTCGAGCGGCACGTTCTCGGGCCGAAAGAGGGTCACACGGTTCTCGATCAGGCGGTCGAGGACGGCGTATCGTGAGGACAGACCCGCGCGGTGAGGCGAGCGGAGGTAGGCTTCCTCGAGGGCATGAGCCAGCGGCTTGATGTTGGGCGCGATCTGCTCGACGAAGGACAAATAGGCTTGCTCGCGCGCCGGGTCATCGGTCTGGCACGTCATCGCGACATACCGGCGGGTTCGCTC
>JBQTJG010000074.1:0-4015 GCA_052387355.1 Armatimonadota bacterium | reverse complement strand
TCTCGTGTTGCCGCTGCGCTAACGCTTCGGTCTGCCCTGAAAGTCGAGCGGGAATAATCTTTGGGGAAGGCTCAACCTGACCCTCCTCTTGCTCGTTTCTAGAGTACTTCCCGGTGACGCGCCGTCTTTGTGCCTACACGTGTGGAGGCGACGCGCCGACAGACCGAACTGTTGGCCGAATACGTCGAGCGGCTGGATCGGCTGAACTACTCACCCTTCACCGTTCGTCTCTACCGCCTCGCACTTGAAAAACTCTTCCAGACCTACCCCGACGTTCCACTAGACATGCTGACGGCCGAGCATATCGAGCGGCACATCCTGGCGCGTCCCGTCAGCCCGCGGTCGCGCGCCACGGAAGCGCGCTTTCTCTCCCCCTTCTTCCAATGGCTCTGCGACCACAAGCGCTTGGTCCCGCGGACTCCCGGCAAGGACGTAGAACTCCCGCGCTGGGTAGCGCGGCCGCGGCCGGCACCAACCTTCGCCGACTTCGCGCGCCTGTGTCGGGTATGCCGAACCCTGGAGGAGAAAGCCCTGGTGCGGCTCTACTTCCAGACGGCCCTACGGCTACGGGAGGGCCTCTCCCTGCGCGTCGGGGATGTGGACCTGAAGGCCAGGGAGATCCGGCTGCGACGGGGCAAGGGCGGAGTACCCAGAACCGTGATGTTCGACCCCATCAGGATGCCGACCCGGTATCGCCTGAGCCCGGTCCTTCGGCGCTTGATGGCTGATCGGCCAGCCGATGCCTGGCTATTCCCCGGCCGACGGGGGAAGGCCAGGAGCCACGAGTGGGTGAACAGTATCCTTCGGCGGCTCGGGCGGGAGGTCGGACTGCCCTACCGGCTCACGGCCCACGTTCTTCGACACGGGTGGGTCCGGTGGGCGAAGACGAGCGGGCTCCCGATTCCCCTGGCCATGAAGCAGCTCGGGCACACCGACATTCGGACCACGGACAGAGCCTATGGAGCGGTCGACGCTGCGGATTTGCGGCGGGGGATCGACCGCTATTTATCCCCAGGTTCCTAACAAATTTCCCCTGTGGGCTTGACAAGATGCTTGACGGTGCTTAGGATAGGGCTATGGGAAAGTATACACGACGCAAACGACAGGAGAGCGGGCGTAAGGGAGGACACGTGCGTGCTGCGAACCTGTCACCCGAACGTCGATCAGAGATTGCACGCCGCGCAGCCATGATCCGCTGGATTCGGGAAGCCGCAAAGGAAGATCTCGAGAAGGCTGCTTTCAAGCGATGGAAGCGGGAACAAGAAAAGGCTGCTGTATCGTGAGGAATAGCCGCTACAACAATCGAGTGTTTCAGGAGGCTTCACGCAATCCATGACGGTGCTGTCCAAGGACGAGCGCGAGATTGTTCTTACCCTCACGAATGCTGAGGGTGAATGGACGGTGTTCACGGACAGCCGTCGGGCGATCTCCATCGCTCGGGCCTTGGGCCTCAGTCCAGTCAGAGAAGGAGAGGGCTGGACGTTTACCCTTCCCCTCAAGGCGATTCGGGTCGGAGTGCCCCGCACTGCGTCCGAGAGGCAACGTATGGCATCCAAGGCCGCCCTTCAGAAAGCCAAAATGAGGCGAAACGGCCGTGTCCGCTCACGGGGTGCGAGGGGTCCGGGTGCCAAACCCGACCCAGACGCCATCCCGTGAGTGTCACCTTTTGTGAAAGGCTTGCGTCACCGGGGAGTGGAGACGCAGGGAAAGGGGGGCGACGGAGGCGGGGATAATGCAGGTCGGTTGCTCGTCCAGACCCCCCGGTCGGTTTGAGGTTCCCCCGGCCGGGGGAGCACCAACCACAGAGGAGGCTCGGACAATGAAACTCGGACCTGCTGAGGATGGCACCGCCCCGGTCCGTACCGACCAGGGCGGGCAGAAGACGGGATACGGTGCGCGTCCAGAGTACCCCCTGCGCGGGTCCGGCGTCAAGATCGCCGACTTAGGCAAGCCAGGAGACCCGAACTCTGTGGAGACCGCGTGGAACATCTCAGGGGTCAACCAAGTGAGAATCCGGTTCCGAGACGGTCGTATGTGGGACTTCGACGGCTGGCGCTTGCGTGAATTGGCCGAAGCCGCCATGAAGGACGGTGCCCGATGATCACCGAGGAGCAGGCTCGGGCCGAGGAGGTCCGGGCCGAGGACGCCCACTACACGACCTGCGCGACGTGCGGGACGGCGATCACGGCGGCGATGCCCGCAGCGTTCTGCTACTCCTGCGATGGGGCTATGTGCCCTGAATGTTCGGACTCGACCGGGTTGTGTGCACCGTGCAGTGGAGCACTGAGTGCAGAGATGCGCGAGGCGGAGGACGGGCGATGAAAACCGGACTCTCAAGACACGTGGCGGAATTCCAAGCCAAGCAACTATCGACCGAAAACCCGTACACCTACGCTGTCGTGCCGGATGTGCTCTATCGCGAAGGCTGTAGCGTCGTCACTTACCAAACTGCGGTCCTCAACGGGTGGCGCGTTCTCACTCGGTATTCCAACGGCCAGAAGGTTGAGGCGGCACGAACTAGTACCTGCCTCTACTGCCACGAACCGCTCACATTCACGCCGGGCAAGGGCTGGCACCATCAGGACGGCAGCGTATACAAGCAGCGCGCCGAATACCGCTGTCCCGACGTGCGCTGCCTCAGAGATCGCCGGTTCTCTTCGGGGCACGAGTGCCCGATGTGCGGGTTGGCGATGGTGCCCGTGGAGGTAGACGACCACTGCGCCACGCCGGATCGGCAGGGGGTGCACGCATGAGTGAGTTGCCCTCGATTCTCAACCGCATCGATGAGATCGCGCTCCGCCGCAAGGGTATCGGCGGCGGGGACGTCGGCCCGATCCTCGGCGTGCACCCCTGGAAGACCGCGCATGACGTCTGGCTCGAGAAGATGGGCCTGGCCGAGCGCGAGGAGACCGAGGCGATGGTCTGGGGGAATCTCCTCGAGCCGATCATCGCCGGCGAGTACGCCAAGCGCCAGGGTGTCCAGCTCAGTCAGCCCAAGAATCGGTTCGTCCGCCATCCCGAGCGCCGGTGGATGCTCGGGCATCTGGACTACCTCGGGGTAGATGCCCCGGGTGGCGTCGATGCCAAGAGCACGAACCCGCGGCAGGCGTGGCGCTGGGGCCCACAGGGCACGGATGAGATGCCCGAGGAGAACCTGCTCCAGATGGCGTGGTACCTCGGCATCATGGCCCCACAAGGCTATGAGTGGTGGGACGTCGCGGCGCTGATCGGCAACGAGATGCGCATTTACCGCGTCCAGCGCCACATCGAACTGGAGACCATCCTCGTCGAACGCTGCCACGAGTGGTACGAGCGCTACCTGGTCACGGCCACGCCACCCCCGGTGGACCATAGCCGCGCCTCGCGTGACATGCTCCAAAAGATCTTCCCGCGCCTCAGCGGCCAGATCCGCACCGCCACGCCGGCGGAGACCGAAACGGTCCTGGTCTTCCAAGCCGCGCGGGATCGCGTCATCCAGGAGCGCGAGGAGATCGATCTCTTCGAGAACCGCATCTGCGCGTTGATTGGCGAGGATGATGGCGTCGAAGGCCCGTGGGGCCGCATCACGTGGAAGCGTACGAAAGACAGCCAGCGCGTGGACTGGGAAGCGGTCGCGAAGGCCCTCTGGAACGAGGTCGCGCTCCGCAGCGGGCACCCCAATCCCCTGCTGTCGCTGACGTTGACGAAGGACACGTTCGGCGAGATCGTCCAGCGCCACAGCACGCCTGTGCACGGCACGCGCCGGTTCTACCCCAGGTTCACCAGGGAGGGTGAAGAGCGATGAGTACGACCAGACCGCAAGCACCGCCACCGCCGGGGTCGATCGTCAAGCCGCCACTGGAAACGTTTCGCGACTTGCTCCAGCGGTATCGAGCGAACTTCGCGGCTGTCTTGCCCCAGACGTTTACGCCCGAGCGCCTCGTCCAGGTGGCGCTGGCGACCATCGCCCGTGAGGGGAAATTGCTCCAGTGCACGCCGGAGTCCGTCCTGCGCGCGTTGATGATCTCCGCGCAGC
>JBQTJG010000073.1:0-3765 GCA_052387355.1 Armatimonadota bacterium | reverse complement strand
GCACGAAGCTGTGACCGAGCGTGTGCATCTTGAGTAGCGGTGTGGTCGCCGCGGTATCGCCGAAGTCGTAGAGGTACTCGCCGCGGGTCAGCGACGGGCACGCCTCGGGCTCGACCGCGACGAACCGCACGTTCTTGCCCTTGAACTTGTCGGGGAGAAACGGGAACGCCAGTCCCGAGAAGTTGCTGCCGCCGCCGACGCAGCCGATGACGACGTCGGGCGCGTCGCCAGCCATCTCCATCTGGCGGCGCGCTTCGAGCCCGATCACCGTCTGGTGCATCAGCACGTGGTTGAGGACGCTGCCCAGCGAGTACTTGGCGTCGTCGTGCGTGGCGGCGTCTTCAACCGCTTCGCTGATGGCGATGCCCAGGCTGCCCGGGGACTCGGGGGTCTTCGCGAGGATGCCGCGGCCGGCGTTGGTGCGGTCGGACGGGCTGGGCAGCACCTCGGCGCCCCAGGTCTGCATCATGACCTTGCGGTAGGGCTTCTGCTCGTACGAGACACGCACCATGTACACGGTGCACTCCAGGTCGAAGAACCGGCAGGCGAGCGAGAGCGCGCTGCCCCATTGGCCCGCGCCGGTCTCGGTGGTGAGCCGCCGCACGCCCTCCTGCTTGTTGTAGCACGCCTGCGCGACCGCGGTGTTGGGCTTGTGGCTGCCGGCCGGGCTGGTGCCCTCGTACTTGTAGTAGATGCGCGCGGGCGTGTCGAGCGCCTTCTCCAGGCGCCGCGCGCGGTACAGCGGGGTTGGCCGCCACAGGCGGTAGATGTCACGCACGGGCTGCGGGATCTCGATCTCGCGGTCGGTGCTGACTTCCTGCATGATCAACGCCATGGGGAACAGCGGCGCCAGGTCCGCCGGGCCGATCGGCTGTTTCGTCCCTGGATGGATAACGGGAAACGGCTTGACCGGCAGATCGGCGGCGACATTGTACCAGGCCTTGGGGATGTCGTCCTCACCGAGCAGGATCTTGGTGACGTCCATCGGTTCTACCTCCTCTACAAGAAACCAAGACCATCGATGCTACAGGATCTCGCCGACCAAAACGCTGACGTCGGGGAGCGCCTGAGGGGCGAGACGTTGGTCGCCTGCGCGGCGCTGGACGTGCTCGTATCCCTGCGGGGAAGGCTGACGATGCACCTCAACGACATTCTCCTGAAGGTCCACCAGCCAGACCTCCGGAATACCGGCGCGGGCGTACAGGGGGAGTGTGACCTCGCGGTCGTGACGGATCGACGTGTCACAAACCTCTATCATCAGCAGGACGTCGCCGGGCCCCGGATGGGCGGTGGCGTAGGATCGGGGGCGCAGCAGCGCCAAATCGGGCTGCGGCTCAGTGCGCTTCCCCAGGCCGACCGGGTTCTGGACGCTGACGATCGCCCGGCGTCCGAGCGATGTCGCCAGCAACATGTTGAGGCGATTCACGCAATCCGCGTGCCGGCTCCCGATGGGGGTCATCTCGACGATCTGGCCCTCGACGAGCTCCACCCGATCGTCTTCCGAAAGGATGCCTGCCTCGGCCAACCGGTAGTACTCGTCCATTGTGAATCTGCGTGGTTTGCCGGTCTCATCTTCCAGGAGATCGCCGTCGATCAATTCTATATGGTCGTCCTCTGAGAGGATCCCCATCTCTGTCATCCGGTGGTACTCGTCAACCGTGAAGCGGCGCCTGAGAAGCTTAACCAACATGGATAGCCCTCCCGGCTCAACTATACCATCGGCTGGTGGGATCGTGCTTTTCGGTAAGTGGGGGCGCGGCTGCTATGAGGTTTGATTGTGGTGGGGGTCGGGCGCCCTGTCCGAGGATTCCACCTCGTCCGCAGCCCCCTCAGGCGGCACTGGGACCTCTGGGGCGAGGCCTTCGGGTGCGCGGGCCACAGGTGGCTGGGCTTCATGCGCGCCCATGCCGACCCGCCGCGTCCGGACCTGCAGCGACTTGAGCCGGTTGAGTACAGCCACCACCTCGTGCCGTCTGGGGAGCGCATAGTCGCCGGGCCGTCCCTCTTGAGTGGCCAGCACGCCAAGCCCGGACATCTCGATGTCGGCAAAAACCCGGTCGAGTATCTCAGCAAGCGCGGCGTTCCCCGTGACATAGTCTTTTTCGACGGCGTACAAGATGGCGTCGCCGGCGGCGCGCGCCTGCCCCGCGTCGACGAGCTGCGGAACGGCGGCAAGGTCAACCGCGTCGCGGCCAAGATTCAGCGTCTCACGGCCTCGCAGCTCCGCGTGGAGCCCACGTCCCTTGACTCCCCCGATGCCTCGGGGAAGCGGGCATCGGGGCGCCGGTAGGTCGAACGTGCGGCGCTGGGGCGAGCGGTAAAGACCCCGCTCCGTGACCAGGCTCCGGGCACGGTCGGTCGCCAGAACTGGCTGAAACCCTTGCATGGCAATCACGGTGTCGGCGACGCCAAGATAGTCGCCGAGACCGCCCGTGGCGATGATCGACGACACGCCGTGCGACTCCCACATCACGCGCATCTGGTCGACCAGCGGCGTGATGGGCTCAGGCGATCCCTGCGCGAGATGCTGCATGATCTCATCCCGAACGAGGAAGGCGATCGCGCTCTGGTCTTCGTCATAGAGGAGCAGCCCGGTGCCGATCTCGACCGCCTCAGCAACAGACGCGGCCATCGACACCGCGCCGGTCGCGCGCTCGACCGACAGCGCCGCGGCGTCGGGGCGGTGCGGAAGGAAGTGCGCGAACGCGCGCACATCCACGCGTTCGATGCGGCGTCCCGTCTCTGCACGGATCGCGACGGCGTCAGGGACCGTGGCCACCAACTCACGACCATCGCCGGGCACGTGCGGATACACGCCGCTGACAATAGCTGCGAGCAGCGTGGATTTTCCGCTGTATGAGGCGCCAGCGACCACGGTCACGCCGCGGCGAATGCCGAGGCCGCGGACGGCGCCCCGGTGAGGCAGCGTGATCGTAACCGCGAGGTCCTCCGGCGCCTGCATGGCCACGACCCGGCTTCCCCGTAGCGGCCGGTCTCCAGGCGCGGCGTCGCGCACCAGCGCGGACCCGTCCGCGATAAAAGCGACCAGGCCAAGCGACGGCAGAGCGGACTGTAGTGCGAGGTAGTCCGCGTATGTCGCGCAATGGCGGCGCCCAGCATCGCCGTCGAGGTGCTCCCAGACCAGTCCGGCGCCGACGACCGCCGGAAGTTCTTCGAAGAGGAGAGTCTGGGCGGCTCGCGCCAGCACCTTCCTGCCCTCCGCAGGCAAGGCGATCGTCAACCGAATCTCGACAAAATCCTCTGCCACGGCGCAACAGGTGCGCGCCAGAACCTCCTGGCCTCCGGCCTCGATCGCCAGCGGCTGGACTCTTCCTGACCAGCGCGTGTGGACGTACCGATGGATCGCCTCACGAACCGCGCGCGCGAGAAAGTCCTGCACGGCCAGCCTGCTTGGTGCGTCCTCCCAGAGGGCTCGAGGAATCTGCGCTTCCGCCTGATCGATGCGGATCCGCGCGTGGCTATACGGCGCCACCGGATCGGGGTGAATGACGTCGAGATACAGCTCGAACCGGTCAAACCGATAGGCGCCCGTCAGGTCGTGATAGACCTGGACACCCTTGCCGTTCATGACGATCAATTTGTCGCGCAGTCGATCCGCAGGGAGCATGCGCCGTGGTTGACGCTCCTGATCACCGACTGGCGGCCGGCGCCGGAGATCGCGCCAGACCGAGCCGCTGCCGCGCAAGCTGGATTGCCCGCTGTAGCTGTGTATCCCGCCCCAGATCGAGATCGGCCACATTGACG
>JBQTJG010000072.1:0-2571 GCA_052387355.1 Armatimonadota bacterium | reverse complement strand
AGGCGCGAGATGAGGATGAGGCCGCCGACGACCAGGGCCCCGACGAGGATCTGGGTGAGCAGCGGCAGGGCAAGGAACCAGCTCCAGATGCCACCTACCACGGCCGCGAATCGGGGGCGAATGCGATGGCGGTCCCCGCCGCCGGCCTGCGCGATCAGCGCGTCGAGGTCGAGGACGTCGCCGCCGTGGGGGTAGGGGACCAGCGTGACCGGTGCCGGTAGAGCCAGAGCCGATGCCCGCGGTCCGTGTAGGCGGTGAACGGGGTCACGACGACGCCGGCCTCGGGCCGTGGCACGTGCAGAAACCGGCCGGGCGCGATGACGAGGCCCATGTGATCGACGTGCTCGGTCCGCAGGAGCACGCCGTCGTAGGGCTCCTCGCTTCCGAGCGCGATGCGATGCCATTCAATCAGGCCCCTCTGGATCAACTGGCGCCACTGCCGCCGCGGCTTGAGCACGTTCGACTGCGACAACCTGATACCAAGGTGGTCCCGATAGGTCTCCCGCACGAGCCACCAGCAGGGCGCGCTCCCGTGAAAGTGTCGCCAGCCAATCAGGGAGTCCAGCGTTGGCGGCAGCAGGGTGCAGAGCTCGCATCTCATACCCCGGCCAGCGAAGGAAATAAGTCTCTTGTAATAACCCGCCCCGGCAGGCGGATCTCGTTGACCGGAATCGGCTTCCCCAGCACGAAGGTGGCGATGCGTTCGTCGGCCGAGGATGCTTCGATGATAAACGTCTGGCGGAGGTCCCCCAGCGTCGGCTTATCTTTGTTGACGACGATGAGGGTGACCTTCCGACCGCGCAGGCCATCGTTGTACTCAAGGTACGCTTGGACTTCGCGCAGCACATTGGGGATGTGGACCGCGATCTTCTGCATGCCGCCCTCGAGCCGCTCTTGAATGGCCTCGTGGCGAATGGGGTACGGCTGGTACTCCGCATTCTGGTAGACGACACGGATTGGGTGATTCGTGAGGTAGATGATGTTCAACGGGTTGGTCGACGTCTCGACCTGATAGAGCTCTACCCAGGACGATTGAGGATCCAAGCGATTCTTTTCGAGGACCAGGCCGGCTGACAGCGTCTTGGGCACTTACAGGAAGACCTCCTCAAGGTCGACTTCCCACGTGTAGACGTCCGCTTTGGGATGCAGCTGCCAGACGAGCACCTCCTTGGCAAAGCGCGCGTTGAGGCTCTCGCTGGTCACCGGGTGGACGAACGGGAAGATGCCCGCCATGCCACTCTGCACCCGGTAGTAGTTCATGACGACGTCTAGCGCGTCGCCGGGCTGCTTCTCGTACTGGAGCCGGAACATCCGTGGGCGGCGGTTGGACGCCACGAGCCACGCCTGCGTGTAGATGCTATCGAACTCGACGCGCGTGTCGACCCAGGCGCGATCTTCGAGCGAGACCCGGGTCGGCTTCGGCGTCGCCGGATAGGCCGGCGGCACTATCTGCGCTACAAAGATGCGGATGGTGTCAGGGATCGCGTCAGGCATCGTTCTTTTCCCCGCCCTTGAGCAGACTGTCGCAGAATGACAGCGCCCCTTCGGCTTGGGCTATCTGCACCATGGCGTCCCCCAACATCTGTTGCGCTAGATTCCGCAGTCTGATGGCTTCTTGGAGTTTGGCCTCAAGTTCAGTTCGCTTCTTCGTCAACATCTCTGTGTCCACACTTCCACTCCTAGTTTGGCACCCTCAGGAGTTTGAAGCCCGTCCCACCTGAATCCACAGCCCCCATACTTACCTGCTGGACTGTGGTAACGGCAGCAACGTTACGAGTGATGAGAAGACCGGTATTGCCATCAGCAGGAGCGTGTTGCAATTGCGCGATACTTGTCCCGTCGGCATTGAAGAATTCAAACGCATTGGTGACCCCAGAAGAGATGAGAAACCGGCGGCGGAGTACCTGTGTTGTGACCCTGGTGGCGTAAAACTCTAGATCGGTACCGCCGGCAGTAGCGCTGAATATCTCGCCCGCTACGGCTCGAACAGCAGCTCCAAAGTAAAAGGCCGCTCCAGTATGACCGTGGAACTGTATATCCCCGATGACATCACTCACACTGAGCAATGCAGGCGTGGCATGGTCTCCTCTTGCCTTGAAGAAGCGAATCAACCACCCGTTTATGTCGCCGGCCGCGTAAGAAAAGTCTGTCACTCTGTTAGCGACGGTCTCAGTTCGACTATGAAACGCACCTCCCGTTGTCGAGGGGTTCATCCCACTGCCAATAGCCACTCCTGCGTCCTTGACGAAGAATCTTTCTAACCACGTGATGGGATTCGCACCCGCCGGTGCGCGATATACGCGCAGTGCATCAGCGACGACGTCGATCTCAATGCGCCAAGCAGGTTGGCCGGTGTCCCGTCGATGCCAGGCTCCGACGTTACGGTTCCAAAAGGCATTTGCCAGTACTTGCGCATCACGATCGAGGACAGTCACAGACGTGATCCGCTTGTCGTCCGCGATCGTCACGTCCGGAATCGTATAGGCCGTGACCCCGGTCCCAGAGACCCGAATGTCGTAGTCGCCGTCGGGAGCATAGAAGTCGAACCTCCCAAGCGTATCGCCGGTGAAG
>JBQTJG010000071.1:0-3796 GCA_052387355.1 Armatimonadota bacterium | reverse complement strand
TCCGGGGCCCATCCGGGAGCCCCAAGGAAGAGAGCAGCCCCTTCAAGAACGATTTCGCCATGCCACCCGCGCCCGAGCGCCTGCAAGCGTTTCATGCGGAGATCAGGACCTTCGTCTTCGGAGAACTGGAGGCCCTCGCGAGCCAGATCGAAGAGGCCGGCGCGACGCCGCCGGATCTCTGGAAGCGGCTGGCCGAGCGCTCCCTCCTGCGCCTGACTCTTCCCTCAGAGTACGGGGGATGGGGTCTGCCGCTCGCGGACTACGTTCCTATCCTGGAAACGGTGGCCCAATCGCATGGGTCGGTTCGTATGATCGTGCACGTCCACAATGGCTTGTGGCGCCTGCTGGACAAGTATGGCACTCCGCGCCAGAAGACCCGCTACCTGGACCGCTGGGCCTCGGGCGGGACAAAGATGGCCTTCGCCATCACCGAGCCCGATGGGGGCACGGGAACGGATATTAAAACGGAGGGCCGGCGGACAGACGATGGCTGGGCCCTCTGGGGCCGCAAGTGGCTCATCACGTTTGCGGATGTCGCGGATGCCTTCGTTGTCGTCGCCTACACTGATCGCAGCCGCGGCCATGAAGGGATCTCGGCCTTCATCGTCCCGCGGGACATGCCGGATCTACGGATCACCTTACAGCCGGACGGGATGGGCCTGACCGGCACGGGGCACGGCCTCCTGGAATTCGAGGGGTGCCGCATTCCTGCCGATGCCCTCCTCGGCTACGAGGGCGACGGCCTGAGGATGATACTGAGGGACTTCCTGGACATCAGCCGGATCTCCATTGCCACGAGCTGCGTCGGCGTGGCGCGGCGGGCCCTGGATCTGGCCACGGATCATGCCCACCGGCGAGTGACCTTTGGCAGGCCTCTGGCCGATCGGCAGGCCATCCAGTTCGCGTTGGCCGAGATGGTGGTGGACGTCCAGGCCGCCAGGCTTCTGGTGCACGACGCTGCCCGGCGTGTTGACGCCGGCGAGCGCTGTACGACCGAAGCTGCCATGGCCAAGCTCTTCGGGCTGGAGATGGTGGGACGCGTCACTGACAAAGCCCTGAAAATCTGCGGCGGCATCGGCTATCTGAGGGGCCATCCCGTCGAGCGGCTCTACAGGGACGCTCGGGCACTGTGGTTCGAGGAGGGCACGGCGGAGGTCCAAAAGCTCGTCATCGCACGGGCGCTGCTTCATCCCGCCCAGCAGGAGGTATGAGCCGGCATGCTGGCCGCGCGACTCTACGATAGGTCGGGTACCCGCACGCTCGTGCTGGAGACGATGCCCGACCCCCAGCCCGGCAAAGGCGAAGTTCTTATACGAATCAGGGCGGCGGGCATCTGCGGGACCGACCGCGAGATCCTGGATGGACTCCGATTGCCTTCTAATGTGCCGTGGCCGATCGTACCCGGCCACGAGGTGGCCGGGGAAATCGTCCAGGTCGGCGAGGACACGAACGCGTGGCGGGTCGGCGACCGCGTCCTCGTCGACCCGTACATCGCCTGCGGCCGCTGCTGGTCGTGCCTGGACGGCCGCCAGTCAGCATGCCTGTCCCCCGAGTTCATCGGCCTCACTCGCCAGGGCGGGTTTGCGGAGATGATGACCGTCCCGGCGGTCAGCCTCTTCCGCCTGCCCGATGTCGTGCCGTTTCCCGTTGGCGCCATCCTTCCGGACGCCGTGGCCACGGCGTTTCACGCGCTGATGGGACGGGGGGAGCTGCAGCCGGGCCAGAGTGTCGTCGTGTACGGCGCGGGCGGCGTGGGCACGCACGGTGTGATGCTCGCCAAGATGTTTGGCGCCGACCCGCTAATCGTGGTGGTCCGCCGCAAGGAGGCGGCGGATCGGCTCCAAGCGCTCGGGGCTCAGGTGGTCATCGCGCGGCCGGATGGCAGCCCGGTGCGCGAGATCCGCCGGATGACCGGCGGCCGCGGGGTCGACCTGTGCGTGGACTTCGTGGCGAAGTCGGAGACGGTCCGAGCGTGCATCGGCGCGGCGCGCATCGGGGGAAGGGTCGTGCTGGTTGGCGTCTCGGACGAGTCGCTGATCCTACCGGGATCGTCCTATTTGGTCCGGCGGGAAGTCGAGATTCGGTCGGCGTTTGGCGCAACGCCTCACGAGATGGCGACCGTCATCGGCCTGGCGGCCTCGGGCCGCCTGGATCTCTCCCACAGCGTCTCGGGGCAGTGGCCACTCGCGCGAATCCACGAGGCTATGGGGGCCCTCCTCAACCGCCCGCCGGACGCCGTCCGGTTCGTCGTGTCGGCCGACATCGTCTGATGGCGGGGATCATCTGATCGCATGGGCGAACTCGCGGGCAAAGTCGCGCTGATTACGGGGGCGTCCCGCGGGATCGGACGGGCGACGGCCCTGCTCCTGGGCGAGCGCGGCGCAGACGTCGTGGTGCATTACAGGTCGGCGGAGGGAGGCGCGCGCGAGGTCGTCGAGGCCGTCGGCGCGCTCAGGCGCAGGGCGATCGCCCTCCGCGCAGATCTCGAACGGCCTGAAGAGATCACCGCGCTGTTCGCCGAAGTGAAGGACGCTTTCGGAGGACTGGACATCTTCGTGGCCAATGCCGCGGCGACGGCGTTTCGCCGGTTCGTCGATCTGAAGCCACACCATCTGGCCCGTACCTACCAGGCGAACGTCTTCGCGTTCGTCCAGGCGGCGCAGGAGGCGATGCGGCTCATGGCGGGGCGCCGCGGCCGGATCGTGACGGTCTCGAGTTTCCCGACGATGCGCTATCTGCCCGACTACGCGTTGCTGGGGTCGGCCAAGGCGGCCCTGGAGGCGTTGACCCGGTACCTCGCCGTTGAGGCGGCGCCGTTGGGGATCACCGTCAACGGGGTCAGCCCCGGCGTGGTGGCGACCGACTCCAGCCAGACCTATGCGGCCGACGACCACGAAGGTTTCGTACAGTCGATGCTGGCGTCGACGCCCAAGGGCCGGCTCGGCGCGCCGGAGGACATCGCCAGGGTCATCGCGTTTCTCTGCTCGGACGATGCGGAGTGGATCGTGGGGCAGATGATCACGGTCGATGGCGGCCTGACGCTTCCTGCGCCCTATCTTGGACCTTCCGGAGCGCGCGCGTGAGATTCCGGGATCGCGTGGCTATCGTCACCGGGGCAGGAGGCGGCTTCGGCCGCCGGATCTCCCTGAGTCTGGTCCTGGAAGGCGCTAGGGTCGCCGTCCTTGACCGCAACGAGGAACCGGTCCGCCAGACCGCTGCGCTCATCCATGAGCAGGGGAGAGAGGCGCTCGTCTATCTCGCCGATGTGACCCGGAAGGCTGACATCGACGCCGCGGTCGCCGACATCATCGCGCGCTGGGGGACCGTGCACGTGCTGGTGAACAACGCCGGATGGGATCGGGTCATGCCCTTCATGGAGACCACCGAGGAACTCTGGGACCAACTCCTGGATATCAACCTGAAGGGCCCGATTATCTGCACCCGGTCGGTGCTTGACCCGATGATTGCCCAGAACTACGGCCGGATCGTGAATATCGCTTCGGATGCCGGCCGCGCCGGATCGTCCGGCGAAGCTGTCTACTCAGCCGCCAAAGGCGGGGTCATCGCGTTCACGAAAGCGATGGCGCGGGAGCTCGCCCGGTGGGGCATCACCGTCAACTGTGTATGCCCAGGACCGTCCGACACACCGCTGTTCCGGCGAGAGATTATTGAGCCCTACCCAAAGCTCGCCGAGAGCCTGACGCGAGCCATTCCCCTGGGCCGGCTCGGCACGCCGGAGGATGTGGCGCCGGCGGTCACCTACCTGGCTTCGGACGACGCCCGGTATGTCACAGGG
>JBQTJG010000070.1:0-6229 GCA_052387355.1 Armatimonadota bacterium | reverse complement strand
GCGCGCAATCAGAGCGACGGGATCTTCAACCAGGGCCTGATTGTCACAATGCGGGATATGCCGACAGGCAAGGTCGCGACGTTCAACTTCATTCTGGACGTGAGGTAGCGCCGCGAGCAAGGCCCAGAGAGTTTCTATCCTCGTGGAGCTCTAAGAACCACCGCGAATGCATCGGCAAGACGCAGGACGCGGACGCCCCCAACTGTGGTTCCAAAGAGGCGCCCGACGCAAAGATCACATTCGCATCCAGGAAGATCTCCACTCAGCGGGTCGATCGAGTCCTTCGATTGAGGCGGCGGGCTTCAGCCGCCGTCATGCGATCCTCGTCGAGGAACTCTCTTACCGAGCATCGCTGTACACTTCGATTGGGTAGACTCCCGCGGGCCGCAGCAGGATGCCGCCGTCCTTGGTGACGTCGACCAGGAGCACAGCCTCGTCCTGAAGGCCGAGTCGTTTCAGCACAGCTCTGGGCAGGGACACCTGTCCCTTCTTCCCGAGCTTGACCGTCTGCATAGTACAAGAATACCGGAATACGGGATTCTGTCCATCCGGGCAAACTCTTACAACTCTTGGTCATGCGGGTTCACGCTATAATGAAGCGAACTCGGCGGGGGGTGGAGCCAATCCTCGAGGTCATTGTCTTCACAAGCGGTGGGGTGCTGCTCGCACTGGAGATCATAGCCAGCCGCGTGCTCGCTCCGTACTTCGGCAACTCGATCTACGTCTGGGGCAGTCTGATCGGCGTTTTTCTCGCGGCGCTGAGCATCGGCTATGCCGTCGGCGGCCGCCTCGCCGACCGGTTCCCCTCGCCGAGCCTGTTTGCGGGCATCGTCTTCCTCGCGGGGGTGCTCACGGTTCCGATCCCCCTGCTGGCGCCATCTGTGCTCGACGCCATTGTCCGCGCGGATTTGGGCCCACAGCTCAATCCGCTCGTTGGCGCGATGG
Organism: Armatimonadota bacterium; assembly: GCA_052387355.1. Taxonomy (GTDB): domain Bacteria; phylum Sysuimicrobiota; class Sysuimicrobiia; order Sysuimicrobiales; family Humicultoraceae; genus JBQTJG01. Next base: position 5,284 of record JBQTJG010000070.1, on the reverse strand, counting down.
TGCTCTTTGTCGTCCCCAGCATCATCATGGGGATGGTCTCACCATTCGCCGTGCGCCTGCGCGCCCGCGCCGTGGGAACGATGGGCCAGACCGCCGGGACCCTCTACGCGATCAGCACCGTCGGCTCGATCGTCGGCACGCTCGTCGCATCGTTCATCCTTATCAACTACCTGGGCGTGCGTGCGATCATTCTTGTCTGCGGCTTTACGCTCATGGTGATGGCCGTGCTCGGCTGGCTGTCGGCGCGACGCGGCCTCGCCGCCGTGGCCGGGGCGCTGCTGGTCGTGCTGCTGGCGGCAGGGGTGACGCGGGCGGAGCCCGTGCGCCCCACAACACTCGTCTACATGCGGGATACCGTGTACCATCGCATCACCGTGTCCGACGAAGGGTCGGTTCGCTACCTCAAGCTCGACAACTACTGGCAGAGCGGACTCGACCGGGACCGTCCCCGGCGTACGGTCTTTGCCTACGCCGACTATATGCACCTGCCGCTGATCTTCGTGTCGCAGCCGAAACACGCGCTGATGATCGGGCTCGGCGGCGGGACCGTGCCGGGTCGCTACGTGACCGATTACCCGACGATCACGATGGACGTCGCGGAGATCGACCCTCGGGTGGTTGAAGCTGCGCGCGAGTTCTTCGACGTTCCACTGAGCGACCGGCTGAAGATCACGGCCCGCGATGGCCGCCTGCACCTGCGGCTGGCCAGCGCGCCGCAGGATATCATCCTCACCGACGCCTACCTGATCGACACCATCCCTTTCCACCTGGCCACGCGCGAGTTCTTTCGCCTGGTTCAGGCCAGACTGGCGCCCGGCGGTGTGCTCACGTCGAATATCATCGGCGCGCTCGATGGCCCGGACAGCCGCCTGTTTCGGGCGATCTACAAGACCATGGCCCAGGTCTTCCGGACCGTGTACGTGTTCCCGGTCGACTTTGGGCAGTATGGCTCGCCCCAGACGCTCCGGAACATCATTGTGGTGGCCACGGATGGCCCGGCGCTGTCGGCCGACGAGATCCGGCGCCGCGCGCAGGCGCTGGTGGACAGCCGCGTGGCGACCGTCGATCGGTTCATGGCCGCGGCCGGCGACCTCTATCGCGATCCCATCAAGACCGACGATGTGCCGGTGCTCACGGATGACTTCGCGCCGGTGGACGCGCTGATCCCGACTCGATAGCCCCGCAATTGGGCATCCATATACATAAGCCACACACCCGCGTGGTCGGACAGGAGGCTTTGGCACCGTGCCGGTGCTGAAGATCGTCCTGGGGGACGTCGTCCGCATGCGCAAGGTCCATCCCTGCGGGAGCGATCAATGGGAAGTGGTGCGCCTGGGCGCCGACATCGGCATCCGATGCCTGAAGTGCGGCCGCCGTGTCCTGATGCCCCGGGTCAAGTTCGAACGGCGGATCCGGACCTTCATCCGGCGTGGTGAGGGCGCGGAGCCGGATACGCCCGTCGATGGGCGAGGAGGTACGCACTGAAGCGCTGGTTCTGGGATCGGCTGACTGACGCCGGCACTACGTTCATGTCGGCGGTGATGGTGGCCGGAGCAGGCGTGCTGGTCGCTTCGCTCGTCGGATCGGAGTGGCCTGCCCCGTCCTACCTCATCGCACTCTTTCTGGCCGCCATCGTGGCCAGCGCGCTGTTCATCCCTGATTCATTGGGCGATGTCCAGACCTTCGGTCCGGCAGTCGCCGCTGCCGGGCTCTCTCTGGTCGGCGCCTCAGTCACGGCCGTGGCGATGGCGGTGGGTACTGTGCTCGGCCACGCGGCCCTGCGCCGCCGGCCGCTGGTACAGGCGCTCTTCTACGCTGGGGCGTGGGTGCTGGCCACGCGCGCTGCGGGCGGCGCGGCGTACCTGGTCTTCGTCGATCACCCGTCCTGGGCGCGCCCAATCTTTAGAGGTCAGGTGGACGAGGGCTTTGTGGTGGCGGCGCTGGCTGCTGCTGCCACGTTCGTCGCCGTCTCCGTCCTGCTGGTGGGCGGGGGCCTCTCATTTCATCGGCGGACCCCATTTGCCGGCGGGCTGGGATGGGCGGTCGTCAGCCACGCGCTTGTCACCACCGTCCTGTTCGGAGTCGGGACGATCGTCGGACTCGTCGCGGCGCGTGCGCTGCCGATCTCGTCGCTCTTCTGGCTGATCCCGTCCCTGGGGGCCGCGGTGGCAGCACTCGTCCACGCCAATCACCTGCAGAGCGCTGCTGAGCTCGAGGTCCTACACACCACCGCTGGGGACCTGGGTCGCAGCCTGTCGTTGGATGACGTGGTGCAGACCCTCGCCTCCGGGGTGGATCGGACCCTGGCTGCCGATATCTTTTCCATTTATATGCGCGCCCCCGGGGAGCCCGAGCCGCGCGTCGTGCATTATCGGGGTCCGGGTGGAATGGCGCTCGCTCGTCAGCTTGAGCCGGACGCCCTGTCAGCCCACGCCATCCGAGCCGGCAAGGCCATCCGGCTGAGGAACTACGAACACGACGCGCGGCGCAGCGCACGCGCCGACGTGGTATTCGGACCCGGCGTGATCCGGTCGGCGCTGGTGGTGCCGATCGTTGGTGGCGGACAAGCCTGGGGCGCGATCGCGCTGTTCAAGGGGACGCGGTCGTATTTCACTGCGCGGCACGAACGGTTCGTGACTTCACTCGCTGATCAGACGGCGATGGCGATCCGGGGGATCCACCTGCTCGAGCACGACCGGAGGCAGTCCGACCGCCTCACCTCGCTCCAGCAGGTCGGATTTCTACCCGGCGCTACCCTCAATCCTGATGACGCCTGCCGGCATCTCGTGACGCGAGCGGCCGAGATGCTGGGGACCAAGTACGCCTTCCTGGCGCTCATCGACCCCCAGAGCCGGGAGCTCCACGGCCAGGTTGCGCACGGCGCCGATGGCGCGGACTTCGCCCGGCTGCGCGCCCGGCCGGAGGGCGAGTTCGCCGCGTTGCACGAGATGGCGCGGGCGATCCGGGACAGGCGGCCGGTCATCTGCGGCGAAGCCGAGGTGCGGGACAGTCCCTGTCCGTCATTGCGCGCCCTTTCCGACGTCAGAAGCGCCCTTGCCGTCCCGCTCATCCGGCAGGGCCGATCGGTTGGTGCCCTGTTAGTGGCGCGTATTGAGCCCGCTTCGTTCACAGAGATCGAGATCACGGCGCTGCAGTCGGTAGCGGCCTATGGCACGATCGCCATCGAGAACGCCCGGCAGCATGCGGCCGTCGAGGAGCACCTGCGCCGAAGCGAAGCGATGGTGGGGGTCCTGAAGAGGCTCTGTGGGGCCTCCGATCTTCGCGGCGTCTTCGCCCTGGTTGCCGAGGGTTTCCGCGATGTTTTTGGAGTCGGCCGCTGCCTGCTCCTCGTGTGGGACGGCCACGGGTCTGCCGAGACGTTTGCCGAGGGGCTGTCCGAGGAGTTCGTGAACGCGACGACACATCACATCCACGCCGTCATCGGGCGCCACGTCACGCAGGCCGCCCATCCCGTTGTCGTCGCTGATCTTGCCGGCGACGCCCGGATGGCCCCGCTGGCGAACGCCGCCTCGCGCGCGGGCATCCGGTCCGGCATCTTCTTTCCGATGCGCTCGCAAGGCGCGTTCCTGGGGACGTTGGCCCTGCTGGATCCGGGATGGCGCGAGAGCACTCCCGATACGCTGCTGCTCGCGGAGGCGCTTGTCGAACAGGTCACGATGGCCGTGAAGAACGCCGGTCTGCTGGCTCGGAGCGAGCGACGCCGCGACGAGCTGGTGGTGCTCAACCGCCTCGTCGGCGCCGTCACCGCCTCGCTCGATCTGTCGGAAATCTTTCGCACCGCGGCGGCTGAGCTGGCAAGCGCACTCGACGTACCGCGTGTCAGCGTGTATCGTGTCGAGGGGCCGTGGCTGCGGCTGGCGGCGCAGATTGGCGCGGCGGACGCGCCCGGCGAACTGCCGACGACCGCTGGGGTGACCGGGCGCGTCGTGCGCAACAGACGGCCCGAATTCGTCCCGAACGTGCGTGACGAGCCCGACTACATCATGAGCAGCTTCGATGTCACGAGTCTGGCGGTAGTGCCGATCGTACAGGACAATGGGACGACCGGCGTGCTCAGAGTCGAGGGCAGCAGCGCGCATCCTGTGACGCCCCAGGCCTTCGAGTTTCTGACCGCGTTCGCGCAGCAATTGAGCATCGCCGTACGGAACGCTACCTTCTATGAAGAGCAGCGCCGGGCGCACGACGAGCTGCAGGTCCTCTACGAGGCGGCCAAGGCGGTGAGCGGGACGCTCGACCTGCGCACCGTGCTTGACAGCTTGGTATCGGTGACGTGCCGCGCATTCGACTACGAGACCGGCACCCTGTTCATGGTCGATCCCGAGACCGGCGACCTGACGGTCGAGTCCGCCTATGGCCATAAGGAGTCGATGGTGGGGACGCGTCTGCCGTCCGACGCCGGGATCGTCGGGTGGGTGGCCCGGACCGGCGCACCGCTCGTCGTTGACGACGTGGTCAACGATTCGCGGTATCGTCAGATGGACGACCGCACGCGCTCGGAGCTTGCGGTCCCGCTCATCGCGGAAGGCAAGGTGCTCGGCGTCTTCAACGTTGAGAGCGCGCGCCTGGCCGCATTCGGCCAGCGCGACATGCGCCTGCTGACCACGTTGGCGTCGTATGCAGTTGTCGCGATCCAGAACGCGCGGCTCTACGAGCAGGCCAGTCGTATGGCGATCACCGACGGTCTCACGGAACTGTACAACCACCGCTACCTGCACGACGCGCTCGATCGGATCCTCGAGCGGGCGCGCCGCGACGGGCAGCCGATCGGGCTCATCATGCTCGAGATCGACCATTTCAAGCGGTACAACGATACCTATGGCCACCGGTCCGGGGATGAGGCGTTGCGCGTCGTTGCAGGACTGCTGCGGCGCGGCAGCCGTCCTTCTGACATCACGGCCCGGTATGGCGGCGACGAGTTCATGGTGGTGCTGCCGGGCGCGAGCAAGGCCGCCACACAGGAAACAGCCGAGCGGCTGCGCCGTGCGGTGGAGGCGTATCCCCTCATCCTCGGCGATGAGATCATCACCTCGGTCACGCTCAGCGTTGGCGTCGCCGCGTACCCGCAGGACGGCCGCACCGTCGACGCCCTGGTCGAGGCCGTGGACCGCGCCCAGTACATCGCCAAGCGCTCGGGAGGCAACAAAGTCCACGTCGCCCACGCGCCGTAGAGCCCCCTCGGGCCGGCCCCCCACCGGCCCGTCCATGGCAGGGAGGATACTCGCCAACTCCAAGATTAACGCAATTGGTATTGTTGGCCGCCCCA
>JBQTJG010000069.1:0-10031 GCA_052387355.1 Armatimonadota bacterium | reverse complement strand
AGGATCGTTTCAACGCCCAGAATCGCGAGTTTGGTCGAATCGCGGATCCGTTCACCATCGGTGACTTGGGCGGCTGGCCTCGCGCCAAGTCTGAGATCATCGAGGCGATCTGGAAACGGCAGGTATTGCAGGAGGTAGGCAGATGACATCCGCAGCGGCAGTTAGGAGCGCCCGGAGGGGGGTGATGGTACCAGTCTCCATGCTCCTGCTCGTGCTCTTTCCCTTGCTGCTTATGCCGCTCGCCGCTATCTTCATCTTCGCGGGGCGCAGCGGGCTCGATAGGCTCGTAGCATCCCTGAGCACACCCGATGCGCAGTTCGCCATGCGCTTCTCACTGCTTATGGCCTTTAGCACAGCGCTGGTCAATGGGGTCCTCGGGACTTTCGCCGCCTATGTCCTCTCCAAGTATCAGTTCCGCGGCCGGGAAGCCCTCGGCGTCGTCGTGAACCTTCCGGTAGCCATTCCCACCGTTGTGGTCGGGACTTCCCTGCTTCTCCTCTGGGGACCAATTGGGCTGCTCGGCCAGTACCTCGACCCGCTAGGTATCCAGCCGATGTTCGCTCCCGCCGGCGTCCTGCTGGCGCATCTGTTCGTCACCTTTCCGTATATGCTTGGGGCCGTGAAGCCTGTGCTCGATGAACTGGACGTCACCTATGAGGAAGCAGCCTATACGATCGGCGCGAAGCGCTGGCAAACCTTCCGGTTCGTGATCCTTCCCGCGCTGAGAGGCGGACTCTTCTCGGGGACCCTGCTCACGTTTGCGCACTCTCTCGGTGAGTTCGGGGCGACGGTGCTCGTCAGTGGCAACCTGCGGCTGCGCACCCAGACGGCGCCGCTGTACATCTTCGCTCAATTCGAGGCGGGGAACATCGAGTCTGCCAACGCCGTAGCGGCGGTGCTCGCCGTTCTTTCCTTTCTGCTCTTCTTTGTCCTTCTGCGCGTGACACAGCGGCGGCCGGCAAGGGGTCGCTGATGTCGATTCGGCTGGTCGAGCTGACGAAGCGCTTTGGCGACAACGTCGTGGTCGACCGAGTGTCTCTGGAAGTTGGGGAGGGAGAACTCTTTACACTGCTTGGCGGCAGCGGCAGCGGAAAGAGCACGATCCTCCGCCTGATCGCAGGCCTGCTTGAGGCCGACGCTGGGCGAATCGAACTGAACGGACGAGATGTGACGTACACGCCCCCGCAAGAGCGCGGCACCGGTTTTGTCTTTCAGAACTACTCGATCTTCCGCCACATGACGGTGGCGGAGAATGTGGAATTCGGCCTACGGATCCGACGGGTATCCGCGGAGGCGCGGCGGCAGCGTCGCGAAGAGCTCCTGGACCTGGTAGGATTGGTCGGCCTGGAAGAACGCTACGCGGACGAACTCTCGGGCGGTCAACAACAGCGCGTGGCACTGGCCCGAGCGCTGGCCTATCAACCGGAGGTCCTGCTGCTGGATGAGCCCTTCGGGGCGCTCGATGTCAGGATTCGCGCTCAACTGCGTCGTACCCTGAAGGAGATTCAGCGGCACCTCAAGGTGACCACCATCCTGGTGACCCACGATCAGGAGGAGGCATTCGAACTGGCGGACCATCTCGGCGTCATCGACCGAGGCCATTTGATCGAGGTCGGGACGCCTGAGGAATTGTACCACCGACCACAAACCGAGTTCGTCGCGACATTCGTCGGCGGTGGAAACGTGCTCGTCGGCCGGGAAGAGGATGGACACATCCGGCTGGGAAGCGTGCTCCTCCCGATGCCGGACGACGCGCGCGACCACGACGCTGGCGCTCCGGTCCGTGTCCTTTTCCGTCCAGAGAAAGTCGTGTTGCAGGAAGGCGCAACTTCCGCCGGTGCCGGAACCTATGCGCTCGGCCGTGGGCGGCTCGTAGGCCAGGTTTTCGCTGGCGCCCTCAATCGCGTCATCCTGGAAGTCGAGGGCTTGGAAGGTGCCCGCCCCCTCTCCCCGTCATTGGGCTATGGGCAACGCACCGCCCACATCGAGGCCCTGCTCCTCAGCGAGGCTTCCACGCCGTCGCTGCAGCCTGGCCAGGAGGTCTGGATCGGGCTCAACGAGTACCACGTCCTTTCCCCCTCCGGCCTGAGGGTTCTGATGTGTGTGGATCAGTCCCCTGGCCCCCAACCCGCAGTCGAATTTGGCTGTCTCCTGGCCCGCCTGACGGGAGGATCGAGCACGCTGCTTACGGTCGTTCCCACTGAAGCGGATGTCGCGGCAGGCCGGGAATCGTTGGAGGCATTGCGCCTAGACTGGTCCACGCAGTCCCCGCGCCTCGAGGGCCGGGTGCGCTCGGGCGACAGCACCACGCAGATTCTGCTGGAGGCGCAGGAAGGGCTCTATGAGGTTGTCGTGATCGGCCAACGTGTCGGGACGGACACGCTGCGGCCCGCCGGCTTGGGGACCACGGCGCGCCGGGTGCTCACCCAGGCCGGATCGCCCGTGCTGGTTCTCCAGGTCCCGCGTCCCCACATTGGTCGCATTTTGATCTGCACGGCCGCGGGGGAACCGGGCAAGACGGACATCCGCTTCGGTGGACGTCTGGCCCGACGCACGGGGGCGCACACAGCCGTCTTGCACGTGAGACCGAGAACCGCGACTCCAGACGAGAGTAGACGGGCCAAGCGGCATCTGGACCAGGCGCAAAGGTTCCTCGCCTCGCTCGGTGTCCAAAGTGACGTTTCGATTGCCGAGGGGCCGCTGGTCGAGACGATTCTGGCGGAGGCCGAGCGGGGCGATTACGACCTTATCGTCATCGGTGCCCCGGCGCCGCGGGCGCCGGGGCGGCGGCGCTGGCGCGACTTCGCCACGCAGATTATCAGTGGCAGCCGACGTCCCGTGCTGGTCGTTCCCATGAGGGAGTAGGAGACATGGTCTCTATCTGCGGAATCGCATACTCGCCCTAGCGGCCCAGCGTGTTCTTGGCCCACTCCCAGGCCACGGCGACGCGGTCACCCCAGTACGGTATGCGGGTCAGGTGGACCGCCCGCCACAGCAGCCAGGCCGGGAGCCCTGCCAGCTGCAAGCCGTAGACCTCGGCCAGCGCGCCGGTGCGGCCGAGACCGACGATCTCGCCCTTCCGTGTGAATCGAAACGGTTTCGGCTGGCGGCCCTCGATCAGCGCCGCCAGCGTTCGCGCAACGGCGGGCGCCTGCTGCATGGCGACCTGCGCCGTCATGGGCAAGATCGCATTCGACCCATCTGGACAGGCCGCGATGTCACCGACAGCGAGGACCTCAGGATGGGCAGGCACCTGCAGCGTGTCGAGGACGCGAATGCGACCACCCGGTGCACCCTGAACGTCGATGTCCGCGGCGACGGGATGGGCTCTAACGCCAGCGGTCCACACCACCGTGCCAGCCGCGATCCGCGCCGGCTGTTCGTCGCGCGGCCGGAGCGTCAGCGAGCCGTCATCAGCGTCGACAATAGGCGCGGCGAGCCGTAGATCGATATGCCGCGTGAGCAACTGCTGCACCGCGGCCCGCATCAGCCCGGGATCCATGGGACACAGCAGGTGATCGAGCGCCTCAGCCAGGGTGAAGGAGACCGCGTCAGGCGGGACGCCGGGGAACTGCCGCCGCAGCGGTCCGCGCATCCAATCGTGCAGCTCGGTGATCAATTCGACGCCGGTGCATCCAGCGCCGGCAATCACGGTGCGGAGGAGATCACGCGCGCGATCAGGCGCCCGTTCAGCGTCGGCAAAACGGCGCTCGATGTGGGTCCGAAGCGCAAGGGCATGCGGTAGCCACTTGAACGGCAGCGCATGCCGCTCGATCGAGGGGACTCCGTGAAAGTTGGGGACGGACCCAAGCGCTAGCACAAGGAAATCATAGGCGAGAGTGCCGGCGCCCGCCTCCACGGTGCGTCGGGTGAGATCGACGTGGCGCACCTCGTGCTGCACGAACCGCACCTCCCTGGGGAGCAGCGTCGCAAGGGGGCGCGCCAGGTGATGCGGCTGTAAGGTCGCGCTGACGATCTGTGGGAGCAGCGGCGAGAAAAGGAAATAGTCGTTGCGGTCGACGAGTATGATCTCGCCGCGGCCACGCAGCGCGCGTTGAGCGGCCAGCGCGGCAAAGAGTCCGCCGAAACCGGCGCCAAGAATGATAATCCGCGGCTTCGCAGCCATGCGTTCATTCTAACGGGGCGTCCGGCGTGCGCGCACGCGCGTCACGCCGAAAGACCTCACTTGACGCTTCGAAAGGCAGCGTGCTACGAATAGTAGTTACAAGGCCAGTGCTGTGACGGGGACGAGTAACGGCGAGTACGGCCCAGAGCGAACCGGAGACAGGGTGAAAGCCGGAGGCCGAGGCTCCCGCGAACCCACCCCCTGAGCTGTGGTCAGGCGCGGCGCCCGCGACGTGCCGCGCGGAAAACCACCGGAGCGTGCCCCGATATCGCACGGCGAGTGCGCAGAGTGCGCCCGGTCTGGTCGCAACTGCGAACTGAGGTGGTCCCGCGGAAGCCCCTTCCGCCCTTAGGGCGGTGGGGCTCGTCTGTTTCTGAGGGACGGTGAGGACGATGGACACCGCGATTGGATTTGTTGGCGCAGGCAACTTGACCGAGGCGATGATCCGTGGGTTGCGCAGCGCCGGGATTGAGGGGTCACGTATTTTCGCCACGACTCGCAACCGCTTCGACCGCCTCGAGCACATGCGGACCACGTGGGGGATTGTCCCCGTGCGGCACAAAGCCGAACTGGCCGCCTCGGCGCCGACGCTGATCCTGGCGATGAAGCCGCAGGACATCGAGCAGGCCATGACCGAACTGCGTCCCCACGTCACCGATCGGCACCTGATTATCACCGTGATGGCCGGCGTGCCCTGCGCCGTGGTCGAGAGCTATCTCAACAGCGCGCCGGTGGTGCGCGCGATGCCCAATCTTCCAATGGCGGTGATGGCCTCAACGACGGCGCTGGCGTACGGCCGCAACGCAGCAGTCGACCACCGGACGTCGGCGCGCGCGTTGTTCGATCTGTTGGGCCACACCGTCGTGGTCGGCGAGGATGCGATGGATGCCGTGACCGCGGTGGCCGGCAGCGGTCCGGCGTATGTCTATCTCCTCATGGAGGCCCTCCTCGAAGCCGCGGTTCAGGTCGGGCTGCCGGCGGACGTAGCGAAGGACCTGGCCGTGCAAACGTTCTTCGGAGCCGCGAAGCTCGTGAAGGAAACGAACGCGGATCCGGCCGATCTCAGGCGCCGCGTGACCTCACCGGGAGGCACCACAGCAGCTGCGCTCGCGGTGTTCGAGGCACGTGGGGTGAAGGAAGGCATCATCGACGGCGTCCGCCGGGCCACCGAGCGCGCGCGCGAATTGGGCTCAGGCGGCCAGCGGGGCTGAGGCTGGCTAGGCTGGCTGAGGCTCCTACCCCGCGGCTCCCGCCACATGGTAGGATAGATCCGTCCATAGACCACCAATGGATCCAGCGATGACGCACCCCACGGTCTCTCGGTTTCATCCGCTCATCTCGCGCTGGTTTTCCGAGCAGTTCGGCGGGCCGACCCCTCCACAAGCGTTGGGCTGGGCGGCGATCGCCGAGGACCGGGACACCCTCATTGCGGCGCCTACCGGCTCGGGCAAAACACTCGCCGCGTTTCTCTGGGCCATCGACAGTCTGGTCCGGGCAGGAGCGAACGGCGGCCTCGCCGATGCGACCACCGTCATCTACATCTCTCCACTGAAAGCCCTCGGCAACGACATCGAGAAGAATCTGCAGGAGCCGCTGGCAGGCATTCGCCGGCTGGCCGCGTCCGATGGTCTGTCGCTCCCGGAGATCCGGGTGGCGGTGCGGTCGGGCGACACGCCGGCCCGCGAGCGCAGCCAGATGATTCGACGTCCGCCACATGTCCTGATCACCACGCCCGAGTCATTCTACATTCTCCTGACCGCCGAGCGCAGCCGTCAGTTTCTTCGGACCGCCCGGACGGTCATCGTCGACGAGATCCATGCCATCGCCGGTGACAAACGGGGCTCGCACTTGGCCCTTTCGCTGGAACGACTGGATGCGCTCACCGACGTCCGCTGCCAGCGCATCGGGCTGAGCGCGACCCAGAAACCCATCGAAGACATCGCGCGGCTGCTCGTCGGCACGGACCGGATCGTCGCCGCCGGCGCACCGGATTCTGCGGGTGCACCGGACTGTTCGATCGTTGACGTGGGACACCGGCGTCCGTGGGATCTGTCTATTGAGGTCCCGCAGCAACCGTTGGGCCCGATTGCCAGCCACGAGATGTGGGCAGAAGTCTACGACCGCCTGGCCGGGCTCGCGCGGGAACACCGGACCACCCTGGTGTTCACTCACACCCGACGGCTGGTCGAGCGTGTCTCGCATCAACTTACACAACGTCTCGGAGAAGGACAGGTTGCCGCTCATCACGGCAGCCTGGCGCGGCATATCCGCCTCGAGGCCGAGCAGCGGCTGAAGGCCGGCACGCTACCGGTCGTCGTGGCCAGCGCGTCACTCGAGCTCGGCATCGACATAGGCGAGATCGACCTGGTCTGCCATCTCGGCGCACCTCGGTCGGTCGCCAGCCTGCTGCAGCGGGTCGGTCGCTCGGGCCATTGGGTGGGCAGCACGCCGAAAGGCATCATGTTTCCTCTGACACGTGATGAACTGGTCCAGTCCGCCGCTGCAGTCCGAGCGGTCCGCGCCGGCGTGCTCGACCGCATCATCATCCCCGAAAAACCGCTCGACATCCTGGCGCAGCAGATCGTAGCCATCGCCGCCACAGGGGAGATCGGTGAGGCAGCGCTCTGGGACCTGGTGCGGCGCGCCTATCCGTATCGCGGCCTGACTCACAGGGAGTTCGAGCAGATCATCGAGATCCTGTCGGAGGGTATTGCCACGTCACGCGGCCGACGGAGCGCGCACGTTCACCGCGATCGAGTGCATGGTGTGCTGCGCGGGCGGCGGGGAGCGCGCCTGGCCGCGATCACCTCCGGCGGTGCGATCCCCGACACCGCCGACTACGATGTCGTCGTGGATCCTCAGGGGACGTTCGTCGGCAAGGTACACGAAGACTTCGCCGTTGAGAGTATGGCCGGGGATATCTTCCTGTTGGGCAATGCCTCCTGGCGCATCAGACGCGTGGAGGCCGGGCGGGTCCGCGTCGAAGATGCGCACGGATCGCCGCCGACCGTCCCCTTCTGGCTGGGCGAAGCACCCGGCCGGACAGCGGAGCTCTCGGCGGCCGTGTCGGATCTGCGTGTTGAGGTCGCCTCCAGGCTCGGCGACAAGGAACGCGCCGCCGGCTGGCTCGTCAGCGAGACAGGTGTGGACAGACCCGGTGCGGAGCAGATCGTGGCGTACTTGGCTGAAACAGTGGCGGCGCTGGGCGTAGTGCCCACCCAGGGGACGATCGTGGCCGAGCGGTTCTTTGACGAGGCCGGAGGTACACAGCTCGTGCTCCACACGCCGTTCGGCAACCGCATCAATCGCGCATGGGGCCTGGCGCTGCGGAAGAGATTCTGTGTGACGTTCGACTTCGAACTGCAGGCCGCGGCCACTGACGATGGCATCGTGCTCTCGCTGGGCGAGCAGCACAGTTTCCCGCTGGAGAGTGTGTTCGCGTTTGTCCGGCCTTCCACGCTCGATGAGGATCTGACGCAGGCGCTGTTGGCCTCGCCGATGTTCGGGAATCGCTGGCGCTGGAACGCGTCCCGGGCCCTGGCCATCCCCCGGCACCAGGGCGGACGCCGGGTGCCGATGCCGATCCAACGCATGCGCGCGGAGGATCTGCTGGCTGCGGTCTTCCCCGACCAGGTGGGCTGCCAGGACAACCGCATGGGCTCGATCGAGCCGCCGGACCATCCTCTCGTGACCGAGACGATCCGCAACTGCCTGCACGAGGCCATGGACGTAGAAGGCCTACGCGGGATCGTGGCCGCCTTAGACCGCGGTGAGCTCAGCACCGTCGCGGTCGAAACTCCCGCCCCGTCGCCGGCTTCGCACGAGATCCTCAACGCCAACCCCTACGCCTTCCTTGACGATGCCCCGCTGGAGGAACGCCGGGCGCGCGCGGTCTCGCTACGGCGCGTCGATCCTGACCTGGCCCGCGGCATCGGCGCCCTCGATCCGGCCGCGATCGCTGAAGTCGCCGCCCAGGCGTGGCCCGATGTCCGGGACGCGCATGAACTGCACGATCACCTGCTGACCGTCTGGGTGCTTCCTGTTGAAGAGAGCAGCGCATGGGAAGGATTTGCCGACGGGCTGATCGCCGACGGCCGCGCAGTCATCGAGGCCTGGCAGGATAAGGACGGGCGGACGCAGCGGGCATACATCGCGGCTGAGCGCCTGGCTGACGTCCGCGCGATGCTGCGTGAAGAGAACGACGACGCTTTTCGGAAGACCGTCCATGGGTGGCTCCAGTGCACAGGACCGGTGACCGCATCCGGCCTTGCAGCGAGAACCGGGCTGCCCGAGGGAGCCGTCGAGCGGGCGCTGGCCGTCCTTGAAGGATCGGGCGCCGTCATGCGCGGGCGATTCACATCAGGCGCCGGCGAGGTGGAGTGGTGCGAGCGGCGGCTGCTCTCGCGCATTCACCGGCTGACGATCGGCCGGCTGCGGAGTGAGATCGAGGCGGTCTCCGTCGCCGACTTCATGCGGTTCCTCTTCCGGTGGCAGCATGTGCAGCCGGGAACACAGTTGCACGGTCGTGACGGCCTGGCGCAGGTAATCAAGCAGTTGCAGGGGCTCGACCTCCCGGCGCCGGCGTGGGAAGAACAGGTCCTGCAGGCACGCGTCCGCCCATACGACCCCGGCGACCTGGAGTATCTGTGCCTGTCCGGAATGGTGACGTGGGGACGGCTGGCGCCCAACGCGAACGCCGTCGAGGAGAACGGCGAAACCGGCGCCGAAGGTACCGCGACGCGTCACAGAACGAGCCGGCGTCGCCCGGGCGCCACGCGCAACACGCCCATCGCGTTCGTGCTGCGTGATGACCTCGCCTATTTTGTTGGACAGTCCAGTCTTGAACACTTGCACGCGTCGCGGGGCGCGGCAGACGCTCTTCCGTCAGCCGCAGCCGACGTGGCGCGTTATCTTGAGGAGCGCGGGGCGTCGTTCCTCGCCGACATCGTGAAGGGCACGCGGCGCATGACGTCGGAGGTCGAAGACGCGCTCTGGGACCTCGTCTCTCGCGGACTGGTGAGCGGGGACGGGGTCGCCGGGTTGCGCCGCCTGCTCCGCGTGGGTGCCAGGCGGGCCCGCGACCACAGGGTGAGAGGGCTTAGCCTGCATCAACACGTCCGATCGCTGCCCGTCGGACGCTGGGCACTATGGCAGCCCGGAGGTGAAGCGGTAGGCCGGCACGACGCGATCGAAGCGGTCGCTCGCCAGCTCCTCCATAGGTACGGTGTCGTCTTTCGGGATCTGCTGGCTCGGGAGCGGTGCGCGCCGCCATGGCGATCCCTGCTGGAGGTCTACCGGCGGTGGGAGGCGCAGGGCGAGATTCGGGGCGGCAGGTTTGTCGCAGGTCTCGTCGGTGAGCAGTTTGCGCTACCCGAGGCCGTCGAGACGCTGAGGGCGGTGCGCCGCGCCCCCGAGGAGAGCGACGCGGTGGTCATTTCAGCCGCCGATCCACTAAACTTGACAGGGATCCTGCTCCCGGGCGCCCGCATTTCGCCGTTCTCGGGGTTGGCGATCGTCCACCGCAACGGGGTGCCGGTCGACTCGGGGCCGCTTGGCGCATTGCTCAGCCGGCTACAGCGCAGCCCCGGAGTGCAGGTGTTCTCGAGAACCTGAAGGAGCCACCTGTGCCTCTTGACCCGCTGGCCAGAGCCTTCCTCGATCAACGAGAGGCGATGGGCGTCAAGCCTGTCAACGAACTCACGGTTGAAGCGGCGCGCGAGCAGTCAGTGCGGGTCGCTCTCGCGACGGGTGCGGGCGAGCCCGTCGCGCGCTTCGAAGATATGCTCGTCCCAGGTCCGGACGGCGGCATACGCGTTCGCATCTACACCCCGCAGGGGCCAGGCCCATTCCCGGTGCTCGTCTATTTCCATGGCGGCGGCTGGGTTGTCGGCAACCTCGAGACTGT
>JBQTJG010000068.1:0-11533 GCA_052387355.1 Armatimonadota bacterium | reverse complement strand
GCCTTCGCCTAAATCTTGATGTTCGGACGGCAAGGCCTGATCACCAGGACGCTGTTGGGGCTGAACGCCAATATCTTTTGGTGTCACGGCCTGTGGCTGGTTCAGACCGTCGCGTTCTTCCCTCTAGCGATGCTGATCATCATGGGCGTGCTGGAGGCGGTGAACCCTAGCCTCGAACACGCAGCCCGCAACCTGGGCGCCGACGAGTGGGCCGTGGTGCGCACGATCTCGCTGGCCCTGGCGCGGCCGGGCATCGCGGGCGCGATGCTGGTCGTGGCGATCTCGGTGCTCGCGGACTTCGGGAACGCCGTCGTCATCGCGGGCGGGTTTCCACTGCTGGCCACCGAGGCCTGGTTTCGGATGGAAGGCCTGGCTGACCTGAAAGGCGCGGCGCTGGTGGTCGCCATGCTGATCGTCCCAACCACGATCCTGTTCCTGCTCGAGCGCTATTGGGTCAGCCGGCGCGTCTACGTCACCATCACGGGCCGCGGAGGACGGATCGAGCGGCCACCCACCCACCCTGCACTGAAGTGGGGCGTCTTCGCATTCTGCTGTCTGATGAGTGTGATGATCCTTCTGGTGTATTGTGCCGTGGTCGCGGGCGGGCTCACCGCCGTCTGGGGACGGGACTGGACCCTGACAACCGCGCACTGGTTGTTGGCCAGCGACCGGCTGGCGAGCCTGCTGGCCAGCCTGAAGATCGGCATGATGGCCGGCGTCATCACCGGCGTCGTCAGCGTGGTCGTGGCCTTCCTGACCTCACGCGCGCTCCCGCTCCGCCAGGCGCTCGACTTCCTGGCCGTCCTGCCCGGGGCGCTGCCCGGCGTGTTCGTCGGCGTCGGGTTCGTCCTCGCGTTCAATCGTCCGCCGCTCGAACTCGTCGGGACCTCCTGGATCATCGCCATCGCGCTCGCCTTCTGGCACCTCCCGATGGGATACCAGGCGGCAACCGCGACGCTCAAGCAGATCGAGCGTGCCATCGAAGAGGCTGCGACGAACCTGGGCGCCAGCGGATTGCGCGTCCTGTGGGACATCTATCTCCCACTGCTGCGGCGCGCGTTCATCGGCGCCTTCACGGTGTCATTCATCCGCGCGGTGACGAACGTGAGCATCGTGGTGTTCCTGGTCGCGCCGGGAAATATTGTTGCGACCTTCGTGATTCTGAACATGATCAGCAACAACATCTGGGGCGCGGCCGCCGCTCTCACCACGATGCTGCTGCTGATCACGCTCGCCTCCGTCGGCCTGGCCGGCGCAGCGGTCGGCCGGACGGTTCGATCTATGCCCATGGCCTGAAGCGCTGATGGAATCCCACGTGCAGCTTCCCCACGTCCAGCTCAAAGGGGTCACCAAACGGCTGGGGACGACCCTCGCTGTCGACGGTGTCTCGCTCGATGTGTCCGAGGGAAGTTTCACGACGCTGCTCGGGCCCTCGGGCTGCGGCAAGACCACGACGCTACGGATGATCGCGGGCTTCTATCGCCCAGATGCCGGTGACATCTTCGTCCGCGGCGTGCGCGTCACAGACATCCCGCCCCACCGCCGCAATACCGCCATGGTCTTTCAGGAATACGCGCTGTTTCCCCACATGACTGTGGCGGAGAACATCGGCTACGGGCTGCGCATGCGCGGCGTCGAGTCTGCCGAGGCCCGGCGCCGCGTCGGCGCGGTGATCGAACTGGTCGGGCTCGCGGGCCAGGACCGGAAGTTCCCCAACCAGCTTTCGGGAGGTCAGCAGCAGCGCGTCGCCGTGGCGCGCGCACTCGTGGTTGAGCCCGAGGTGCTGCTGCTGGACGAGCCGCTGTCCAACCTCGACGCCAAGCTGCGCGTGCGTGTCCGGACCGAACTGCGCGCGCTCCAGCAGACGCTCGGCAAGACCACGATCTACGTCACACACGACCAGGAAGAGGCGCTGTCCCTTTCCGACCGGATCGCGGTGATGAACCGTGGTCGCATCGTGCAGGATGGAACGCCTCGAGAGATCTACTACCGGCCCGCAGACCGCTTCGTCGCCGACTTCGTGGGACTCGCCAACTTTGCGCCGGTCAGGGTGGTCGCGCCGGGGCGGGTCCGGCTCGGTGATCTCGAACTGCGCGTCGAGGATGCGACGGTCCCCGGCGAGGCCATGCTCGTCGTGCGACCCGAGACCATCACGCTGTCCTCCGTCCCTCCGGGCCCTGCAGATCGATCAACGATTCGCGGGCGCATCAAGACGGTGGCGTTTCTCGGCGGACTGGCCAGGTACTGGATCGAGGCCATGGGGATGGAGTGGATCGCCGACCAGGCGGCGCCGGGAGACCGGCTGTTCGAGGGCGAGGTCTCTCTGGTGCTCTCACCGGACCGGATGCACGTGCTGCGGGGGCCGGGCCAGGAGGGCGAGCAGGGAGCCACACGCGTGATCACCGGCGCCCACGAGCAGGGAGCCACCGCGTGATCGCGTATCTTTGACGGCGGGAGAGGATTCGCGGGAACCCCGCGCGCGCGTTACGAGTAGAACTGAGCGATGGAGCATAGTGGGGAGGTGGATGCGTGAGGCACTTCCTGATCCTGGTGTTGCTGCTCATGGTGCCGGCCTTCGGTGTGGCGCATGCTGCGCCGGCCGGACGGGTGACCGTTCTGTGCAGTCCGAACGTCGAGTGGTGCGACCTGCTCAAGGCGTCGTTCCCCAGGGCCACCGGAATCGCGCTCGACTTCGTGCGATTGAGTTCCGGCGAGGCCCTGGCCCGGCTGCGGGCAGAGAAGGCCAATCCGATCTTCGACGTCTGGTTTGGAGGCACCGGCGATCCGCACTTCGTGGCGAACGAGGAAGGCCTGACCGAGTTCTACCGGCCGAAGGTGTGGGACGACATCCGTGCCGAGCTGAAAGAGGCCGTGGCGAACAAGTACATCCCGCTCTACGCCGGCGTCCTGGGATGGGCCGTCAACGGCCGGCTCCTTCGCGAGAAGAACCTCCCGGAGCCCAAGACCTGGGAAGAGATGGCCGATCCGCGATACCGAGGCCTGATCGCGTACCCGAATCCGAACACCTCGGGCACCGGGTACACCATGGTCGCCACGATGGTCCAGCTCTACGGTGAAGCCAAAGCGTTCGACGTGTTGAAGCGGATGCACCGGAACGTGGCCGAGTACACCAGGGCCGGCGCCGCGCCTGGGGTGCTCGCGGGGCGCGGTGAGGTGGCGATCGGCGTGACGTTCGTGCATGACGCCGTCCTGCAGATCCTCAGCGGATTCCCGGTCACCTATGGATCGTCCCGCGACGGGACCGGTTACGAGATCGGCGGACTGAGCCTGATCAAGGGCGCGCCGAGCCGCGCGAACGCGACGGCGTTCATCGACTGGTCACTGACCCCCGACGCCCAGGCGCTGGCCGCGGACGCCAAGTCGTATCAGTTGCCGTCAAACGCCAAGACGCCGGTGCCGAAGGTGGCGCCGCGGTTCCAGGACTTCAAAGTCATCAGGTACGACTTCGTGAAGTACGGGACGGCCGCCGTGCGTGACGCCCTGGTAAAGCGGTGGACGACGGAGGTGTTTCCGCTACCCAAATAGGGAGCGAGCATGGGTCGCGCAACCCTTGTGCTCGTCCGACCGGCCACGCGGACGCATGTCACGCTGACGGTCTGGGGTGGGATCACGCTCCTGGGTGCGCTGCTGTTCCCCTGGGCGCGAACAGGCCGCGATCTGTGGGCGTTTGTTCCGAACAATTCCGGCGTTGAGCTACTGAGTCGGGATTGGACGGTTGGTCTGGTAGTCCTCTGCGGGGCGCTCGCCGGCTCGCTCGGCGTCACCCCGCTTCCGCTGTTCAGGCGCGGCCGACTCGCGCTCCTTGCGGGCCTGATCGGGGCCCTGGCCACCGGCTGGACGCTCGCTGCCCGCGGCATGCCTATGGGTCCCGGGGCGCTCGTCGCCATCCTGGGATTTCTCGCGCTGATCGGCATGGGGCTGGCGCTCGGCGGCTACATCCACGCCGATGCCTTCATCGGGGTGTGCATCGTCTGGGCGGCGGCCTTCGTCGCGGTGTTCATCCTCTTTCCTCTGTGGGCGGTGCTCCATGCCAGCGTCTTCGTCAATGGGCGCTTCACACTCGCTGTCGTCCGCGAGACGATTCAGTCCCCGAGCTTCCTCCTCGTCAACAACCCGGCCACGCCGCAGGACGAGTGGCGCACTGCGCTGATGATCGGGGCGCTGCTGGGAG
Source organism: Armatimonadota bacterium (assembly GCA_052387355.1). Taxonomy (GTDB): domain Bacteria; phylum Sysuimicrobiota; class Sysuimicrobiia; order Sysuimicrobiales; family Humicultoraceae; genus JBQTJG01. Next base: position 7,341 of record JBQTJG010000068.1, on the reverse strand, counting down.
CAGTGGTTGCGGTCTTCATGTTTGCGCTGACCCGGAACGTCCGCCGGGCAATATTGTGGGCCCTGGGCGTCTGGATCGCCGGGACCGCCCTGTTCGCGCTCTACCTGGGCTTCGGCGCGGTGCGCAACAGCATCTTGCTGGCGCTGCTCGTGGGCGGGATCTCGACGGGACTGGGGTTCCTCTTCGCCCTATTGGCGGAACGATCGCGGCTGCCCACCCGCAGGCTCTTTGGACCCGTCTCGATTCTCCCGATCATCACGCCGCCGTTCGTCCTGGGCCTGGCGATCATCTACCTGTTCGGCCGGCGGGGATACATCACGCACGAATTGCTCGGGCTCAACACCACCGTTTTCTTCGGGCCGCTGGGAGTCGCGCTGGCGCAGATCCTGGCGTACACGCCCATTGCCTTTCTCATTCTGCAGGGCGTCGTCCGCGCGCTGAACGTCGCGCTCGAGGAGGCGGCGGAGACGCTGGGCGCCCACCGCTGGCACATTCTTCGCACAGTGGTCTGGCCGCTCGCCCGTCCGGGCGTGGCGAACGCGTTCCTCCTTGTCGCGATTGAGAGTCTGGCCGATTTCGGGAACCCCATCGTGGTCGGCGGAGGGCAGCCGTATCTGGCGACTGAGATCTTCTTCGCCGCCACGGGCCGCGGCACGTCCGAGGCCGCCGTCTTCGGAGCGGCGCTGCTCATCTTGACGCTCACAATCTTCCTGGTGCAGCAGCGCTGGGTGGGGAAGGCGTCGTACGTCACCGTCACAGGCCGTCCGTCGCAGGGCCTGGCCCGCCCGCTGCCTCGGGCGCTCGACTATGGCGTGACCGGCGTGTTTGCGCTGTGGATCCTGGTCATCGTGGTGCTGTACGGATCGGTGGCGCTGGGGAGCGTGACGAAACTGTGGGGGTTCGATTACACACTCACGTTCGAACATCTCAAGGGGCTGTCCCCGACCGGCTGGCAGGTGTTTCGGACCACGGCCGTCCTCGCCGGGATCGCCGCGATCCCTTCGACGGTGGTCGGGTTCCTCATCGGCTATCTGGTGACGCGAGTCTCCTTCCCGGGAAGAGACGCCTTGGAATTCTCCTCGATGCTCTCATTCGCCACGCCGGGGACGGTCATGGGGATCGGCTATATCCTGGCCTTCAACACGGGGGCGCTGCTGCTGACGGGCACCGAGTTGATCATCATTCTCGCCTTCGTGTTCCGCAACATGCCGGTCGCGCTGCGCGCAGGCGTCGCGTCGATCCACCAGATCGACCGCTCATTGGAGGAAGCCTCGACGATGCTGCGGGCCGGGTCGGCGACGACGCTGCGGCGGATCGTGGTCCCGCTCGTCCGCGCGGCGATCCTGACCGGACTGGTCTTCAGCTTCGTCCGCGGGATGACGGCGATCAGCCAGGTGATCTTCCTGATAAGCCCCAGGACCAATCTCGCTACCACGCAGATCCTTTCCTATATCAATTACGGGACTGTTGGGCTCGGCGCCGCGCTGTCATGGGTGCTCGTCGTGTTCATGGCGCTGGTCATCGTAGGCCTCTATCTCATGATGCAGCGCCTCGGGACCCGGCCGGTCGGCGAGGTGCCAACGGCCTAGTCCTTGGGGAGGATAGTCGGCGCAGGCGGCAGAGCGGGAGGCGCAGGTGGCAGAGAGACTCAGGGAAGTCCTCCACGAAGAAGCAGCCCGCGTGGGGCTCATCGACATCACCAAGCAGTTCGGCTCGGTGATGGCGGTTGACCATGTCTCGCTCGAGATCCCATCAGGGGCGCTGGTGACGCTGCTGGGGCCATCGGGGTGCGGCAAGACGACCACGCTGCGGATGATCGCGGGTCTCGAGCGCCCGACCTCGGGCCAGGTGTTCATCGGCCAGGAGGACGTCACGCCGCTGCCGGCGGCGAACCGCAGCACGACGATGGTCTTTCAGTCGTACGCGCTCTTTCCCCACCTGACCGTGTTTGAGAACGTTGCCTACGGCCTGCGAGTGGCGCGCCGTTCTGACGATGAGATCCACCGGAGGGTCCAGGAGGTCTTGAATCTCGTCGGCCTTCCGGGACTCGAGGCCCGGTCGCCTGCGCAACTGTCAGGCGGGCAGCAGCAGCGGGTCGCGCTGGCCCGCGCCCTGATCATGCAACCCAAGGTACTGCTGTTCGACGAGCCACTGTCCAATCTCGACGCAAAGCTCCGCAAGCGGGTCCGAGCGGACATCCGCATCCTTCAGCAGGACCTGGGGATCACCAGCGTCTACGTGACGCACGACCAGTCCGAGGCCCTGGCGATTTCTGATGTCGTCGTTGTGATGAATCAAGGCCGGATCGAGCAGATCGGCGCACCAACGGATCTGTACCGCAGGCCCGCCTCGCGCTTCGTGGCCGACTTCATAGGAGAGGCCAACCTGCTGCCTGCGGTCGTGGAAGACGGGATGGTCCGGCTCGGCGGCTACAGGTTCTCATATCGCCAGCCGGGTGTGACGTCGGGCACCGCCACGCTGATGGCGCGGCCGGAGGCGATTCGCGTGGACGTCGATGGCGACGGCCTGCCCGGCCGCATCCGCAGCGCATTTTTCATGGGGACGTACGCGGACTATATCATTGAGACCGAGGTCGGCGAGATCAACGTGGCCGACACGCGGAGCGTCGACCGCATGCACGGGGTGGGCGAGACGGTGAAGCTGCAGTTCTCGCCCTCAGGGCTGTATCTGCTTCCCTCAGGGCCACGCTAGGTTTTTTCTCACTCCACTAACGGTGCCCACCTGGCCAAGTGAGCATCGGCATATTGACGACGATTCCTGGCGTCGTGAGGTTCACATCTCCTTGCTGAGCTGCCTGCCGGATTTCCTCAGCGGAGCGCAGAATCCGGGCGCGCCGCTCTTCTTTCCAGCCGACGAGCACCACTCGCCGGAGCGGTGTGTACCTGGCATTACCCGGCACTGTGTCGAAGACGTCGGGCTGAAAGCCCATCGGTCCTTCCCCTTTGATCCCGTTTCGGAAGACGAACACACTGGCCAGCAACCGATCCGGGATTTCCTTGAGGCTGGGGACGACGAGCACCTTCGGTCCCATCATTCGAGTAAGCATCGCCGCGACCTGCGGATCTGATGCCTCGGTGTGGATGAAACGAATCTCCTGCCCCTTCGCAAACCCTGTGACAGGCGGCGTCGGATTGCCCGCGGCGCCCATCCCTGGCATCTGCCCCTGGGCCTCCGGGCGGACCGGAAAGAACCGGGCAACGATGTTCGCCCCGAGCGCGAGCATGATGAGCCAGAGCCCAACCCCGATCAAGACCCGGCCACCCCGCCGGTTCACAACGCCTATCCCAACGTCGGCCATGCGCGTCACTCCCTCCTGAGCAGTCTCATCGCCGTCCCTAAACGAGGGTTCAGTCAACGGAGGAAGATGAGGCCGGCGGCTGCTGCGGCCAATACGACCACGGCTACCGCTCCCTTGGCCTTCCAAAGGTACAGAGTGCTCAAGGCCACAAGAAAGATGAGTACGGTCGGCACGTCCCTGACGCCGACGCGGAACAGGGCAATCGAGGTGGCCCCGATCAAGCCGACTACCCCCGCCGTTACCCCGTCGAAGAAGGTGCGCACGACCGGATTGGCAACCAGCCGTTCCAAGAACCCGTGGCCTAACAGAGTAAAGGAAAAGGCCGGCAGGAAGATCCCGACGGTCAAAAGCAGGGCGCCAAGCGGCCCCCCACCTAGATAGCCGACAAACGTCGAGAAGATGATAAAGGGGGCAGGCAGGATTCCCGACAGCGCCACGCCATCGAGGAACTGAGCGTCGGTCATCCATCGGCCGACGACAACGGCATCGTGTTGCAGGAACGGCAGGACGGTGTAGGCGCCGCCGAAGGTGAGGAGTCCGCTGCGAAGGCCCGAAACCAGGAGCCGCACCAGGGAAGGGCGCCGGACTGCCTCCATCTCTGTACGCCCCGACAGGGAGTCGGTCGCTTGCCTGGTCTGCTCGATCCCAATCGAAGAAGGCAACTTCACGCCTTCGGGCGTCAAGTTGATGCCCGAAAGGAACACGACCCCGGCGAGGACGAGCGCGCCGGCTCCGGCCGCAATGACGAAGCGCCTCTGTGAGATGAGAAGGTAGATGGCTCCCGAGAGGGGCAGGGTGATCCAGAAACTCGTCCCGGCAAGCTGTGCCACCCCCGCGCCAATCGCGATAGCCCACAGCCAGCGGTTTGTGACCGCGTGGCCGCCAATCCGGTGGACGGCGCGGACGATCAGCGCAACGACAGCCGGCTGAATCCCGAGGAAGAACGCCTTGAACAGGGCCGACTGGATGCCTTGCGCGTAGAGCGCCGAAAGGCCAAACATCAACACGAACCCAGGAAGCATGAAGCCCAGGCCTGCCAACAAACCGCCGAGCCGGCCCCGGGACAACGTCCCGAAATACACGCACAGCTCGTGGGCCTCGGGGCCGGGTAGGACTTGGTACACGGCAAGAACCCGGTTGAAGCGGTCGCGCGAAATCCAATGCTCGTCCTCAACGAGCTCTTGGCGGATCATTGCGATCTGCGCCACCGGGCCGCCCCACGCCAGGAACCCGAATTTCAAGAATCGTCGAAAGAGGGCCCCCAAGGACTCATCCGGCACGTTGGTCTGTGTGTCGCTGGTCTTCATCACAGATTGGAGTCGAACGAGACTGAGCCGATTCCAGCCCTCAGCGCTACCGGTCTTCGCAGCCGCGTGAAGAAGTCGATCTCCTGATCGCGGACGGCCGGGAGCGCGGCGGACGACGTGCCCAGGCTTGACGCGACGCCGATCACCCTGACCAGCTCGGGCGCGGACTTGAGCATGACGTATCTGCGATTGCCGCTTCGTCGGCATCGAACTCAATTCGGACTACTGCCAAATGGCTGAAGAGCGGCTCGCAGCCGCTTAAGGGGCTACTGCGCCAAAGAGGCACACGCCTGATCCTCACCGTTCGCATAGCGACCAAAAGGCCCCCAGCCAGTTTTTTGAGGATCTTTTGAAGGCTACCGCTTTCGAACATCCAAGTCCTCATCGCCGAGTCTCGCTAAGAATGAATAAAGTCTCGGGAGCGACTCCCTCAGATCTTCGAGATGGCCGCGTGCATCTTCTAGTCCAGCCTCGATCGTCGTCAATTTGACTCCAACCAGATTCGGATCCTGCTCTGCATTCGCAAGCAGCTTCCGGACACGTTCAAGATAGCCACGGCAAGCCCCATCGAACTCCGACATGTCAAAGGCTAACGCGGTGAGGGCGCCCTCTGGATATTTGAAGCTGCTGAGCTTAGCCTCCAAAGCGTCTCGTATGCGACTGGTTTCATGGTTTCTTACGCGTATCTCTCGCTCTGAAGACGGCGTATCGTTCTGGCAAGCTGTTGCTTCCGTCTATTTGCGTTTGCTTAAGTGCGTGTGACAACGCCTCCTCCAACTGACCGGCCGCTATCATCTTATCAAGTCTGGTTTCGTCCATTTCCCTACCCACCTTTTCGCTTTCACTGCCCAAATCGTACCCGATCATGGGCTCGGATTGAAGAAATCTGCAGGATCTAGACCGATCTTCTGGAGATGCTCCTTAAGCTTTTCAAGGTCCTTCAGCGCCTTCGCTAGCTTTTCAGGATCGTTCTTGTACAGTTCTTTGAGAATCTTCATAGGACTTTCCGAACTTGTCCACCTTCCCTTGATCTTGTCCAGCGCTGCTTTCAACTCGCGATTCCACCCACCACGCGGATCTCTTGGACCACCAGGTGTCGCAAGTCGCCCTGCATGTCCTAAAGCAGTCCCTAGTTGGCCGGCTGCGACTGTCTTGGCCTGTTTCGTATAGCGAAGTTCATGATCGCGTCTGCGGCTGTGTGGGACAATACGCCCAACGCTACTACGCCAGCAACAATAAGGGCAGCTTGACCGAGCCCAGGAACACCAAGTCCCAGAGCTAAGCTAGCTATAGCTAGTAATTCCCTTCCCTGGGATCCATGAAAGGAGTTGCCTGGTCCGCCAAATCCATCGAGAGGGGGGCATTCGCCAAGTAACAATAATCGGAACAGTCGAAAACTACCGACTCGGCTTCTTGGTAGCCTTCTGCCTTCGACTCTGGACCATGCGCCACAACCCGGCAATCATCACCATGAGTGCGCCGGCAATGCCGGGCCAGAGCGGAATGAATTGATCGTCAACCACCCACGCCCCGTAGTAAGCAACGAGTATCATCTGGATACCGACCAGAAAGCTACCAATACTCCGCGATAGGATTGGACCTAACGGGTCCAATGCTGCGACGTCTCCGCCTGTCCTCGCCTCGTGCAGGAAGTCTCGTGTCACCACTGCGATACCGAGCAGACCCATCAGACAGGCGGCAATCCCGCCGGCGAGCAGCACATAGATCACCATCGAATCACCTATGACGTGACCTCAACCAATCCGACAAACTCCTCCCCATAGCCCTGAGGACTACTGCCCCACAGCATACAGCGTCTGTGACGAAGCCAAAAGCGAGAGTGATCGTGCCGATGTTGATAAACACGGAATACGTTTCGTGCCGCACCCAGGCTGTTGCTGCAGCAGCGCCTCTTATCGTCAACCAAGTCGCGCTCGCAAAGGCGCCCGCGACGAAGAACACTCCAGATGCTATGTACAGGCCCTGCGCCAGCGTTGCGCCAGCACTTGGCCTGCCGCCAGCCCTGCTGACTATATCGAGGACTATCCGTCGAGCCGTCGCGAAGTCACACTTGCAGATATCCTGCAACGCGCGCGCAGCCTCATCGATTTTCCGACTCTCAACCTGTCCTGCGCCTAGCGCTGCTCCTTCTCGCCTCGCATTCTCGAGAGCTTGGTGAAAATCGTCGCCAGTCGAATCAACGTCCTCGAAAGGATCAGTCCCGTGCGGATCAATGAGTAGGGTGGGGTTGTTGACTACATACGCATAGAAATTCAGCGTCGCGGGCTCAAAGGACTTGTCCTGCACCGGATCCTCACTCAACCAACGCCCGATTGTCGGGTCATAGAACCGCGCCCCCATATGGTAGAGCCCGGTCGTCGCATCCAGTTCCGCCCCGGTGAACCGGTAGACGCCCTGCCCCCCGCCACTCGCCGCCCGCACTTTCCCCCACGCCTCATAGAGCAGCGTCGCCGTCAGCGTCCCGTTCTCCGTGGTCAGCGCCGTCGTCGAGCCGATCCCATCGTAGTGGTAGTACCGGCGGGCGTTGTTGGCCAGCCGGCGGCTCAGCAGGTTCCCGAAGAGGTCTCGGTCGGATTGAACGACTAGTGCGCCGGCCCCGTCGGTCTCCCAGATCGGCCGGATGCCGTCGTAGTAGTAGTTGGTCGTCTCCTGCGTCCCCGTGCCGCTCGCATTCCGCAAATTGAACGCGCCGGT
>JBQTJG010000067.1:0-11458 GCA_052387355.1 Armatimonadota bacterium | reverse complement strand
GCGTGGAAGCGCTATCTCACCATCCTCGTGAGCGACGCGGGAGGAAAAATGGGGCCGCAGGCGCGTCCCAAGACAGACTGGCTGCGCCACTCGTTCCGCATGTTCGAGCTCGTTGACAATCAGGTGCGCTCTCTCCGCAAGCGGCAGGTCATCAACGCGTATGAGGTCAAGCCGGTCGGCGGCCCGGGTTGGCGCGATGGGGCATACTGGGGCATCCGCACGGACATCCTGAACTACCGCCTCGCAGATCCCCTCCTGTGCCCCCACCACCTCACCATGCGCCTTGCCGAGGTGCCCACCCGCCTGGCCGCACTCGATACGACGACGCAGGAACGCCTCATCAATTGGGGGTACGCGGTATGCGATGCGGCCATGCGTAAGCATGTCGTCCCCACAGCGGCCCGCCCGTCAGACTTCCCCTACCCGGCATCAGGAGTTGGGTGAAGTCAGACGGGGTCATGGCGTGAGAAATCCGACCGTGCGCCAGTACGGGACGCTGATCGCGATGGCCGCCAGCATCAGCAGCGTCATCGCCACGCGGTGAATTCGCTACGGTCGTGGAGGGAAGACAGTGAACCTGATTGTCCTCGTGCTCGACAGCCTCCGCCAGGATCATGTGAGCGCGCACCACCAGGGCAGAGGTCCGTTCCCAGACGTCCCGGCCTGCCAGACTCCCCATCTTGATGCCTTCAGCCGTGACAGCCTTGTCTTTACGAATGCGTATCCCGAGGGTCTCCCCACGATTCCGGCCCGCTATGTCTTGATGACTGGCCAGCGCTCCCTGCCGTTCCGGCCATGGGCGCCGCTGCGGCCCGGCGATCTCACGCTCGCGCAAATCCTGCGAAACGAAGGGTACGTGTGTGGCCTGATCTCGGACTGCTACCATTACAGGGCCCCCGGCATGAACTACCATGCCGGTTTTCACGCGTACCGCTGGATCCACGGGCAAGAGTACGACCCGTGGGAGTCTGCGCCCTCGAGACGGCCGGTAGAGCGCTACGTCAACCCGAATTATCCTCAGGAGTGGCGCCAGCGAGTGGCCCAATTCCTTGCGAACACCGATGACTTTCGCGCTGAGGAAGACTGGTTCGCGCCCCGCGTCATGAACGAAGCGGTGGTCTGGCTCAAGAAGAACAGGGTGCATAAGAACGTCTTCCTGTGGATCGACTGCTTTGATCCGCACGAACCGTGGGATCCCCCTGCCCGGTTTGACACGTATACCGACTCAGCCTACACAGGGCCGAGGTTGATCCTCCCTATGGGAGGGCTGAGTGAGACCTGGGCGACGGCCGAAGAGACGCGCCTGATGCGCGGCTTGTACGCGGGAGAGGTGGCTTTCATAGATCAGTGCCTGGACCGGCTCTTTACGGCGTTCAGCGACCTCGGGTATCTCGACGACTCGATCATCGTCGTGTTGGCCGACCACGGCCACCCTCTCAACGATCATGGCAAGTTCCTGAAGGGCGCCGATCGCCTCTACAATGAAATGCTCCGCATCCCGTTCATGATCCGCTTGCCCGGGGGTCGGCACGGCGGGCAGCGGTCTGATGCATTGATCCAGTTTCAGGATGTCGTGCCAACCATGCTAGAGCTCCTCGGCCTGCCCTCGAGCCTCGACGCCATGCATGGGAAGAGCTTCCGCGGCGTCGTCGAACGCGATACCGATGAGCACCGACAGGCGGTCATCACCGGTTATCACGAAGGCATCGATCGTTGCATCCGTACGAAGACCTGGAGCTACATCGAACGGCCGGCTGGCGAGAAGGACGAACTCTACCACCTAAACAACGACCCTCAGGAGCAGTATAACCTGATCGAGTCGCATCCGGACGAAGCCGCGCGTCTGGCCCGTCAGTTTGGACGATACTATCGAGCCCGGCGTCGACGTGCAAAGGGTATTCAGGGGAAGTATGAGTTGGCGTCGTCGGGGCTTGAGGAGCCGGTCCTGGGCAATGATTGAACGCAAGCTTGAATCGCATCAAGTGGAGGTCATCAAGGTATATTGCCATGACATTTTCATGTCAACAGGTGACCACAGTAAGCAGCCTTTTAGAGGCGGCCTAGCAGGCCTCCAGTCGCCTGCGCAGCATGACACCTGCGAGTGATTCTCAGAAACCGGTGCCCGTGCCTCGGTTCGCTTGGCCTACCGGAACGTGGCCGGAGATGAAAAGGGCTTGGTGGCGTCCACCACAAACATCACCACCGCATGCAAATCCGTCCCTCCGCTACTGGAGACCTGCAGCGGCGTACCGCCCCCCGGGCCCGCCTCGGCCTGACCAGCCGCAATCAGGATGACCCCTTCCGGCGTTCGGACGGTCTGCTGACCAGCGAGTACGTAGAATGCCTCGGAACCAGGATGAGAGTGGACGGGCGTGATGCTTCCGGGTGGTCCGGTCGCCTCGTTGATCCGAAGCAGGTACTCAGGCGCGACCACTCGCGGCAACGGCCCGACCTCAGCGAGCTTCGCTCCGCCGGCTGTAGACCCACCTGCCGGGCCAAGGGTGAAAAGCCAGGCCTTACCCCCCGACTCGGCCGCCAGTCCCATGGCCCCCGCAGCAGCTCGCGCCTGGGCGATTGTGGGAAAGGTCTCGAGGCGCCAGAACAGCGGCTCCGGTGGCAACTGGGTGACTCTCTTCTCGGCCAACGCCTTAATCACAAGAGGCTGTTGCTGTTGGGCCGCCGTCATCGATGACAAGATGAACAACCCGCAGATCAGAACGGTGAATACACTCAGGAAACCATGCCTCACAGGACACACCTCCCGGCGCGGCTTCGCTTCGCGCTGTCGTTCTATCGTGCGCTGCCGGAGGATTGCTGCCATCCGAGAAAACACCTAAGTATCTGGGGAACGGCGGCTGGAGATGTCGGAAGGTTTAGACGGGTGTGCTTTCCGGTAGATGAGCGGAGGCCCAGGAGGCGATCTGCGCGCGTCTCTCCATGCCGAGCTTGTTCCGGACGTTCTGGACATGCGCGTCCACGGTGCGCTCGGAGATCCCCAGCCTCTCTGCTATCTGACGGTTGGTCAGGCCACGGGCGATGTCCAGGACGATTTGGACTTCACGGCCGGTCAGGCCGCCGGGACGTTGGGCCCGTTCCACTGGTGCGGGAGCGCTCCGCCCGAGAGCCAGCGCCACTGCCTCGTCGGACGTCATCGCTCTCCCCTTGCTCCACGCGGCCTCGAACGCAGCAGGCCCGAGGCGCTCACGCGCGGCCGCGCCGACTGCTGCCTGCAGCGAAACGCTGCGTGCGAACCCGAAGGCATCCCGCAAAGACTCGGACGCACCGAGCAATTTGGCTGAGACTTCCGCGCGATCCGAAGACGCCAGGACGCGCGCCAGGTCCTCCAGGCGGCGTGCGGTCAGCCAGCGATGCCCGATGTCGTAGGAAAGCGCCAGGCTCTCCTCAAGTAGCATCAAGGCCTGCCCAGGGTCTTCTGGCGCAAGCGCAAGACCGAGGTCACCGATCACGAGACTCGTCAGCCACTTGTCATGGCGCGGACGAGCCAGCGAAAGTGCTTCCTCGAGGACCACCCGCGCACGCCCCTTGTCGCCCCGAATCCGCAGCATGTTCCCGATCCCGCAGAGAGCCCGAGCGGCCAACGTCTCGTCACCTGCATGGCGCGCCATCTCCAACATCTCACCATAGAGGCGCTCGGAACGTTCGAAATCCGCTCGCGCAACTGTAGCCTGGGCTAAACCCAGCAGAATCCATGCCATCAGCGAGGGCTCGCCCACCGATCGGGCCAACGCCGCGGATTGCTCTGCCAGCCTGACCGCTTGTTCGGCCTCACCCTGATGCGTCAGGAAAAATGCCAGGTTCCTGAGGGCCAGGGCGCGCCCCCTGGCGGAGACCTGCTGCTTGGATGCCGCTATCTGGCACCATCTGCGGCCCTCACGAATGTACCCGCGTGCGAACCAAAAGCGGTGCATGGACGCCGCGAGCAGCACCCCGGTTTCCTCGTCCTGGCCACTGAGGCACCAGTTCAGCGCGACGCGGACGTTGTCGTGGGCACGCACGACACGCTCGAGCCATGCCGCCTGGTGCTCACTCCATATGAACCGTTCCGCCCGTTGGGCGAGCCCGAGGAACCAGGCGGCGTGGCGCCTGCGCACTGCATCAGCCTCGCCCGTGAGCTCCAGTCGCTCCTCCGCAAACCCACGGATGGTCTCCAGCATTCGGAAGCGAGTTTCACCATCTCCAACCCGCAACAGAAGGTTCTTATCTACGAGCCCCGCAACCGGGGTAAGCACATCGACCCGAAGCTCCTTGCACACCGCCTCGATGGCTTCAAGAGGAGTCTCACCAGCGAAGGCTCCAAGAGCGCGGAACACTCTTCGCTCTGTGTCATTCAAGAGGTCGTAACTCCAGGCTATTGCATCAACGAGGGTCCGCTGCCGCTCAGGTGCATCGCGTGGACCGCCCAGTGGGAGGCCCTGGTGGTCCGACAGCCGCGACAGAATCGCATCCAGCCCTAACGCACCGACCCAGGCCGCCGCCAGTTCAATCCCGAGGGGAAGCCCATCCAGCCTGCGGCAGATCTCAACCACGGTCGGTGCGGTTCGCTCATCTACCAAAAATCCCGTCTCTGCGGCACGTGCCCGCTCGATGAAGAGAACGGTGGCCGGGTATCGGGCCAGTGTGTCCTGATCCGATCGTGCCGTTGCGTCAGGCAGGGCGAGGGGGAGGAGGTTGTATCTATGCTCCCAACGGACGTGCAGCGGCTGTCGACTCGTGACAAGCAACTTTACGTACAGACCGGCCGCCAGCAGATCGGCCACGCCGCCAGCGGCTGCAATAACGTGTTCCAGGTTGTCCAGAAGAAGCAGGAGGTTTCGGTCTCCCAGGTATCTCTGGAGGCGCTGCAGCGCCGGGCGATCCGGGTGGTCGACCGCGCCCAGCGCCTGGGCGATAGCATCCAGGACGAGATCCGCATCGCGCACGGGGGCCAGATCCACAAATACGACGCCATCGTCAAATTCCGCAGCAACGGTGGATGCCAACTCGATCGCGAACCGTGTCTTGCCTACGCCCGGCGGACCCGTGATGGTGACAAGCCGCACGTTGCCGCGCAAGATAAGTGCCTGAGACCTCCCCAAGTCCTTCTCGCGACCAACCAGTGCGTGCGGCCGCATCGGCAACCCGCGCAGCAGCCCTTCTTTGGCATGGGCACTACTTCTGGCAGAAGCGTTGCCACTCCACTTGCCCGCGCTCATGGCAACTTCTCCCTGGGATCCCTAAGTGGTGCCCGCCTAGCCTGGCATTGTGGGTGTCAATTACTGCTAGGCGGGGGGCCTCAATCCCTCTTGTCCTGTGAGGGGAAACAGCATGCTCAGGGAGCCTATGCTCCCTGAGAGGTGATCAAGGATCTTCGGTAGGCCGGTCAGCCAGGCCAAACGGCGGCAGTCGGTCCATCCGCGCCACGATCGCCTGGAGCAATCTGAACGTATGCACCGCGTCGTTCAGGTCGAGCATCTCCACTGGTGAATGAGAGTATCGTCGGGGCAGGGCGATCACCCCTGTCGGAATGCCCCGGCCAGCCACGTGCACCGCGGCAGCGTCGGTGTTGCTGGTGTTGAGAGAAGCGATTTGGAAGGGAATGCCCTCGTCGGAGGCGGTCTGCACGAGGAAGTCCTTCACCGCGGGCGGCATCAGGTAGTCCCGGCTCATCACCTGAAGCGCGGGCCCGCCGCCCATCACCGCGTTCAGTTCCGTATCGAGCCGCATGTCGGGCGGGCCGGCCGCGGGCATCGTGTCCACCACGACGGCGAAATCAGGCTGCATGCGTTGAGCGGCGACCCGTGCGCCACGCAGGCCCACCTCTTCCTGGACGGTTACGACTCCGACCAGTGTGCCGGCGGGCACGGCAACGCGATCCAGGAACAGGCGTGCGAGAAGCGCGCAGGCAATGCGGTTGTCGACCGCCTTGCCCAGCACGAGATCGGGATTGTGCGTGAGCCGCGTCAGGGGAGCCACCAACACAATCGGGTCACCTATCTCGATGCCCATGGCGCGGACTTCGTCGGCGGTGCGCGCTCCTACATCGATATAACTCTCCGCGGCCGTCTTCACCCGGCCGGCGTCGTCGGCGGTTTGATAGTGCCCGCTCTTGATGCCCGTCACGCCCAGATGCCGGCCTCCGATCCGGACCAGCCGGGCCGGCAGCACAGGAGCCGGGGTGCCGCCGACAGGATGAAATCGAATGAAGCCTTGCGCGTCGATGGCCTTCACCATCAGGCCGATCTCGTCGCTGTGAGCGAAGATCGCCACCGTCGGTCCGGGCCGCGCCGCCCGCCGTACGGCCTGAAGGTTGCCCATGGGATCGATCGTGACCTCATCGGCCACGGGACCGAGCACCTCGGCCAGGCGGCGCACGACGGGGGTCTCGTCCCCCGACACACCGTCCAGCGCGGTCAGGTCGTGTAGCAGCGCGTAAATGGCCTCTTTCATGGCTGTCCCTCCATGGCTGTCCCTCCCAGACTCCTTCATCGCTTGATCCTACGACGGTGCCGCCATCGCTACCTTTGGACGGCTATGGCGGGGCAGGTAAAGACTTCCCCGACCAGGGAAGTGCCGGGAGCCATCGCGAAGGCCATCAGCGCTGAGGAGGTCACCATGCCGACACTCTGGAGCGAACTGTCTGGCCCACGCACGCTGGAGGTGACCGCAGATACGGCGACGGGCGTCTGGATTGCCGGGTGGGGATGGGTCGGCTGGCTGCTCTACGATCATCTGGCCCGCCTTGCTGGCGCAGGCCGCGCCGTTCGGGAGGCCGGCGTCGCGCTCGACGCGGCGGGTAAGCAGATCGACGAGGTCTTCGCGAGGGTTCCCGTCATCGGGCACGCCGCCGGTGAGGGCCTTCGACAGGCATTCGCCGCGACGGCGTCACCGCTTCTTGGGGTCGGCGGCGATCTGGAACGCGCCCTCCTGATCACCGCGGTCGCGCTCGGCATGATTGTCGCGGTGGTTCCTATCGCGATCTGGCTCCAACGCTATCTTCCCTGGCGGCTGCAGCGGGTCTCGATGCTCCGGGCCGCCTCATCGGCGATCCGTGTCGCGCCGCGCCTGCATGATGCGGAGTTGGAGCGCCTCCTGGCCGCCCGAGCGATTCACCGGCTCTCGTATCCCGAACTGCTTCGCTACACGCCTGATCCCTTTGGCGATTGGACGGCTGGCCGCTATGAGCGGCTTGCCTCTGCAGAACTGGCGAGCGTCGGGCTTCGGCGGTACAAACCGCGCTACCCTAAGGCGTCCGGCGTCTAGAGCGACATCGTGCGGTTGCGCCTTACCCACCGGCCGCGACCCCGCCGCGCGGTCAGGTAGCCGCCTTCGAAGACGATCTCGCCGCGGCTGATCGTGTACTCGGGCCCGCCCTGCACCTCGCGCCCGTCGTAGACAGTGTGGCCGGCCTTCGATCGCATCGCGGCGCCGTCGATCGTGCGGTGTAGGTTCGGGTCCCAGATCACCAGGTCGGCGTCGGACCCGACGGCGATGGTGCCCTTCTGCGGATACAGACCGAAGAGTTTGGCGGTATTCGTCGCCGTCACCTCGACGAACCGGCTGAGCGAAATGCGGTTGCGGCGCACGCCTTCGGAATAGAGCATCGGCATCAGCGTCTCGAGATCAGCCATCCCCGGTCGGAACGTCGTGATATCAAGCGACGGATCGAGCTTTTGGGCCAACGTCCAGGGCGCGTGGTCGCTGCACAGGCACTGAATCTCGCCGCCCCACAGGCCGTGCCAGATGGCGCGCACATCGACCGTCTCGCGCAGCGGGGGGTTACCCACGTACGTCGCGCCGTCGGGCTGCTCGAACATCTCCCGCGTGAGGTACAGGTAGATAGGCCGCGTCTCCACGTAAATCGGCACACCATCCGCCCGGGCCCGGCGGCACGCGTCCAGCGCCGCGGCCGAGGAGAGGTGCACCACGTAGATCGGCGCCCCGGTCGCCCGCGAGAAGCCGATGGCGCGTTCAACTGATGCCGACTCGGTGAAGACCGGGCGGCTGTCCGGATAATGCCGCGCGCCGCCCAGTCCCTGAGCCAACAGTTCGCGGCAGACGCACCGGATGAGCGCGCCTTCTTCGCAGTGCAGCATGGTCAGTACGCCGCTCCTGGCCGCGGCGCGCATCGCCTGGAGGTACCCGTCGACGTGCTGGTCGAAGTGATCGAACACCAGGAAGATCTTGATGCTGGTGTGCCCCTTGGACGCCAGGATCGGGATCTCGGCTACTGTCCTGGGTGACGGATCCATGACGACGGGATGGAGGACATAATCGACGGCGGCGTCACGCTCCGCGATGGCCAGGTCCCGCGCCAGGGCCTCGTGAAGGGTCTCGCCTTTCCGCTGAAACGTCATATTGCCGATCGTGGTGATGCCGCCGGCGATCGCCGCCTCTGAACCGGTGGCGAAGTCATCGGGCCGCAGTTCGACGCCAGGACCCGGCTCGAGGATCGAGGTGAAGTGCACGTGCACGTCCACGCCGCCGGGGAACACGTACCGACCCCCGGCATCGATCTCGCGGCGGCCCCGCAGTTCCCCACCCAGTTGCACGATGCGGCCGTCGTGAACGCCGACATCGCATGTGGCCACGCTTCCAGAGGTGACCACAGTGCCACCTTTGATCACGAGGTCGATCATCATGTGAACCCCTTTCCGAACAGCCGTGCGAGAGTCTTTCATGCGATATCCCCTGAATTCCCCCCGATCGCGGCGAACCTTTCGCAGGAACGGTGTGGCCAGGACGCCAATGCTTGAGGGTCTCCTCGCGTTGAAACGCACATCTCGCCGGAAAACGAAGGAGGGACGCTCATGGGCGCCCGTACGATAGACCGGATTCTGCGAGAAGCTGACCGGGCGCGCCTCGAGGTGCTTGATCTAACCAAAGCGCTTGTCAGACTAGATACCACGAACACGGGGGCGCCGGATTCCGGCAACGAGGTCCTGGCCGCCCAGTTCCTGGCGGATCTTCTCCGGCAGGAGGGGATCACGGACGTCCGGCTCCTCGGGCGCACCCAGGCGCGGCAGAACCTCGCGGCGTCTCTGCCTGGCCGGAAACGCGGCTGTGGACTGCTGCTCCTGTCGCACAGCGACGTGGTGCCCGCCGGCGATCCAGCGACATGGACCACGCCGCCGTTCGCCCCCGCACTCCGGAACGGCCGGCTCTATGGCCGCGGGACGTCGGACATGAAAGGCACCGCGGCCGCACAGGTGGTGGCCCTGCTCATCGCGCGTCGGCTGAGGCTGCCGCTGCGAAAGGAGGTCAGACTTCTCTGTTTCGCCGACGAAGAGGCCGGCGGGCGGTTCGGTGCAGGCTGGATACGGAAGCGGGATCCTCACCTGCTCAAGGCCGACGTGGCGCTCAACGAAGGTGGCGGCCGCCGGCACAAAGAGGGCCGCCGGCTCCTTTACGGCGTCGCCTGGAACGAGAAAGGCCGGCACGAGGCAGTGATCAGGTTTTCGGGCGCCGGCGCGCATGCGGCGACGCCATGGCGAGGCGCCAACGCGATCGCACACGCAGCAGAATTCGTGGATCGCGTGCTGCGGGAACCACCGGATCCGAGTATCGACAAGGCGCTGCTGGCGGGCTTTCGCTGGGTGCCCAGGTTCGATGCTGCGGACGGCGGGAGCCTTGAGGCGTTTCTCGACAGGCTCGGCAGGGACAACGAGGCGCTCGCCACGGAGATCCGGGCGCTCACGCGCACGACCGTGACCCCGACGATTGTCCGCGGCGGGGTGAAGTCGAACAGTGTCCCCGACCAGTGCGAGGTCATCTGCGACGTCCGCACACTGCCACAGCACGACCGGGGCTATGTCCTGCGCTACCTGAAAACCCGCGCCCGGGGTCTGCCTGCGACGGTCACGCTGATCACGACGGCCACTTCGAAACCCGTGCGGCAGAACGCGGCCTTGACGGCATTGATCGGGAAGGCCCTGACTGTTGCATCGGGGAAGGCGACCGAGGTCTTCCCGACGTTGACGGTCGGTTTCACCGACTCTCGTTTCCCGCGGGAAATCGGAACCCCTGCGCTGGGGTTCTCACCGGAGCACCCGAGTCGAAAGGAAGGACAGGACCGGGCCCACGGCGCGAACGAGTCGCTACCGGTCGATGACCTGTATTTCAGGACGCGGTTCTACGCCGTGGCCATCGCCCTGGCAGCGGGCGCCTAGCCGGACGCCGGGGACCCTTCTCGCCGATGCGGAACGCAGGGCCCCGACCTCACCCGACGCTTTCCTGGTGGTTAGGTAGCTGCCGGGGAGGGTACGATAGTAAGGGATGCAACCGCCTGGAGGTGATGGGCCGAGTTCGCGAAATGCTCCGACGCAAGGGTGAAACGATAACGAGCGATATTTTCTAAGGAGGGCGACGACGATGAGAGCATGGAGATTTAGCAGAAGCATCGTTTGGGCAGTCTGTCTTTCCCTGGTGGGGAGTTTCATGCTGCCGAGCGTGTCGTATGCCAAAACGGCGCAGGAGATCGACGCCGGCGTGAATTCGGTGCTGGACCGGTTCACGAAGCAGGTGAATGGATCCAGAGAACTCCTCCGGAACGCCAAGGGTGTCCTCGTGTTCGCGGGTGTCCTCAAGGCCGGCATCGGGGTCGGCGGAGAATACGGCGAGGGCGCGCTGCGCATGGGCGGCAGGACGGCTGCCTACTACAGCATCGCGGCCGCCTCGATCGGGTTCCAGCTCGGGGCCCAGAAGAAGGACATCGTCATCGTGTTCCTGCAGGATGAAGCTCTCAGGAAGTTCCGCGCCAGCCAGGGTTGGCAGGTCGGCGTTGATGGATCGGTGGTACTGATTGACGTTGGAGCCGATGCCTCTATCGACACCACGAAGATCAATCAGCCCATCGTGGGATTCGTGATCGGCCAGAAGGGCCTGATGTACAACCTGACGCTCGAGGGAACCAAGATCTCGAAGCTCAATAAATAGCTCGGTGCGCCGGGCCGCGATCGGGTGCCCGAGGGCCTGAAGGGAGTCTATCCGCCAGGCCCTCGGGTTCGTTGCCGGTGCGGGCTACATTCTCACCGAACGAGCGGGACAAGAAGCAAGATCCCTGCAATCAGGGCGATGATTCCCGTCAGCACTCCCGGCAGGATGAGGCCGAAGACCGAAAGGCCGACCAGGATCAGATAGACGCCCAACAGAATCATTCCCCAATTCCGTTCTCCCATGCCCGGCATAGCGCACCTCCATGTGCAAAGGCTACATGGTAATACGCCGCTAGCAGATCATACCCTTGTGATCCGTTACCTGGCCATCACAACCCCCTGCCCAGCTCACCTCGTGCCGAAGGATAGCGCGACACCAACGGTAAAAGTCAGTGGCGAGTTCGTCTGGGGAGGCCGTCTGTGCTGGAGACCGCGGATCGTCAGATCGTCTCGGACCTGTACCTGTCCCGTTCGGGGGCGGACTTCGTCGAGGAGCTGGTCGACGGGTTTGGTTCCCGCTTTGCAGG
>JBQTJG010000066.1:0-4734 GCA_052387355.1 Armatimonadota bacterium | reverse complement strand
CGATAGACCGTGACAGTCTTGGCTTTGGGAGCTACGAGCCACACCAGGTGGCCGCCGGCGTCCAGGAAGTCCCGGACCCGCTGCTGTACGTCCCCCGGTTCATCGCGTCGAGACAGAACCTCCACGGTGAGATCAGGAGGACCTTCAGTCCGTGCCTATCGCTTTTCTTGAGGGTGATCCCCGAACAAGCGAAAAGTAGTGGCCGATGACAAGATGGGGTGATCTAGTGAATGCTATACTTTTCACATGAGTCCGGAGATCCGCGCCCCAGTCTCTATTGAGGAGTTCTGGCGCCTGGGGAGCTCCATCCCCAGGGCGGAACTCGTGGCCGGGCAGGCGATCGAGCTGACCCCTGCCGGCGTCCGTCACGGATTTCTTGCTTCGGCGCTCAACGCACGCCTGCGGGAGCATGTTGTCGGGCGTGGTTTTGGCGCCGTGCTGGTTGAAGTCGGGTTCGTCCTCAGTCTAGATCCGCCCACTGTTCGTGCGCCAGATGTTGCCGTCGTGTTCACGGAGAGGATGCCCGAGCCTATGCCCGTGGCCTTTTTCCCCGGGCCCCCGGACCTGGCAGTTGAAATCCTCTCGCCCGATGACCGGCGTTCCGATGTCGCTTCGAAGATCGGCGATTACCTCGGGGCTGGCACGCAGGCGGTCTGGGTTCTGGATCCGGAGTCGCAGACGCTGACGGTCCACACGAGGGTGGGCTCCATCCGCTATGGCTGTGACGAGACACTGCGCGCGGCACCGCCGCTGCCGGACTTCGAGCTCGCCCTGAAGGACCTCTTCGCCTAACCGGATCTCGGGGGCATGTCTTGCGGTAGAATCACACTGTGAGCCTTGAATGCATGCCTTTGGGGAGGATGGCCATGCGACATCGAACGTGGCGCGTGCCATTGTTGGCGATCGCCTGTGGCATCGTGCTCGTGGCAATCCTGTTTGGCGCTCAGCCCGCGCCGTCAGCCGAGCGCAGACCGGTCAAGATCGTGGTCGGGATCCCCATCGAACCCGACTCTCTTGACGGAAACAGCGATGCCATCGGTAACAAAACCACCTTGTTTGCTCATCTCTACGACCGCCTGGTCGGGCTCGATCAAGACTCGAACGTCGTACCGCATCTGGCCGCGTCTTGGTCGGTGTCCTCTGACGGGCTGACCTGGACGTTCAAACTGCGGCCGGGCCACAGGTTCCATGATGGGACCCCAGTCAATGCCGACGCCGTGAAGAAGAGCTTCGACCGCCTCATGCTCGCAAGCAACCGATTCCCCCAGCGATCGTGGTTCGACATGATCCAAAGTGTCACCGCGGTCGATGAATACACCGTGGCGTTCCGGACCGACATCCCGTTCCTGTTCCTGCCCAATCGTGTGGCCACGACCCCGGCGTCGATCGTCAGCCCGACCGCCGTGGCCAGGGTGGATCGTGTGGCGTTCGGCGCGAATCCCGTGGGCTCGGGCCCGTACGTCTTCAAGGAGTGGGTCCGCGGGTCACGGATCGTGATGGAGAAAAATTCCAACCACTGGCTCGCCCCGAGACTCAGGATCGACGTGATCGAGTTTCGGATGGTCCCGGACGACACATCGCGGGCCATCGGCATGGAGACCGGCGAGCTGGACTTTGCGATCGGGCTGCAGCCCGAGGACGGACGCCGCCTCGCCGCACTTTCCCAGATGAGGGTCTACAACATGCCCTCGCTGCGCGTCTCCGGGGTCATGCTCAACGTGGCGAAGAAGCCCTTCGACGACGTGCGGGTGCGTCAGGCGGTCTCGCATGCCATCGACAAGCAGGCGATCGTCAACACGATCCTGGGAGGATACGCGACCGTCGCGGATGCGCCCATCAGCAAGGGTGTCTGGGGCCACAAGAGCCAGAAGCTCTTAGAATACAATGCCCGGCGGGCAAAGGAGCTGCTGTCATCCGCCGGGTACCCCAACGGGTTTACGACGACCATGTGGGTCGTGCCGGGGAACGTCATCGCCGCTGAACAGTCCAGCCAGGCCATGGCCAGCATGCTCGGCCAGGTGGGCATTACCGTGAAGCTCGAGGTGTTGGAGACAGGGCGCTACTTCTCGCTCCTGCGGCGCGGGCCCACGGAATCGACGCTCGAGATGGTCTATCGTGGCTTCACGAACTCGACCGGCGATCCCGACTATCCGTTGCGCCTTCCCTTCTCGACCGATCAATTCGCGCCCCGGGGCTCGAACCGCAACTTCTACTCGAACAGCGAGGTGGATGCGCTACTGGACATCGGGCCCCGTACCCTCAACGACAACCACCGGCGATTGATCTACGAGCGAATTCAACAGATCGTCTGGAACGACCAGTCCTGGGTCTACGTCGCCTTTGTCAACCAGGTGTCGGCAGGCAAGCGAACGCTGCGGGGCGTCACCGTCTTGCCCATCGAGATCACGCACTTCCGCGAGGCGAGCGTCATCGGGCAGTAGAGGCCGGGCGGGTCGCCGTCCCGCACATCGCACGCGGACTTTTCACTCCCTGATATGGAGGGATCGACGTGGCGTGGATTCGTGTGATCGGTCCCAACGAGGCTGAGGGCGAACTCGCCCGCTATTACGAGGAGTCGCGCGACTGGAGCCAGAGGAGACGCCAGGCGTGGGGAAGTCCTACCGGCGAGGCGCCTGAGGATCGGGCGAAGGACTGGACTCACAATCCCGATGGCAGCCTGGTCAGTCTCAATCCCGCGGCGGCGCGGGCGTACCTGAAGCTGGGAGACATCGTGCACTATGGCGAGGGTCCCCTCTCACAAGTGCAGCGCCAGATGATCGCCACGGTGGTGTCCGCGCGCAATCACTGCGTGTACTGAACCCTCCGCCACGGGCGGTACGCCCGTGAACTGGCGCAGGATGCGTCCCTCACAGAACAGTTGATTCACGACTACACCGCCGCGGCCATCAGCGACGCCGACAAGGCGATGCTGGCGTTCGCCGACAAACTGACCTCGCAGCCCAGCGCGATGACCAGCGATGATGTGCAGACGCTCAGGCGCCACGGGTTCGACGATCGGGCTATCCTCGATATCGTCCTGGTGGCTGGCATGTTCAACCTCACCAACCGGATCGTCCTGGGCCTCGGCCGTGATCTCCACCTCGGAATGGACGCCGAGGCAGATCGCCTCGGGATCGCCACGTGGAGGTCAGATCCCAAAGATACGTCTCAACCGGAGCGGCGCGATCGGTGATCCTGGTCACAGGCGGGACCGGATTTATCGGATCCCGAACCACGCAGCGGCTGCTGGCCCGCGGGGAGTCCGTGGTCTGCTTCGACGCACATCCGAACCCCGGACGACTAGGCACTGCCTCAGCGCATCAGCATTTGCAGATTGTGCAAGGAGATATCTCGCGGCCCGATGACCTCGTCGCCGCCATCCGCCAGCACCGGGTGGACCGCATCATCCACACCGCTGCGGTGCTGAGTCAGGCAGAGCTGCGCGCGGCGATTCGCGTCAACGTGGAAGGGACGGGCAATGTGTTCGAGGCGGCGCGGCATTCGGGCGTCGCCCGAGTCGTCTATGCCAGCTCGATGGTCGTATACGGGCACCAGTGGGATCACGGCACAGAGACGCTCGACGAAGATGCTCCACTCCATCCCCACACGTTCTATGCGCATACCAAGCAGATGAACGAGGCGACCGCCGACGCCTATACGAAGGGGTTCGGCCTCGACTGTCGAGGCCTGCGCATCGGCGCGCCCTTCGGGCCCGGAGGCCAGACGGGCCGGCCCGGCGCCGAGGTGACCAGGCTCGTCTCGTTGACCGCCGTGGGCAGGCCCATTGGGATCCGCGTGGCCCGAGGGGAATCGCCGCCTTCGGTATACGTCGATGACATTGCCGAGATGTTCGTTCGCCTGTGCTTCGCCGGCACGCTCACCCGGCCGGTCTATCTCTGCAGTGTGACGGCAGTGCCCATCGATGACGTCGCGCAGATGGTGCAGCGGCTGCTTCCAGGTGCGGAAATCTCGTTCGTTGAGCCCGGGGAGAAGGTCACGCTGCCATACCGCATCGATGCCAGCCGGCTCGAAGCCGACATCGACTACCGGCTCCCGCCAATGGAGACGCGCCTGCGCGACCATATCAACGAGGTGCGCCGCGCCCATGGTCTTCCGGAGGTTGACTGACCCGAACGATGGCTGCGGAGGAAGGGACATCGTCGGTCTGACAAGAGAAGCGCTCGAGGAGGACATCCGCCGCAGGATCCGGGCTCTGCAGGCGTTGATGCAAGACCACGACGTGAAGGTCCTCATCGCCCTCGCCACCGGCGCGCCTTCGCAGACTGGCTGGATCCGATACCTCACTGCCGCCGAGCTCCTGGAAGATCAGGCGTTCGTCATTATCGAGCGCGATCGCCCCGAACCCCTCGTCGTGCTACTGTCCGATACGCAGGCCGAGTGGATCAGGCAGACGGCGGTGTCCACCAGGGTTGAGAGTACGGGTGAGCGGGGCGTAGCGCCGATCCGGAAGGTGATCGACATCGTCGACGACCTCACCGGAGGGCAGGGCCGAATCGGCACGCTGGGGGCAGGCGCTCAGTTGCGGTTCGCTGATGACCGGGCCCTCCGGGACGCCCTCCCGGCGCTCGAGATGATCGATCTCACCCGTGAGGCAAACTGTATCCGGCAGATCAAGTCGCCATTCGAGGTCGCGGCCATGCGTGAGATGGGTCGGCTGCTGAGCGAAGGGCTCGATCGGTTTGCCGCGAAGGCGCGCCCGGGTCGCTTCACAGC
>JBQTJG010000065.1:0-1909 GCA_052387355.1 Armatimonadota bacterium | reverse complement strand
TGGGCAATCAATGGTTCACCGCGCCGGCGCCTGCGCCGGAGGGGCTCTACTTCCCCGGGTTTGGGGCCGATGATGCGAATCCCGACATGGGTGACAGCGCGATCATCGAGACCCTGGGACTGGGCGGGTTCGCGATGGCCGCCGCCCCCGCGGTGATTGGTTTTCTGGGATTGCCAGGCGCGAAAGACGCGTCGTCCATCACGCGGTCCATGGCAGAGATCACGATCGGGCAGAGCGCGCAGTTCAAGATCCCGGCGCTCGATTTCGACGGGACGCCCACCGGCATTGACATTCGCCGTGTGGCCAGGCTCGAGGTCACGCCGCTGATCAACACCGGCATCGCTCACCGGCAGGCTGGCGTCGGGCAGATCGGGGCCGGTGTGGTGCGCGCGCCACTGGCGGTGTTCCAGCAGGCGTTGGAGGCCTTCTCGGAACGGTATGCTTCTGAGGAGGCCGGAGCCATGCCGTGAACCGGACAATCGGTGACCTTCATCCGCCGATCAGGCTGCTGTGCGGCACCGGGCCCACCAACCCCGATCCGCGCGTGCTGCGCGCGATGGCGGCGCCGGTGCTGGGGCAGTTCGATCCAGAATTCACAGCCATCATGACCGAGGTCATGGAACTCGGGCGCGCCGCGTTCCGCACGGCGAACGCGCGAACCTTTGCGGTCTCGGGCACCGGACGGGCAGCCATGGAGGCGGCGCTCGCGTCCCTCATCGAGCCCGGCGACCCGGTTCTCGTGGGCAACTGCGGTCGCTTTGGCGACTTGTTCGCCGATATCGCCACTCGCTATGGCGCGAAGGTCATGCAGGTGCGAGCCGACTGGGGAAGGATCATCGAGCCTCCGGCCATCGAGGGCGCTCTCAAGAAGGCGCCCGCCAAGATCGTGTGCATGGTACATGGTGAGACATCGACGGGCATGTGGCAGCCGCTGGACGAGATCGGCGCGATCTGCCGAGCGCACGATGCGCTGCTCGTCGTGGACGCCGTCGTCACGCTCGGTGGTGTTCCCGTAGATGTGGACGGCTGGAATCTCGACCTGTGCTTCGCCGGCGGGCAGAAGTGCCTTGGGTGTCCTTCCGGCATGTCGCCGATCACCTATAACGACCGCGCCGAGCGCGCCATGGCGGCGCGGCGCACCCCGGTGATCAGCAACTATCTCGATCTGACGCAAGTGCAGCGCTACTGGAGCCCCGAGCGGCTCAATCACCACACGCTCCCGACGAGCATGACTTATGCGATCCGTGAGGCACTGCGGCTGGTGGTCGAGGAAGGGCTGGACGCTCGCGCGCTTCGTCACCAGCGCGCCGGCGACGCGCTCAAGGCCGGCCTCGCAGCGATGGGTTTGGAACTGTTCGGCGACCCCGCGCATCGCCTGCCGATGATCACCGCCGTGCGGATTCCCGATGGCGTGGATGACGAACCTGCGCGGCTGCAACTGCTGGACGAATTCGGAATCGAGATCGCTACGTCGTTCGGCCCGCTTCGCGGTAAGGTCTGGCGGATCGGGACGATGGGGTACAATGCGGAGCTGCGGACGGTGCTGGCGGTGCTTAACGGATTGGAGCACGTTCTGAGGTCCTTCGGCGTTAGGGGTCGTCATGGTGCGGGGGTGGAGATAGCCCGGCAGACCTATCCCGCCTCAGCAGCTAGGCCGGGACAAGCCTGAGCGCCTCTACGTGGCGAGGCCGTAGAACCGTGAAGTGCTGATGATCGAGCGTGGCCAGCTTTGGTTCGCTGAGCCGCTGGTACTGTCCTAATTTCAGCCGAGCCGCTCAACCACTTGACCCATGAAGACCGCGACTGAACTGCCCAAGACTCTGGTAGAAGCCATTCGCTACTTCGCCGATCCTGAGGGTACGCCATCGGCAAGATTCACACTAACGGCCTGGAGAACTTCTGGAGCCTC
>JBQTJG010000064.1:0-3460 GCA_052387355.1 Armatimonadota bacterium | reverse complement strand
TCCAGGTAGCGTCGATGCTACGGTTCGATGTCCTCACGATTCTTTCGCCTTTGAGCCTGACGACTCAGGTGTGCTTGTAGGAAGATCAGCCGCAGCGTTGCCTGCGGTCGCCATTGCGTCTTGACCTGACTGCGCGAGCGCGGCTGCGACGGCCGGCGGTACGTCAGCATCGAGCGACAACCTCCCACACGTCCAGCCCGGTTCCGGTGAGATGCGCGCGCCGCCCCGCAGGACCTTCCACGAAAATGACACGCGGATAGCGCCGCACCCGTAACGATTCAAGCATTGGCTAACCGCGGATCGAGGAAGTCTCTGACTCCATCTCCGAGCAAGTTGAACCCGAGCGCCGTCAGGAAGATCGCCACGCCTGGAAACGTCGGATACCACCAGTACTCTAGCATGTAGTTCCGTCCCGTCGTGACCATCGACCCCCACTCTGGTGTTGGAGGCTGCGCGCCCAGGCCGAGGAAGCTCAGCGCCGCGGTCAGGAGAATCGCCGTCCCGATGTCGAGTGTCACCTTCACGATGAGCGGGCTCAGGATGTTCGGCGCCACGTGCCGGAGCATGATGCGGGCCTCGCGCGCGCCGGACGCGCGGGCGGCCTCGACGTAGACCTCCTCCTTCGCCACGACGACTGAGACGCGCACGAGGCGCGCGTACTGCGGCCACCAGACGATGCTCAGTGCGACCAGCGCGTGCACCAGGCTGGGCCCCATGGCGGCCACGATCGCCATGGCCATGACGAGCGCCGGGAAGCTCAGGAAGATGTCGGCCACGCGCATGATGACCTCGTCGAGCGAGCCCCCCAGGTAACCGGCGATCGCGCCCAGCACGCCCCCCAGCGCCATCGCCAGCGCGACGGCGAAGAGGCCGGCGCTGACTGACAGTCGCGCGCCGTGCAGCACGCGGCTGAACATGTCACGGCCGAGTTCGTCTGTGCCGAACGGGTGCGCGACGCCGGGGGCGACCAGACGGCGTGTGCCGTCGACGCGCAGGGGATCTTCGGAGGTGAACAGGCCGGGGGCGGAGGCGGCGACGACGATCAGCAGCGTGAGGAGGGCGCCGGTCAGGAACGATGGGTCGCGCAGCAGGCGCGACGGAGCCCGTCTCCGGCGCAGGACGAGGATGGCGGGTGCCAGGGCCGGCTCGGCCGCGCTCACTGCTTGATCCTCGGATCGAGCGCGAAGTACACGAGATCGGTTGTCAGATTCACGACTGCGTACAGTAGCGACGCGATGATGGCGAAACTGATGATCACCGGATAGTCCGAGAATTCGATCGCCCTATACGCATACGTGCCGATGCCCGGCCAGGCGAAGACCGCCTCGACCAGCACGGCGCCGGCGAAGACCGCGCCCAGGCGGAGGCCGAAGACCGTCACGATCGGCAGCGACGCGTTTCGCAGGGCATGCACCATGACCACGCGGCCCTCGCGCAGGCCCTTGCCGCGGGCCGTGCGGATGTAGTCCTGGTTCAGCGTTTCGAGCATGCTGCTGCGCGTGATGCGGGCCAGGATGGCCACCGTCAGGAAACCCAGCGACAATCCCGGCAGCACCAGATGTACGAGCGCGTCCCAGAGCGTCGGCCACTGACCAACCAGCGCGGCGTCGATCGTATAGAGCCCGGTGATCGTCGGCGGCGCCGCAAAGCTCGATCCCAGCCGCCCGCCCACCGGGAGCCAGCCCAGGCGGCGATAGAAGATCAACTGCAGCATCAGGCCGTACCAGAAGATCGGCATCGCCGCGCCGGTGACGCTAATGAGGCGGCTCGCGTGATCGATCAGCCCGCCGCGGTTGATCGCGGAGAGCACGCCGAGGCCCAGCCCAAGCACGAGGCTGAACGCGACGCTGGCCAGGCTCAACTCGATCGTGGCCGGAAGGAAGGTTAGGATCTCCTTGAGGACGGGCTTGTTCGACATGAACGACCGGCCGAGGTCGCCGCGGAGTAGCGCGCGCATGTACAGGTAGTACTGCTCCCCCATCGAGCGGTCGAGGCCGAGGTCCCGGCGCACTTTCTCGAGCGTCGCCCTGGTAGCGTAGTCGCCGGCGACGAGGCGGGCCGGGTCCTGCGGCACGGCGTGGGTGACGATGAAGATGAAGAGCGACATCCCCACGACCGTGAGGATCATGAAGGCGAGCCGGCGGGCTATAACGAGGCCCATGAGTCAGCGGGGCCGGATGGCGCGGGAGATGTTGCCCCCCAAGGATTGGGAGGGTCGGATCGCCGATCCGACCCTCCCCGTGCGCCCTACTCCCGCCACATGTGGTGGAACGGGATCCGCCAGTCGAGCTTGTCGAAGTAAAAACCCTTCACGTCTTTTCGCATTGGCAGCCGCATCAGGCTGCGGCCGACGAAGATGTCGGGCGCTTCGTCACTGATCATCTGGCAGACCCGCTTGTACACGTCCACGCGGGCCTTGGCCGACGGCTGCCAGGTTGCCTGGTCGATCATGCGATCGACCTCGGCGTTGTTGTAGTACATCATGTTCCGGCCGGCGCCGCCGACCGCGTCCGAACGGTACATAAAGTTCAGATACGCGTGCGTGTCGGCGTACCGCACGCCCCACAGGTGCCCGTAGGAGTTCTCCATGGTGGCGGCGTCGCGCGTGTCCTTCCAGGCCACCAGTTTGGCGAACATCGTGGGCCAAGTTTGCGTGCGGATGTCGAGCGTCACGCCCAGTTGCTTGAGGTTGTTCTGCCAGATCTCGGCAGCGCGGCGCTCCCACTCCACGCCGGTCGGATAGAGGAACGTCATGCGGAACGGCCCCACACCGGCCTCACGCAGCAGCTGCTGGGCGCGGCTCATGTTGGTCTCGTTGATGAGGCCGTTGGGTTTCCAGCCGTTCATGAACTCCGAAACGCATGGCCCATCGGAGGGGCCGAACTGGTCCTCGACCTGGTAGAAGAGCTTGAAGTCGAACGCGTACGCCAACGCCTTGCGCACGCGCGGATCGGTCGTCGGTCCCTGCGCCATGTTCAGCCGGATGTAGAACTGGTTCGTGGACGGCGTCTCGTTGATCACCAAGTCGGCGTTGCGCCGCATCGCCCGCACGTCGTCGCTGCTGAAGAGGCGGATCGCGTCGAGCTCGCCCCGGTCGAGCATCAGGCGCTGTGTGGTAGCTTCGCCGACTTCCCACTGGACGATCCGGCGGAAGTGCTTTGGTTGCCAGCCGCCCCAGTAGCCGTCGAACTTCTCGAGGAACACCTTGTCGCCGGGGATGCGCTGCGTGACGCGGTAGGGACCAGTGCCGTTCGCGCCGTCGGCGTAGAAGTCGGCCGCGTGGTCGCCGGATCGGCGCTCGTTCTTCCGGATGTGCGACGGCGACACGATGAAGAGGCTATCGAGCCATGAGACAAACAGGGCGTTGGGCTGCTTGAGTGTAAAGCGGACGGTCGTGGGATCGACGACCTCGAACTTCTCGACGTCCTCGAGCACCCAGCCGGCGCCGACCTTGAAGTGA
>JBQTJG010000063.1:0-13641 GCA_052387355.1 Armatimonadota bacterium | reverse complement strand
GTGGCCGGCACCGGCAGCGGCGCGATCGGACGCGCCAGGCCGACGATGATGGCCACCAGCGCCAACGAATAGAGCACGGGCGGTACCCAGCGACGCCACCGACTGTGGTAGGACGCCGCCTGCACGAGCAGCTCGACGTTGGGGATGAGGAGAGCGCGGCGCGGCTGCTGCCCGAGCAGACGGCGGTAGAGCCACGCCAGCGGCGGCAGGACCGCCAGTCCCCAGAGCATCGACGGCCATTCGAATGTCATGGCACCCGCCTGAACCACAGCATCGACAGCGCCCCGCCGGTCAGCACGAACAGCCCCGCCACCCCCAACAGGAGAAACGACACTTCGATCCGGGTGCGTTCCCAGCCGATCACACGGCCGAGTTGCCGGTAGACGCGGTGGAGTTCCTCGGCACTCGCCGAAGGGAAGTATCGGCCGTCGGTGATCTGCGCGATCCGCTCAAGACCCGCGGAGTCAAACGGGACCAGGACCGTCTGGCCGTCGATTTGCATCACGGTCCCGCCGGGTGTGCCCATCCCGATGGTGAAGATGCGCACCTTCCCGTCGCGCGCGAGCTGCGCGGCTTCAAAAGGATTCGGACCGAAGGTGTTCACGCCGTCAGAGAAGATGATGATCGACGCGGGCGCCAGGTCATCGGGATTGGGTCGAGGATCCAGGGGGTTCGGCGGGGACGGAACGGAACCCGGGCGCAGCAGCCGTTCAAGCCGCTCGCGGAGCAGCGCCTCCCGCCCTGGCAGGACCCGGACGGACTCAAGAATGCCGCCGCCCACCGAGGTCGCCGACTGCGGCTGGATGCGATCGAGCGCTTCGAGAAATGCGGCACGATCGATAGTCGGCGGCAGCAGCACCGTCCCGTACTCGCTGAACGTGACCAGGCCGATCTTCGTCGACCGCGGCACCAGACTGGCGAACGCGCGTGCTGCGGCCTTCGACGCCTCGAGCCGTGTGGGGGAGATGTCGGTGGCGATCATGCTCTTGCTGGTATCGATCGCCACCATGACCGCGGCCCGATTCACCGGCATCGGCAGCGCCGCCACCGGCCGCGCCATTGCCACGGCGAGCAGCAGGACCGCGATCAGATAGCACGCCACGGGCAACGACCGTTGCCACGACGGCGGCCGGACCACAAGTTGCTCGAACAGCCTGGCCTCGGCGAACTGCTCGGCCGTCCGCCGCTGGCGCCGCGCGAGGAACCGATAGCCCCACCACAGCAGGGGCACCAGGCCAACGGCCAGGAGCATCATCGGCCAGGTAAATTCCATAGACGCCTCCGCCGGCGCATGACAAACCGAACAAGGGGATCGACCATCGACTCGGCGGTCGACAGCTCGATGCGGTCCACGCGAGCCCGTCGGAACGCCTCGGTCACCCGCGTGCGTCGCGCGGTGACGAGCGCGTTGAACGCCGCACGCACCCGCGTGTCGGACGTGTCGATCCAGGCGTGCGCGCCGGTCTCCGGATCGCGCACCGGCACCATGCCGACATCGGGCAGCGCCTCTTCGGCGGGATCGCGGATCCACACCGCCACTACGTCATGGCGCCGCCCCAACTCGCGCAGCGGGCGTTCCCATCCAAGCGGCGCAATGAAGTCCGACACGACGAACACCAGGCGGCGTCCCTTCAGAAGGCCCGCCGCGTTGCGAAGGATCGCAGTGAGGTCGGTAGGACCCATGTCTTTCGGCTCACTGCGCTGCAGAGTGTGCACCAGGCGCAACGCGTGGCGCCGACCGGTCCTCGGTGGCACGAGCGGCGCTCCGGTGGCCGGGAACCCGATCGCCCCGACCTTGTCGCCGTGACGCGTGATGATATAGGACGCGACCCCGGCGAACTCGACGGCCAGCTCCCGCTTCAGACGGCGGCGTGTGCCGAAGGCCATGGACGGTGAAAGGTCAACCAGCAGCCACGCGGTGAGCTCCCGCTCTTCAAGATACTGACGAACAAAGAGCCGGCTCATGCGGGCGGTCACGTTCCAGTCGATGCGCCGGACCTCATCGCCGGGCTGATACTCCCGCACCTCAGCCAGATCCAGGCTGGGGCCATAGAAGATCCCTCGGTAGTCTCCGAACAGAAAACCGTCGAGGCGGCGCACGATCGTGAACTCCAACCGCCGCAGCAACTGTTCGGGCGTGTCCTGCAGTTCAGCGACAGCCATACCGGCAGTTACGCTCCCAACGGCGTCTCGGTGGAGACGGTGGAGCTTCGCAGACGTTCATACGGATCGCCGAGCGCGACGCGGGGCACTTCGACGGCGCCGATCGTCTGCTCGATGATCGTGTCCGCAGAGACTTCATCGGCCAGCGCCTCGTACGAGAGGACCATGCGATGGCGCAGCACTTCGGGCGCCAGATCACGGATGTCCTCGGGCATGACATAGTCCCGGCCACGCAGCAGCGCGAGCGCCCGCGCGCCGAGCACCATATTGAGCGACGCGCGTGGGCTGCCGCCGTAGGAGATGTATCGCTGCAGCCGGTCGAGTCCCACTTCCCTCGGCTTGCGGGTCGCAGCGGTCAGCGCGACGGCGTATTCGCGAATCTTGGCGTCAACATAGACGGCATCGGTCACCGTCTCCAGCTCCTTGAGCTCCGAGGCCGTCACGACCGGCACCACCTCGGGCGGAATGCCGCTCATGCGCTCGACCACCGTGACCTCTTCATGATAGCTGGGATACCCGATGACCACTTTGAACATGAACCGGTCCACCTGCGCCTCGGGCAACTGGTAGGTGCCCTCGCTCTCAATGGGGTTCTGGGTCGCCATGACGAGGAACGGCTCGGGCAGGTGGAAGGTTTGCTTGCCGATCGTGACCTGCCGCTCCTGCATCGCCTCCAGCAGCGCCGACTGGACTTTGGCCGGCGCGCGGTTGATCTCGTCGGCCAGGACGAAGTTCGCAAAGACCGGACCGAGCTCGATGTCGAACGAGCTCGTGCGCTGGTTGAAGATTCGCGTGCCGACCAGATCGGCGGGCACCAGGTCGGGCGTGAACTGAATCCGCTTGAAGTCGCAGTCGATCGCCCGAGCCGTGCTCTTGATCGCCAAGGTCTTGGCGAGCCCGGGTACCCCTTCGATCAGCACGTGTCCGCGCGCGAGCAGCGCCACGAGCACGCGTTCAAGCATCAGGTCCTGACCCACGATGACGCGCTTGATCTCGTAGAGTACCTTGCGCATCGTAGCCGTCGACTGCAGAAAGGTCTCGAGTGGAACGTTCACAGTGAAGCCTCCCTCTGACACGCCTGACGTGGCGTCACCTGACGACATACCCGAAGAACGGCGGCCGCCCCAGCGGTATGCCCGTTGACGGACCCCTTCGAGCAACATATTCACGTTAGCACCATCCTGCAAAGAGGGTCAAGGCGCATGAAGGGGGGCAGCCGGCATCGTGCAGAATACGTGAGCCTCATGACCCGCCTTACGGCGAGCATGGTCTCATGGTTCTGCCTGATTGCGACGCTTGCCCCGCGGGTGGCCGTCGCGTCACCCGACACCTCGATCGTTCCCGGACAATCGATCGGACTGCTTCGCCTGGGTACCCCGGTCCGCGCCCTGTTTCAAGCTCCTGGGTGGGGACAGCCCGACCGAACCCATGCGTCAGGCTCCATCTCCTATCTATCCTACGAGCGCCATCGCGTCACTGTCGCCACGCGCGACGCTCTCATCATCTTGATTCTGACCACCAGCGAGCGATTCCGAACCGAGAAGGGGGTCGCGGTAGGACAGACAGCGTCGGCGGCGGCGACCGCATACGGGGCCGCGCCCGCGAGCGGCGACAGCCGTGTGCACTGGTACGACGGTCTTGGTCTGCTGGTCGTCACCGGCGGGAACACGATCATCCGCATCGGAGTCTACGATCCCAAACATTTCGTGCGGGCGATCCTCGCGGACGAAGTGCCCGCGCGTGACGTCTTCCTCTCCGCCCGCCTGCCGAAGTCGGCGGGACCGGCGCGTGCCAAGGCGGATGCTGCGTCGCAAACGGCCATCGTCACGATCACGTTGAAGAACACCAGCCTTGGGGACAAGGTCCTGAATCCCAACTTCTTCACGCTGGTCGACCGGGAGGAGAAGAGCTATCGATACGATCGCTCGACCTTCGCTCAAAAAGACGCCTGCCGATCCACGCGGACCGTCAGGCCTGGTGCGACAGGTAGCTGCTCTCTCGTGTTTGTGGTCTCCGCAGGCCGGAAGCTGCGGTCGATCGTCTTCAACGATGGTGGGAGCGTCGACGAGTTCTACTTCTAGCGCTGGCGCACGGTCACGGTTGCCGGATCTGACTCCAGTCCTGCGCGGTTGACGGCGACGACGGTGACCACGATCGGCCATCCGGAGAAGACCTGCTGGTAGTTCAGGCGGACCTCGAAGCGGCCGCGGCGTCCAACGTCCGCCTCCCTGGCAGCCAACCGCACGCCCAGCAAGGCGTCGATCGTGATCACGACCCGTGCGGCGCCCTCCGCTATCCCGCTGACCTCGACCGGGCTCGCGATAGCCGCCCCGGAGTCCGGTGACGCCAGAGTCGGTCGGGCCGGACGTGTGGGAGGCTCCTGGCCGCTGACCGTCTCGGCGGCTACGCCGTAGACGAGATTGGTCGTCGGGTTGAGACGGAGCGTGACGACCATCCCCGAGCGGAGGTTGGCGACGGCGGATGGCCTGTCATTGATGATGACCTCGACATTGTCTTCGGCCAACCGATAGATGTGGCCATCGGTCAGAACAATGGCCCGTCCCTGGCTGGCGAGCGTGTCAAACCGCCCGAGTACGATCTTGAACGTCGCACGGATCCTCTCGGCCTGGTGATTCGATCCAAGTTTCACGTCGACCTCGTCGCCAATTTTCAAAGCGTTGAGGCTGACAGACCCTCCAGAGTTGGTGGTCAGGTTGACGCGCGTGATGGTCGTTTCAGGAGTGATCGGGATGCGCGTCAGCGTATAGGCCGGCCCTCTCCGCTCTATACCTATCGACGGGTTGTCCCCGGTGCGGATCTCGGCCAGTGTTCCTGTCAACGCCTGCGCCGGCGGCGGGCCCGGCGGTGGCGGGGCTGGCGCTGGCGGCTGGCCGGCCGGAGGGCTTCCGGTGGAGATCAGCACGGTCCTGGTTTCCTCCTGCCACTCCACGGTTGCCCCGAGCGCCTCGCTGATAAACCGCAAGGGAACGAGCGTGCGGCCGCCGGCGATCATGGCCGGCACGTCAAGGGCGACCACGCGGTTATTGACCTGGACCGCGCGGCGGCCGATGACAAGCTCGATGACGGTGTTTCCGCGTACGGCGAGCACGGTTCGCGTCCCCGGTTCCCAGTCAACGGTGGCCCCCATCCTCTCAAACACCCCGCGAAGCGGGACGAGGACGCGCCCTCCGAGGGTGAGCGGCGGCTGATCGAATGCGACGCGGTCGCCATCCACGAACACTCGGACCGCTGACTGAGCCAGGGCAGGCAGCATCGGCGTCATGGTTCCAGCGAAGAGAAGGGCAAGGACGCCGATGGACACGACGACACGCACATGTGGACGCATAGACATTCCCTCCTGTCCTTGTATTTGCCCATCTCCGGCCACGCGCAAACGCAAATCCGATGCCTACTCTTGTGGCTGCGCTTCTGGTCGCGTTCGGAGCCGTCGCGTGGCATGAAGGCAATGATGATCCGGATAGTGAATACCATAATGGTGTAGTCGGCAGCGCTCGCTGAGCTCAGGGCAAGCTAATAGAGCTGGGAGGGACTGCAATGCCTCTGTTGAGAGTTGCGCAAATCGACGATGTGATCCCGGAGACTGGCAAAGTCATCCAGGCGGACGGGACAACGCTGGCGCTGTTCAACCTTGGTGGCACGTTCTACGCCATCGATAACAAGTGCACGCATGTCGGCGGCCCGCTTGGTGAGGGTGCAGTCGAGGGGAACGTCGTCACGTGCCCCTGGCACGGCAGCCGCTTCGATATTCCGACGGGGGAAGTGTTGGGGCCGCCCGCCCGGCGGCCCGTCTCAACCTACCGGGTTCAGATCCAGGGTCGGGAGGTGTTTGTTGAACTCCCCTGAGTGAACCAGGCGGACCTATCCTCACGCATTGTCACCCGATGCCGGCCACCGAGGATCATGATTCGGCCGCCAGGCGCTGCGGTGGCGCCCCAGGGCTTCATTGATGACGACAGCCTGATTGTGCACGGAGTCGCGCGCGCTGTAGACGAGCGTGAGCTTTCCCCGGCGTCCATGCGCGACAAGTTCTCGAAGGAGGGCCTTCTTGCGGGCCAGTTCTCTCAGGTATTGTCGCCGGAACCCTTCCCACCTCACAGGATCGTGCCCGAACCACTTCCGCAGGGCGTCGCTAGGCCCCAGGTCGCGCATCCAGGCGTCAATCTTGAGCTTCTCCTTCGTCACCCCGCGCGGCCACAGCCGGTCGACCAGCACGCGCGATCCATCGCCCGGGGACGGGGGATCATATGCACGCTTCAATTGGACGACGAGCCCCTTCGCCTTCTCTGCTGTCGTGCGGCGTGCCACCATGCTCCCCAGCCTCCCCCTCTCAGCGGGGGACAGGGGTCAGACCGACGTGACGGATCAACTGCCCTTTGGTAGTACCGATCTTCAGCATCGAGATGGTTCCTGAGATGGGCTGCGCAGCCAGTGGCAGGATCACAACCAACACGCCATTGTCAAATGTCGCGTTGGCCCTGGCCGCATCCACCGAAGCGGGCAAGTCCACAATGCAATGGTACGGTCCCACCGTCCACTGACGGAGCACGTATTGCTTTCGCCCCTGGCCCGGCCCCCGAAGCGCTCCATGGATCGAGAGACGGCGCCCGGCGACTTCAACCCGGATGTTTCGGGGTTCCATGCCCGGCAGGGGCGCCGCCACCATAACCTTGTGAGCTTCATGGTACACATTCACGGGAAGGTCCGCGTCCATCTCGCCCACCTCCGCTAGACCTCTACATTCAATCGACTGAGCTCCTCCTGCAATTGCACGGCACTCTGATAGTGAATGGTGTGCATGCCGTAGCTCCTGGCGCACTCCAGGTTGAGGACGCGATCGTCGATGAACAGCGTCTCCTCCGGCGCGAGTTGGGTCAATTGCAGCGCCAGCCTGAAGATCGTGTGGTCGGGCTTCGCGGTGCCGAGGAAGCACGAACTGAGGAACATCGTGAAGTAACGCCGCAGCCCGAAGCGCTCGATGCGATGTAGGTTCAGCTCCAGGGATTCGTTGTTCAGTGTCGCCAGGACATGCCGCCCGGCGCGCGCCAGCCGCTCCACGATGGCCAGGGCGTCTGGGTACGGCGCGGACTGCGCAAGCATGAACGTCTTGAAGGCCTCCTTCGTGAAGACGCGGGAGCGATAGAAGACCGTGCGGTCAAGGTAACCGTCCAGGCTGAGCTGCCCACGTTCAAACGCCGCATCGACGAGCGCGTGCCGGTCTGCGAACTCTTCCCAATCCAGGTGGAACGTCTCGACCGCCGCCCGCCGGGCCCCACGGTCCCATCCGTTGGTCAGCAGGATCCCGCCGACGTCCCAGAAGAGTCCCTTCACCTCACGCACGGAGCGCCTCCGCCATCCGGCGAAGCCCGCCGGCGACATCTCGGCCGAGATTCACCCGCAGCACGCGGCGGCCGCGCTGCTCCCGCGCATGGAGATCGCCAAGCGCCTGCGCCCGGATCAGTGCGCCGAAGGTGTAGTTCGTCTCCGGCACGGGCACATCATCTTCAGGGTCGTCGATGATCTGCAGGTAGACCCCCGTGTTCGGACCGCCCTTGTGCAACTGTCCGGTCGAGTGCAAGAACCGCGGCCCGTATCCCAGCGTAGTCGCCACGCGCAGGCGATCGAGCAGTGCCGTGCGGATCGCCCGGAGCGCCGAGGCCGTCTGGTCCGACGGGCTGAGATACGCCTGCACGCCGACGTAATCACCGGGACGGATCCGCGCCGTCCAGGCGCGCAGCGACTGTGCCAGCGCCTCTGGCCGGGCCGCGAAGATCTCCGCGCCGTCGCCTTGCGCGGGCCGGCCGCCTGATCCACTCCCCTTCGTTATCGTCTGGTGGGCCAGGTCCTTCGCGAGCTGGACATCGGGCTGGTTGAAGGGATGGATGCCCAGCGCCGCGCCGGCCGAGGCGACAGCCACCTCCCACCGGAAATACTCCTGGCCGAGGTCAACCTTCTCCATGACCATGATCCGGGCGACCGGTTGACCGGAGCGTTCGAGCCTGCCTACCCGCGCGTCGAGATCATGCGTCTCGTCGCCGAGCAGCTTCACGTACACGAAGAAGCGGTCGCTGCCGTAGTGCTCCGGCGGCACCACGGGTTCATCCACCACGGGGATGATCCCCTTCCCGTCCTTGCCGGTGCTCTCGGCGATAAGCTGCTCGATCCAGAGGGGCAGCCCGTCCAGCGAGGGAGACACGAAGAAGGTGATCTTGTCGCGGCCGGCAAGCGTCAATTCTCCTAACGCCGCGCCGAGCGTGAGCCCAGGACTCTCAGCGCAGGAGACGCAGAAGGCATTGGCCTCGGCCATGCGCCACGCGCGATCGAGCAGGCGGCGGACGTCGGCGCCGATGAGCGCCGCCGGGACCAGGCCAAACACGGTCAGCGCCGAGTATCGCCCGCCGACGTCCGGGGGCGCAGGAAACGTGCGGCGGAAATCGCGATCGCGGGCCAGCGTCACCAGCGGGGTATCGGGATCGGTGATGGCCACGAAGCGCTCCCCGGGCTTCGCGGAGACCCGTGCGGCGCGCTGCCAAAAGTATCTGAAGAGCGACAGCGTCTCGGTCGTGGTCCCAGACTTGCTAGACACCAGGAAGAGCGTCTCATTCACGTCGATCTGCGACTCGACCGCGCGCACGGCCGCCGGGTGCGTGCTGTCGAGCACGATCAGCCCTGGATAGCCCGCCGCGGGCCCGAACGTGTGGTGGAAAACCTCCGGCGCCAGGCTGGAGCCACCCATCCCCAGCAACACAACATGCCGGACCCCTGCGGCCTTCACATCGTTGGCAAACGACACGAGGTCATCGAGATGCTCGGTCATCGTCTCGGGCAGGGTCAGCCAGCCCAGCCGGTCGGTGATCTCGGGCACGAGCGCGGGCGACCAGAGAGTGTAGTCCTTTGCCCATAGCCGGCGCAGAAATTGCGCCTGGTGCCATGTCCGCACCCGCGCGCTCACGCGCGTCTGGTCCGTGCCAAGGTTCATCTGCTGAACATCGACCTGCCCCCGCACGATCATGCTGCGCTTCCCGTCGAGGGTGGCGTAGAGGTGATCGAGTGATTTCTTGAAGGCGTCGACGCCGTCGACTTGCAGTTGCTCGGTGATCGCATCCAGGTCGATCCCGAAATCCTTCAGGCGGGATATGGCGTGCTCCGCGCCAGACACATCCTCTTGGACGGTCGCGCCCCGCACGCGGCCGTGGTCGCGGAACGCGTTCAGGGTCGCCGGCGGAACCGTGTTCACGGTGTCCGGGCCAATCAACTCCTCCACATAGAGGACATCGGAGTAGTTCGGATCCTTAGTGCCGGTGCTGGCCCACAGTGGCCGCTGCACCCGCGCGCCCCGCCGGCGCAGCGCCTCAAACGCCTGGCCGTAGAAAATCTCACGAAAGCGGCGGTAGGCGAGCTTCGCGTTGGCGATGGCGATCTTTCCGCGCAGCGCAAGCGCATCGCGCTCGCCGAGTGTCTCCAGCGCGCGATCCACGGGCGTATCCACACGGCTCACGAAGAACGAGGCGACCGACGCCACGCGGCTCGGGTCGGTCAGTCGCGCCAAGCCGCGCAGGTACGCCCCGGCCACCGCGTCGTAGTGCCCGAGCGAGAACATCAGCGTGATGTTGACATTGATCCCCTCTGCGATCAGCGTTTCAATGGCTGGAATACCTTCGCGCGTGGCGGGCACCTTGATCATCAGGTTCGGACGGTTCGTGTCCTTCCACAGGCGGCGCGCCTCCGCGATGGTCCCGGCTGTGTCGCCGGCCAGATACGGCGAGACCTCCAGGCTGACGAACCCGTCGGCGCCGCCGGTCCGATCGTACACTCCCCGGAAGACGTCGGCCGCCATCTGCCCATCCTCGACTATCAGCCGCTCGTACAGGACCGCGGGCTCGGCATGCGGCTCGACTTTCAGCAGCATCTTGAGCGCGTCATCGTAGTCGTTGCTGCCTGCGACCGCCTTCTCGAAGATGGTGGGATTGATCGTGACCCCGCTGAGCCCGTCGACATCCACGAGCCGCTGCAGATCGCCACCGGTGATGAGGCTTCGGCGAATGTAGTCCAGCCAGATCGATTGGCCCAGTGCTTCAAGTTGTCTCAGCGGATTCAGCGCACTTCCCTCCACTCGAAACTGCCCTGGTCACGCGGCATGATCGGCCGATGCCGCTAAGCGATCACGTCGCGCACCGCCTTGGCGATGGCCTCCGCGTCGATCCCCGCCGCGTGGAGCAACTGCTGCGGCGTGCCGGATCCCGGCATCTCCTGCACGGCC
The DNA here is from genome assembly GCA_052387355.1 of Armatimonadota bacterium. Taxonomy (GTDB): domain Bacteria; phylum Sysuimicrobiota; class Sysuimicrobiia; order Sysuimicrobiales; family Humicultoraceae; genus JBQTJG01. The sequence goes on along the minus strand of JBQTJG010000063.1, from coordinate 3,200 downwards.
ACGTGGCTAAACCTCAGGGACGGGGACGGCTGCCCTCCTGCGGTCAGCGCGTCCAGCACAGCGGCGCCCAGGCCTCCCTCGGACCAGTGGTCCTCTGCGACGACCACCCGGCCCGCGGTGGCGCGCACGGCCTCGCTAAGGGTAGCGCGGTCGATCGGTTTGACGGAGTAGGCGTCGATCACGCGCACGGCAATCCCTTCGGCCCCGAGCACCGCATGTGCCTTGAGCGCTTCGTGCAGGGTGATGCCGGCGGCCACCACGGTGACTCGATCGGCTCCTGAATGCCGCACGACCTTGCTGCCCCCAATGGGAAACGACTCTCCGGCATCGTAGATGACAGGGGTCCCCACGCGCGTCGTCCGCAGAAAACTGATCCCCGACTGGTCCGCCATGGCCGCGACGAGCCGGGCCGTCTGGTTCGCGTCACACGGATACAACACCGTGCTCCCGTGCACCGCCCGCATCATCGCCAGATCCTCCAGCGCCATCTGCGATGGGCCGTCCTCGCCAATCGACACCCCGGCGTGCGATCCGCACAGTCGGATGTTGGCCCGTGAGATAGCCGCCATGCGGATGAAGTCGTAGGCGCGGGTGAGGAACGCTGCGAATGTCGAGGCAAACGGCACGTACTTCCGCACGCTCAGCCCGACCGCGGCAGCCACCATCTGCTGCTCCGCGATGAACATCTCGAAGTAGCGCTCGGGGTACGCTTTGGCGAACTCGTCCGCATGGGTGGAGTTGTTGACCTCGCCGTCGAGGGCCACGATGCGCGGGCGCGACGCGCCCAACGCCTTCAGCGCATCGCCATAGGCCTTGCGCGTCGCCACCACATCGCCAGGCTTGTACGACGGCAGCTCCACGGGCCCCTCGGCACCCACCGGGGCGAAGGCGGTTTCGTTTGGTTTCGCGACAGCCACGGTGATGGAGCTCCCGCCGCCGAGCTCGGCGATCGCTTGCGTCATCTGCTCGGCGTTGAGCGCTTTCCCGTGCCATCCTTCTTTATCCTCGAGGAACGACACCCCGCGCCCCTTGATGGTCCTGGCGATGACGACGGTCGGGGAGTCGCGCGGTTGCAGGGCTTCGCTGTAGGCGCGGTCGACCTCGCCGATGTTGTGGCCGTCAATGTTCACCACATGCCAGCCGAACGCGGCGGCGCGCCGTGCGTACGCCTCGCCGTTCCAGCCGAGCTCAGTGGGGCCACGCTGCCCGAGGCGGTTCATGTCCAGGATCGCAATCAGGTTGCTCAGCTTGTAGTAACCGGCTTTGTCGAACGCTTCCCAGATAGATCCTTCGGCCATCTCGCTATCCCCGCACAGGACCCAGACGCGATAGGCCCGCTTCTCCAGATACTTGCCGGCGAGCGCGATCCCGACTCCGAGGGGCAATCCCTGGCCGAGCGACCCCGTAGCCACGTCCACCCAGGGAATAGCAGGCGTTGGATGCCCCTGCAGGCGGCTGCCGAACTTGCGAAAGGTCAGCAGTTCGGCGTCGGTGATCACGCCGGCGGCCTTGTACACGGCATAGAGGAGCGGTGAGGCGTGTCCCTTTGAAAAGATGAGGTGATCGTTGTCGGGGTGCTCGGGATGTCCAAAGTCGTAGCGGAGATATCTGGTCATCAGCGCTGCCAGCAGATCCGCCGCCGATAGCGACGATGTCGGATGTCCGGATCCTGCCGCCGTACTCGCGCGGATGCTGTCGACCCGGATCTGCTGAGCCAGCCTGTGAAGCTCCTCTGTCTGAACTGTCGCGTTCACGCCCGCTTGTCTGGCCATCCTGAGGCCCTCCCCCTCACGTTTCCCGTATCCGCCTTCCTGCTATGGCGGTGGCGCACACACGACATCGATCAGGTCTTCCTGCTCGAGACAGGCAGTTTAGCCCCCACATGGTGCCCTGACTACAGTAGCAGCACAGACGCCCACAGGCACGGTCGGTGACCTGCCAAGGGTTAGACTACTCCACCTCACACCCCTCTCAGTACTCAAATGCCACCGGCGCGCTCTCCTGTGGCACGGGGGGAACAAGGGGCGACGTCAACGATAGGCTGAAAGATACAGATGCAAAAGGTGCAAAGAAAGGCTATCATGGCCGCAAATCGAAGCGAAAGGGCTCACGATGAACGGCTTGTATCGTAACATGGCCCACCTGGGGGCTCTTGAGGGCCCGGCTTTCTCTGTCGCGGCCCGTCCGGTGGGCGAAGTGATGGTTGAGGCCCGATGAACCGCGAATCTGTGCAAGCGTGGCTTGACAACTACATCGAAGCGTGGCGGACGTACAATGTGTCGAGAATCGGCGACTTGTTCAGCGAGGATGCGCTCTATTTCCATAGTCCATTTGATCAGAATGACGCGGTGCGCGGACGCGCGGCGATTGTGGCGAATTGGCTGGAAGAGCCGGATGCACCCGACTCATGGGAAGCGCACTACCTGCCGATCGCGGTGGAGGGCAATGTCGGCGTGGCGCATGGTCGCACGCGCTATCTCCGACCGGACGGCACCCTTAAACGTGAGTTTGACAACATTTTCGTCCTGCATTTTGATGATGCGGGGCGCTGCACGCGCTTTGCCGAATGGTATATGCAGCCGCGCAGCTCGTAAACTCCTGGCGGTGCTATTACGCCAGCCAACATTCGCGTCCAGGGCCGTGGGCATCAGGTGGCCGTAGCGGTCCATCGTCACCGTGATCGATCAATTCAGGATCGCCAGCCTCACCAAGACGTTTGTCGCCGTTGTGGTGCTGCAGCTCGTCGGCGAGGGCAAGCTCTCACTCGATGACGCCGTGGAGAACAGGCTCCCGGGGTTGGTGCCCAACGGCAGGAACATCACTATCCGTTACCTGATTAACCATACCAGCGGACTCTTCGACTACGTCGAAGATCAGAATGTGTTCCGGCGGTTGGTGAGCAACACCTCGCGTGTGTGGTCTCCTCAGGAATTGATCGCGGTCGGGACGTCGCACAAGGCGCTGTTTGCTCCCGGCCGCGGGTGGGCGTATTCAAACACGGGATACCTCCTCCTCGGCCTGATCGTCGAAAAGGTCACGGGCATCAGCCTCGGGGAAGAATTGCGGCAGCGGATCTTCGTCCCGCTGGGCCTGCGCGGCACGACGTTCCCCACCACGCCTCACATCGTCGGGCCCCACGCGCATGGGTCTTTCCTGATGGGGAAGCCACCCGCGCAGGACGGCACCACGGTCACTCCCTC
>JBQTJG010000062.1:0-7699 GCA_052387355.1 Armatimonadota bacterium | reverse complement strand
GCCGTTCGGGCTCAGATAGCAACAGCGATCCGGCCCTATGCTAGGGGACGCCTGGCGAGGGTCCCTGAGGCGCGTGGCGCACCAGCGGCTCGACCAGGACCAGCGCGATCCCGGCATTGATGAGCGCTTTCAGCGCATTGAAGGGGATGATGACCGGGAGCATGAGCCCGGCAACACGGGCCGGCGGCATGCCGAACTCGAGGAAGAGAATGATGAAGTTGGTCGGGATCATGACGAGCACGCGTGCCACGGCGCCGAGGGCCGCGGCGGTCAACAGCCGCCTCGCGAAGGACCCTCGCCGGCGCCTGTACGCCCAAGCCGTGACCCCAACGAACGTAGTCGCGGCCACGAGATCTGCGAGGACGCCAAACGGTGTGCCGCCGCGCAGCAATAGAAAGAGGGCGTCTTTCACGAGGACGACCGCCGCGCCAGCAGCCGGTCCGTAGAGCACACCGGCAAGCAGTGCTATGGCATCGCTGGGATCATACTTGAGGAACGACGCCTGGGGCAGGAGCGGGAACTGCACGGTCGCCATAGCGAGGAACGCCAGCGCCCCCAGCATTGCGGTCACGACCAGGCGCGAGGTGGTCACGCCCTGATACCTGCCAGGCGGACGATCTCCACCGCGAGCGCGCGCTTCGCCTGCGCGTCGGTCATCAGGGTCTCCCGTACCTCTACATCGAGTCCGAGCACCTGTATCTCGGGTGCGAGACCTGCGTCCAGGGTGTCGATGACGAACGTGTCGAGCAGATCCTGATACATGGTCGCCACACCCACAGCGTCCGGCCGGTGGCTGAGGCTGCGCATCATCGCCTCTGCCGGGCCTTTCACGGCGCGTCCCTGGATCAACGGGCTCACCCCGATCTTGGACGCGTGGCTGCGGCGAATCGCGTCTCGCATCCCAAGGACGGACAGGATCGGTCCGAGGCTCACTATGGGGTTTGAAGGAGCGAAGACGACGAGATCGGCGGCGTCAAGAGCGTCCGCCACTTCGCCCGACAGCCGAGCGGTCTCAACGCCGGCAAACCGGACTCCGCGCACCTCATCCTGTGCGGCGCGCGCCACGAAGTACTCCTGAAACGGCAGCTCGCCGTCGGGGGTCTCGATGACCGTCCGGACCGGGTCATCGCACATGGGCAGGAGGCGCGCCTCGATCCCCAAAGCGCGGCACAACCGCCCGGTCACCTCCGTGAGGACGTGACCGGCCTTGAGCCACCGTGTCCGGAGGAGCGCGGTCGCAAGGTCGCGGTCGCCCAGGCGGAACCACCCGGGCTCGCCGTAGCGGCCCAGCATCTCCAGCGTGTGGAAGGTGTCGCCGGCCAGTCCCCATCCTCGTTCACGGTCGACGAGCCCGGCCAGTGTGTACATCACGATGTCCAGGTCTGGGCAGACGCGCAGCCCGTACCACTCCAGATCATCGCCCGTGTTGCCGATGACGACCAGCCGCCCGGTGACGCTTGCGAGGCCCTCCGCAAGTTTGGCGCCCCCGACGCCTCCGGAGAGGAGAACGATCAGAGGGTCCACGTGATCTCGGCCATGCTCTGGATGGCCATTGCATACAGGAGCGGAGCCTTGACAAAGCACAGCATGACACCCTCCGGGATGGGCCGGTGGTTACGAGGTAAGACTACGCTAGGAACTCGGCCAGGCCTGCTGGCGTCCACCGGTCCAAGGTCGGGATGACCGACTCGCCGGTCAGCGCTGCGTAACACGATCACGCAGCATAGACCCGATGCTCTCAGGAGCAGGTTTCGCGTGTCTTTCACGAAGCGTTCAACCCGCTTTTGCCCCTGTTTCACTCTTGGGCTCTAGGGTACGAGGTGACCCTGACTCCGGAAGGAGTGTGTCTCGATGAACCACAATCTGAAATCTGATGGTTTTCCTCCAACTGGCCGAAGGGGTTGATGATGATACCTGGCTCTACCACCTGCGACGGGGGGAATACTCGCACTGGTTCCGCGAGGTGATCAGAGCGGTCATCGAGAAACGCTACACCGGTCCGTCTCAATTACTCAAGACTGAGGGGTTGGTGAACCCGCTGCCCGGGACCGGGTAAGGAGGTCCGCGACCCGATCGAGGATGCGCTGGGCCACCTCGTATTTTGGTAGGAGCGGAAGTTCCTCGGCATCGCCCGCGCGGTCCAGGATCACGACGCGATTCGTGTCCGCGTCAAACCCGCTGTCGGGCCCGCTTACGTCGTTGGCCACGATGAGATCCAGCCGCTTGGCCTCGAGTTTGCGCAGGGCGTTGTCGATCAGGTCTTCCGTTTCCGCTGCGAAGCCGACCTTGACAGTTGGCCCGTCGACCTCGGCCAGGATGTCGGGGTTCTGCGTCAGTTCCACCGTCCAGGTGGCCGCACCCTTCTTGACCTTCTGGGGCGCCGCGGTCACGGGGCGATAGTCGGCGACCGCGGCCGCCATGACCAGCGCGTCGGCCTGACGACAGGCCTCGATGACGGCGGTGCGCATCTCCATGGCGGTGCGCACGGGTCTGTAGCCAACCCCTACGGGGACCGGCAGGCTCGTGGGCGCGGCCACGAGGACCGTGCGGGCCCCGCGGTCGCGCGCCGCCTCGGCGCGCGCGAATCCCATCTTGCCGGACGACCGGTTCGTCAGGACCCGCACGGGATCGAGCGTCTCCTGAGTGCCACCGGCGGTGACGACGATCATTCGGTCCCGCAGGTCGCCTGCAGCTTGGCCCAGCATGTGCCGGAGATGCTCCAGAATCTCCGCCACCTCGGTCATCCGCCCTTTGCCCACCAGCCCTGAGGCCAGCCGGCCTTCCTCGGGGCCGATGATGCGGGCGCCGCGCGCCTGCAGCCGCTGAAGGTGCTCCTGCACGGTCGCGTGCTGGAACATGTGGGCGTCCATCGCGGGGACAACCGCCAGGGGTGCGCGCGACGCGAGCGCACTGGTCGTCAGCGCGTCGTCCGCGAGCCCGAGGGAGAGGCGGGCAATCGTGTTGGCGGTCGCGGGGCAGACGACGACGACGTCGGCACGCAGCCCCAGGGCGACATGGTCCATAGCCGTCTCCGCGCCGGGATCAAACAGGTCCGTAACCACCGGTCGGTGCGTGAGGGCCTGAAACGTCAGCGGAGTGACGAAACGCTCTGCCTCGCGGGTCAGAAGCACATCCACGTGGGCGCCGTGCTGGACCAGCTTGCTGGCAAGATCCGCCGCCTTGAAGCAGGCGATGCTGCCCGTCACGCCCAGCACGATGTGCTTTCCATGCAGCACGGTCGGCATGAATGCGTTCAACCCCTCTCGACGCTATTGACGGGCCGGGCCAACAATTATCGGCGGCGGTTTAGCTCGATGATCATCCGCAGGCCGCGAAGAATCAAATCCTCGTTGACGTCCGTGAAGATCCTGGTCTCGCCGGCGATCAGCCGCGCCAGCCCGCCGGTGGCGACCACGCGCGCGTCCTCCCCCAGTTCGTTCTTGAACCGCTGCACCATGCCTTCGACCAACCCCACGTGGCCCAGGACCACGCCCGATTGGATGGCCTCAATGGTGTTGCCCCCGATCGCGCGCCGGGGCCGGGCCAGCTCGATGCGCCGCAACTGGGAGGTGCTCGTAAACAGGGACTCGGCGGCGACCTGCAATCCGGGGTGAATCGCGCCACCGAGGTACTCTCCGGTGCGCGTCACCGCGTCGAAGACGGTCGCGGTGCCGAACTCGACGACGATGACCGGGCCGCCGTACAGGCGATAGGCCGCCGCTGCGGCCACGACGCGATCCGCGCCGACATCCCGCGGGCTGTCGTACAGGATCCGGACCCCGGTGTCGGTCCCTTCACCGATGACCAGCGGCGTCAGGTTGAAGTAGGATCTGAACGCTTCGCTGAAGACCGCAGTCAGTGGTGGTACGACACTGCAGATTGCGGTGTCCTGGATGGACGACGGTTCGATGCCCCGGGTCTGCAGCAGGTTGAAGAGCAGCACGGCATACTCGTCGGGCATGCGGCGGGCGTCCGTGGCAACGCGCCAGGAGGCGACCAGGTCGTCGGCGCGATAGGCGCCGATCTTGACGTTGCTGTTGCCGATATCGAGGACGAGAAGCATGACCCACCCCTGTCACCGATGGTAATGGTCTATCGGGGTGGTGTCACTCAGGTACGGTGCGGGGCAGCGTCTCCTTGGGCGCCGGGCGCGAGCTCCGGATCCTCGTCATCTTCGGTTGTCACACGGATGCTCACGGCTGAGACGTCCAGTTGGGCCAGGGCCCGCCGGACCCCCTCCGCGACCGATAGCATCAAATGGGCGGGTACGTCCTTGACGCCGCTCAGGACCAGTTCCGCCCGTCGCCCGTCAGTTGACCTGAAGGGATTTCGCATCAGGACCTGCGGAGGTCGTGGACGGCTTCAGGATTCAGATCCCTCATCTCACCGGTCGCGATGTACACAACCCGCTCTGCGATGTTCGTCACGTGATCGGCTGCGCGCTCGAGATGCTGCGCCACCAGCACCAGGTCGAGGGTCTGAGACAGAACCCGGGGGTTCTCGGCGACGTAGAGAGGCAGCTCGCGGAGAATCTGCGCCCGCATCTCATCGACCGTGTCATCCTTGGCAGCAACGGCCTCTGCCAGGACCGAGTCCCGCCGCGAGAACGCTTCAACCACGTCGTGGAGCATCCCGCGCACGATCTGCGCTATGTAGGAGATTTCGACCAGCGGTCTGATCAGTCGGTGCTGGCTCAGGCGCTTCGCGGCTTCGGCGATCGCTTCCGCATGGTCGGCGAACCGCTCGAGCTCGATCGAGATGGCCAGGATCGACGCGAGCAATCGCAGATCTGTGGCCAGCGGCTGCTGCGTCCCCAAGAGAGTGATGACGCGTTCCTCCAGGGCGAAATGCAGTTCATCCACTAGGTGGTCGTCCCGGATCACGCTGGCTGCCGCATCGGGGTCCCGCTTCTTGAGGGCGTCCACGGCGCGGTGGAGGAGATCGCTTGCGAGGGATGCCATCTGCAGCACTTCACCCTGCAGCTCGCGCAACGCCTGGTCGAATCCCTCTCGGGTCCCTCTGGCGCGTGAGTCCATATCGGTTTGTCCTCCGGCGAGGTTTGGCTGTGGTTCGATTGTATCGGGCGAAGGTGAAGCCTACTTGAAGAGTGCGCAAAGTCGAGAAATCCTCACAGGGATTTCGCATGCCCTTGCCGGATCGTTCACGTGGTCTTCGCAGTCGCTGCCGTCTACGATTACGCTCGGCCCTGAACATGGTATCCTCGATACTGTCATGGTAGACTCGTCCTCGCCCTCTGTACCCGCGCGGAGCGGCGGCGTTCCGCAAGCGCTTGGGTTCGACAAGGAGTTCGAACTGCTCGAGGAGATGGCGCGCACGATCCTCGACGCGGCTGAGGCCCTGGCCTCGAGTCTGGAGGGTCGCATCCCCTTCAATCAGGCCTGGGAGACCATTCGTGACCTCGAGCACAAGGGAGACGCGATTGCCCGGGACGTCTTCGAGGCGCTGCTGGGGCCGCGCGGCTCGACCTCCGACCGCGACGTCCTGCAATCGCTGACGGGATATCTCGATGATGTGCTCGACGCCCTCGAAGCGGCGGCGGCGCGGCTGGCCATTCACCGCATTCGGCGCGCCATTCCCACCGCGCGCGAGATGGGACGGATTCTTTTGCAGTCGGCCCAGGAGCTCAAGCAGGCGATCGGGCAGGCCCGTCGCGGCCGTGATGTGTTTCCCCACACCCGAGCACTGCACCGGCTGGAGAACCGGGGGGACGAAGTGCTCCGGGACACCCTTGAAGCCCTGTTTATCGGCCGGCGCAGCGCGAAGGACATCATCAAATGGAAGGACATCTGCGAGATGCTCGAGGGCGGCACCGACCGCTGCGAGGATATCGCCAACGTGTTGGAGTCGCTCGTTGTGCAGACGGGCGTCGAGCACCGTCTGGTTGCCGGCCACCTGGTCATGGATGTCGAGCGCCACGAGGCGACCGTAGCCGGAGAACCGGTTTCGCTGACAGCCAAGGAGTTCAGCTTGCTGCACCTCTTGCTGCGCCACCAGGGGAAGGTGGTCCGCCGCGAGCGGCTCCTTCACGAGGTCTGGGGAGAGGATTACTTCGGCGACTCTCGGACCCTCGACACGCACATCGGCTGGTTGCGCAAGAAGATCGAAGCCCGTGGCGGTGTCCGCCTCGTGGTTGTCCGCGGCATCGGATACCGCCTGGACCTCCGGTAAGGGTTTGCCCTGTTCTTGACATGGGGTTCACCTACCTTTCGCCCGCCTTTCACTCCCATCGTCTAAGGTTAGTGGGGAAGGGAGAGCCCGCAGGTATGCGGTTCTCCCCGCACCAGACGAAGGAGGGAAAGACAGTGGCGAAGCAACGGTTGCGTCTCGTGGGTATCGTCCTGGCCGGGATTGCAATCTTCGGCGCCGTGGGCGGTAGTCAGGCACAGCAGACCGTCACCTTGAACGGCGCAGGAGCGACGTTCCCGTTTCCGCTCTACTCGAAGTGGTCCCAGGTCTATGACGCAGAGAAGGGGGTCCGGATCAACTACCAGTCGATCGGTTCTGGCGGCGGCATCCGCCAGTTCATCTCGAAGACCGTTGACTTCGGTGCGACGGACGGCCCGATGACCGATGAGCAGATCCGGCAGGCCGGGGGCCGCGTCCTTCACATCCCGATGGTCGCGGGCGCGGTCGTGCCGGTGTACAATATCCCCGCTGTCGGCCCCGGCCTGAACTTTACGCAGGATGTCCTGGCGGATATCTTCCTCGGCAAGATCACGAAATGGAACGATGCCCGCATCACTGCGGTCAACGCGGGAGCGAAGCTGCCCGCTGCTGATATCATCGTCGTGCACCGGTCTGACGGTTCGGGCACGACGGCCATCTGGGTCAATTACCTGAGCAAAGTCAGCAGCGAGTGGAAATCGAAGGTCGGCGAAGGGACGTCGGTCAACTGGCCCACGGGGCTCGGCGGCAAGGGCAACGAGGGAGTCGCGGGGCTCGTGAAGCAGACGCCTCACTCCATGGGCTACGTCGAGCTGGCGTATGCGCTGACCAACCAGATGACGTTTGGGAACGTACGGAACAGGGCCGGGCAGTTTGCGCGGCCGTCGCTGTCGAGCACCACAAAGGCCATGGAAGGCGCCCTTCGCGCCATTCCCGACGACTACCGCGTCTTCTTCACCGATCCCCAAGGCCGGGACGTCTATCCGGTCGCCGGTTTCACCTGGATCCTGATCTACGGCGACCAGTCCGACCCGGTGAAGGGTAAGACCATGGTGGACTTCCTCTGGTGGGCCACACACGATGGTCAGAAATACGCGCCCACGCTGCTGTACGCGGCGCTGCCCAGGAGCCTGGCGCAGCGGATCGAGGCAACTTTGAAGACGGTCACGTCGCAGGGAAAGGCAATGTTGCCCTAGAGTCCGGCTTCGCCACCGCACCACCGCAGCGAACCCCGCTTGCGCAGGGGGTTCGCTGCGCGCCGTCATGGGGGAGGGGACTGAATGGCTGAGGCTGTTGACCGCATCGGGTCGCCTGCGCGTACGGCCTTCCAGGCGGGTGACCGGCTGTTTCAGCGGCTGCTCGCGGCGATGGCGGGCACGGTGCTCGTCATCATGGGCGCCATGCTGATCGCGCTCACGATCTCCGCGTGGCCTGCGATCAGGCTGTTCGGTCTCGCGTTCTTTATCACCTCGACGTGGGATCCTGTGGCAGGCGAATTCGGCGCGCTGCCCTT
>JBQTJG010000061.1:0-1706 GCA_052387355.1 Armatimonadota bacterium | reverse complement strand
GATCGCCTCGTGATCGAGCGGGAACGTGTCGTCATGGAGGAACGCGATCCCATAGGGGGCCGCCACCGCGTTGAGCACCGCCGACATCCCGAAGAGATTCGTGTGGTCGCCGATCAGATAGAGCCCGCCGCCCCGCCTGACGAACCTCTCCAGCCGTGCGATGGTGTCCGCATCGTAGGGGGCCGTGGGCGTCTTGACGATCACGACATCGGTGTCTCGCAGGTCGCTCTGGGTCGGCACAAAGCGCGTCACGCGGGTGGGATAGTGCAGCTCGATCCAGGACTTCCACAGGCCGTAGTTGTAGACGCTGCGCTGCCCATAGCGGGTGTGGTCGAACGGCTGATCGGTCCACTCCCAGTCGCTCCGGCTCTCGTCGATGAGCACGCGTCCTTCGCTGGCGCTTCCCGTGTCGCGATGGCCCCAGGCGAGGCCCAGGCAGGCCCCGGACAGGATCAGGGCGGCCGTCGCGACGATCGGTCCGCCCCTGCGGGTGGTTCCGGCTCCGCGTCGGCCCGGGCCTCGCCTCGGGCTCGTGCGCAGCAACAGGGCGAGAGGCGAGAGGCTCAGCAGCGTAACGGCGGGCTCGTAGACGAGCGAGAGCCGAGCGCCCCCGGCGATCAGCAGCACCAGCAGGCTCGCCCTCGCCGCGCCCGCCAGGGCGATCAGCAGCGCGTTGGCGGGAAGGGCCGCCATCCCGCCCGAGATCGCCGCGCCGAGCAGGAGCCTCAGGAGCGACGGCAGCGCCGCCATCTCCCATGTGAGCGCGAACACCTTCGCCCCCTCTCGCGTGTCCAGAATCAGACTGCCGGCCGCGTCGGCGCCCGCGCGCAGACCCAGCACGGTCGCGATCGGGACGGCGAGGCTGGACGCCATCGGGATCCGGTGCAGGTGGGCCATGAGCACGGGCAGAGCAAGCTGCAGGAGGACCATGGCCGCGGCGATGGCGAGAGCGTCGCCCAGGGCGCCAGTCATCCTCCCCGGGCCGCGTCGCGCGGCATAGAGCAGCAGGCACGCGACGCCGGCCAGCGTGAAGCTCCAGAAGGCCCCGGGCCACGAGACGACGAAGAATCCGTCGGCGAAGCCCCATGCGCCGGTCATCAGCGTGATGCCGATGGAGGCCAGGGGCGCTGTCATCACGGCCTCATGCTCCTTCGGGGTCTGCCCGTGCGGAGAGCATCCGGCGGAACAGGTCGACGTTTCCCGGCCAGGCGCCGTGCTCGTCCTCCAGCACCCGGTCCAGCAGGAAATCCGGGTCGCCCACCACCAGCAGCCGGCCGGCGCATCCCGTCGAGCGCGCCTCCACGACGACGTCGAAGCCGAACGCGCGGTAGAGGGCACGCACGTGGGACGTGCCGTCGCCGACCAGGGGCCACGCCCGGCGGAACTGCGGCTGGCTCTGCCTCGCCTGCCAACCGGCCCTGTCGGTGTCCGGCTGAATGGGGACAGGGCCCAGCGGCATTCGTCCCACCGACAGCCCGTGCATCGCCAGGAGCGCCCGCAGCGCGGCAGACTCCTCCGGACCCACCGACGCCAGCACGTCGCCGCCGCGCCCGAGGTGATCCGCAAGCGCCTGTATCTCGCCTCGCGACAGGACGCGGCGAGGCGCCACCAGCACCGGCAGCGCCGCCGCGGGGATCGGTCGCTTGTCGTATCCGTCACGGATCCGAAGCGGCAGGTATCCGTTCCTCTGAAGGTTCACCAAAAGC
>JBQTJG010000060.1:0-4627 GCA_052387355.1 Armatimonadota bacterium | reverse complement strand
CCTCTGGCGACCCGGACGACCGCCGCCGCGTCGCCGTGGCACACCACGCGGTAGCGGAACCAGGGGTGTTGGGCGTACCGCCAGAGGACATACGCGTGATCCTTGATGATCCGAGCGCCCGGGACTCGCCGCTGCTTGAGCGCTGCGGCCACACGGGATGCATCGAGCGATGCGCCGCTCGATGCGCTGCGGGACGTCCCGTTGCGATGCATGCGCGCCAGCGCCACGCGGACCACGATCCCGGGTCCGCCGATCAGCACGTCGCGGGTCGCGCGACCGATCGGCGTCCAACCCATCTTCAAGTATCCGGGGAGACTCTGCTCGTTGGGGGTGTTGAAGAGCACGGTGATGCCGAGTTGCTCGAGCCGTCCCAGCGCCGTCTTGGTGAGACTCGAGAACACACCCTGGCGACGGCACGAGGGATCGGTCACGGTATCGACCGGCCGTCCAGCCTCCACGATTCGGCCGCCGGCCTCCAACCGCCAGCGCATGATCGCCCGAAAACCGATGACCCTTCGATCCGCTTCGGCCACGTACATGATCGACGACCCGAAGGGGTTCTCGAGGTGTTTCCACCGAAAGTAGGCGTCGTCATGAACGTGCGGGCCCGGCCGGTCGAGCACGCGCCGCAGCAGATCCACGACCTGCGGCTGGTCAGACGGTTCGAAGTCTCTGATCTGAAATGACGTTCGGGCCTGCATCTGGGGAACGCTGTGGGGAGGCGCCGCCTCCCGTATGCCCGCTGAGACATCTACCAACGGCAGCCGCCTCCCTGGGTGATCGTGACCTTGACATTGGCCGGTACCACTGAGCAGGCGAGCATCCACGCCGTCGTCCCCGGCCACCGCACGCGGATCTCGTCAACAGTCCCCACCTTGCCGAGCCCAAAGTGCGGATCCATCTGTGACTGAGAAAGATAGCCGTCGAGGACGTGCACATGTCGCTGCTGGTAGCGGTTCCCGACCTTGATCTTGACCCATGCGCCCACAGCGTCCCGGAGCGGGCTTCCGACCAGGTGCACCCGCAGGTAGTTGCCAACCGGGCCGTTGTTGCGGTAGAGCCGGCTCGGCGTTCCTTTCGCAGGAATAAACCAGTCGAGGTCGCCATCGTTGTCGATGTCCGCCCAGGCGCTTCCACGCGCCGTCCCCACGTCCGCAGCGCCTACACGATTGGTGACGTCGACAAAGGTCGCTGCACCGGTCTCCACGAGCTGATTCTGATACAGCATATTGGGCATAGCCGCTCCTGGACCGAGTGCACCACTCGCCGGGATCATCATTTCATACCGGTAGGCCCAAGCCACCCACCGGGAAGGAACGATCTTCCTGATGGCGGAGGCGACCAAGGTAATGATTTTCCTGCTCGACGACCTCGGCCTCCCCAGGGACTTCGGTAGCTGCTCAGAGGTATTTCCCGCCACCACGCTCAGATCGAGGTCGCCATCGTTGTCGTAGTCGACAAAGTTGACAGACCACTCAACGAGTCCTGTCGCGATGAAACCTGCGGTCCGAGTCGCGTCCGAAAAGGTCCCATCGCAATTGTTCCGATACAGACGGCTCGGGGAGTCAGCAGTGAACACGTCGACATCAAATCCTCCCTGCCCCGGGACGTTCATTCCGGAGACAAAGAGGTCAACGCACCCATCGCCGTCGTAATCGCCCCAAGTGACCCCCATGGGGTTGTTCGGAGGGGCGCCCGGTGTCGAGTCGGTCGCCTTGGGGAAGGCGGTTGTCGTCACCCGGGTAAACGCGCCTCCATCGTTGCGATAGAGTTCGAGCCCCCACCAATCGATGGCCAGCAAGATGTCAAGGTCGCCATCAGCATCGTAGTCGAACCAGCTCCCCATGAATACGGACTCCGCGCCCATCGGATCAGCCAGTCCCTTCGCGGCTCCGATATCTCGAAATGAGAGCGGCCGGAGTTGCTCAAAGAAACCATTCAGGTCCGTTTCGTCCCTTGTTGCGACAAACCCATCGTAATCGCCATCGGCGTCATAGTCTGCCCAATCGGAGGAAGCGGATCCTTTACCCAGCATCCCGACGCCTGCGGCTTCAGTAGTGTCCGTGAAGGTCCCGTCGCCGTTGTTCTGAAAGAGCCTGCTGCCCTTGGGGCGATCACCTTTGCTCTTCGTGGCTTTCACCGTGACGTACAGATCGGGATCCCCATCATTGTCCAGATCAGCAAACGCGCAGCCCGTCGATCTCTCAAAATCGGGCATGGACACTCCTGCAGCGTCTCCCACGTCCGTAAAGCGGCCATCTCCATCGTTCCGCCAGAGGCGGCTCTTGTCCCCCTGATGGCGTGCGTAATTGGCGACGAAGAGGTCCGCATCGCCATCGCGGTCAATGTCCGCCCAGCATGCACCGCCGGAATCGATCTTTCCCCCCGCGATGGCCGGCGTCGCGATATCAGAGAACATCGGCTGTGGAGTATTGCCCCTCCCGGAACTCGATGAGAACGCAAGGACCAGGATCCCGATTGACACCATCCCTGTTGCCAAAAGATACAATACCCGCGATCTCGTGCGAACGTTGCCCCCTCCGGCTCGCATGGACAACCTCCCACCTTGGAGTCCTTCAACCTCTCCGGCACACAGATTTGCTGGTCACACAGGTGAGTGGAAAGTACAAAGTGTGAGTACTCTCTAACGATCCCTCCTTTCGACGTCCCCTAAGGCGTTGACGCGCCGGGCATTCTTACGGTGATGGCTACGATACGTCGCGCGGCTTCAGGTGTCTTGCCGAGAATCGGAATCGTCAGCCCAACTCGACCTGTCGGGTTAGCGGCAGTCAGCGCCCTGGGTCACCGTGATCTTCCGGTTGGCCGGGACCGCAGAACACGCGAGCACCCACCTGGTCGTGTTGGGCCAGCGCACCCACACTTCGTCCACCTGCTGGGCCTTGCCCAATCCGAAGTGCGGATCCATCTGAGACTGGGAGAGATAGCCGTCGAGGACGTGCACGTGTCGGTACTGGTAGCCGCTTCCCACCTTGATCTTCACCCACGCGCCCACCGCGTCTCTCAGGGGGTCGCCCACCAGGTGCACCCGCAAGTAGTTGCCGACCGGCCCGTTGTTCCGGAAGAGGCGGCTGGGCGTGGCCTTGTTCGGGACGAACCAGTCGAGGTCGCCGTCATTGTCCATGTCCGCCCAGGCGCTTCCCCTCGTCGCGCCAAAGTCGCCGGTGCCGAGTGCGTCGATGACATTCACAAACATGGCCTTCCCCGTCTCAACGAGCTGGTTCTTGTACAGGTAGTTAGGCATCGCGCCCGCGGGACCGATGGTCCCAATGTGAGGGATCATGGCTTCATACCGGTACGCCCATGCCGCCAGCCCGGGCGGAATGAACCTTCTCGGAACGGTGATGAGCACGACAATGACCTGCCTGAAGAACCGCAAAACCCTCGACTTTCGGGGAACCTCGGGGGCTTCGCCTCCCGCGACGACGCTCAGATCAAGGTCGCCATCGTTATCGAAGTCGATGAAGTTCGCCGCCCACTCAATCGCCCCCGTGGGGCTCAGGCCCGTGCTCCGGGTGGCGTCCGAAAAGGTGCCGTCGCAGTTGTTGCGGTACAGCCGGCTCGCCAGGTCGGTCAGGTGCTCCGCGGCGAACCCAGACTGCCCCCAGAAATTCATGCCTGAGATGAAGACGTCCGTACACCCATCGTTGTCGTAGTCGCCCCAGGCGACACCCATCGCGTTGTTGGGGGGAGCGCCCGGCGTGGAGTCCGTGGCCGGCGGGAAGGCGGTCGTGGTGACCTGCGTGAATGTGCCGGCGTCGTTCCGGTAGAGCTCCACGCCCCACCAGTCGATCGCTAAGATGAGGTCGAGATCACCGTCGCCATCATAGTCAAACCAGCTACCCAGGAACGCCTTTTGAGGGCCTGCCGGATCGGCCAACCCCTTCTCCGCCGCGATGTCCCTAAAGGTGAACGGGGCGGACTGTTCAAAGAAGGCATTGTACTTTTTCCGCCCATAGCGCGCGGCGACGAACGCATCGTAGTCGCCGTCGGCGTCGTAGTCGGCCCAATCCGAGGAAGCGACGCCGAGGAGCGGCATCCCGACGCCTGCCGTTTGTGTCATGTCCGTGAATGTCCCGTCGCCATTGTTCTTGTAGAGCTTATTTCCTGAAGTGACGTCGGCTCGGTTCCCTCGTCCCGAGACGAACAGATCGAGATCCCCATCGCTGTCGATATCAACGAAGGCACACGCCATGTGCGTCCGGAGGTCGCGGCTCAGGCCCGCGGTTTCGCCGATGTCCGTGAACGAACCGTTCCCATCATTCCGCCAGAGATGGCTTGGCCCGTTCGATTTCACGACGAACAGGTCCTGATCGCCGTCCCCGTCGATGTCGGCCCAGCACGCGCTCTCTGCCACGCCCTTCCTATCGGCCATCGCGGGCGGGGCGATGTCGGTGAACATCGGCGAAACGTTCCGGCTCCGACCTAGCGCGGGCAGAAGCGCGACGATTAGGAGGCCTCCGGCCGCAAGAAGGAGGACACGCCCCCTCGAGCGCCCCGCCTGCGCGCCCTTGAACGCCTTCATGACGGACCTCCCCATGGCGCCCTCCCCGGCCCCTAGCGACACACGCCGTCGCTCGTGACCGTGAGCATCCGGTTGGCGGGCACG
>JBQTJG010000059.1:0-3076 GCA_052387355.1 Armatimonadota bacterium | reverse complement strand
GCAACGACATCACCCTGGCCGTTTCCTCCAATGCCGGAACGGCTGCTGTTCCGACGTTCACATATCACCGCATCACGACATCGTCGATGCCCAACCTGATCCCGGCGAACAATCCCGTCCAGGCCGGATTCCTCGGCGACTACATGTGGGTGGCCGCCGACAGCCACGGCGTGGGGATCGTGTGGGCGGACACCCGGCCACGCCCGCCGTACACGACCCCGGAGGAGGACATCTACTTTGCCCGCTTCTCCGGCGGTGGAAAGTAGGGAAAGGTCCCAGTAGCGGGCCTCAGGCGAGCCTTCCGCCTGGGGCCCGCAGCACGCTGTGCCAGCGTCTCAGTCGATCCGGAGGCTCTCCGCCATCACCAGGCAGTGAGAATGTGTCCACACGTCTGCACCTGCGAGGCGATTGCGCCATTTCGGGACCGTCAGGTCGGTGCACGCCTTGGCCACTGCGGCAAAATACCGATCAATCAGCAACCAGGTGTTTTCGAACCCGGTCTCCTTGGCGACGGCCATGAAGTCCACCGTCTGCAGCGCCCTGGCGGCGTTCCTCCGGAGATCGCCGACGTACTCCATCTGCACCCTGACGTCCTGACGCGTGCCGAGACGCGTCACATGTCCGCCGATGAACGTCTCAAACGGGTAGGCCAGAGCCTGCTGGTGCGCCGCAATGAACCCCGGGACATCCTTGGCCAGCGCGAGGCTCATGAACGGGATCCAACCCGGGAAGATGATGTCCACCAGCATCAGAACTTTCTGTCGCGGCGCGTAGATGAAGATGTTGCCGGGTTCATGGTTGACGCCCTTGTAGTCCAGGACGAGTCTCTGTGTCCCGACCCGCAGGGTGTAGGTCTTCGTGAAGGTGATCGTCGGGACAGGGCGCTTGGGATCTTTCGCCCTCCGCAGCAGGTCGGCCGTGTCCTTATGCGCGATGTATTTCGCCCTCTTCGGAAAGATGTTCGCGGCGCCAATATGATCCCCATGTGCGTGGCTGTAAATGACGTGTGTGACCGGTTCGCTGGTGACGTCGGCAATCGCCTTGAGGTACTTCTGGGCCAGACTCGGCGGCGCATCGACCGCGATGACGCCCCTGCCGGTCGTGAGGAACATCACCTGGTACGTCCCGTCCGTGACCCAGTAGAGGCCGTCCCTGATCTCCTGTACCAGATACCCCTTATCCTGCGGGATGGCCGGCCCGCGGGCTGAGGAAGGAATAGGCGCGACATCAGGCGGCGTGGCCGCCTTGCCGGAAAGACCGGACATCGATAGCAGCATCACGCTGAAGACCATCACGGTCAACACCGCACGCGTTACTCGCCTCCAGAACCGGTCGGTTGCGATCATGCGCACACCCTCCCTTCGTCTGCATGAGCTTTCCTTAGTTGAAATGCAACGCTTCGAACTGTTACGACATTCCCCGCCCGGTGTCGCGCGTTCCGCTAGCGACGCACCCGCTGCGCGGTCCAACCGCCGCGCGTCGTCGTGCCGATCGTGTAGGTGCCGCGGGCGACCTCCCCATCGATCTGGCCTTCGAACGTGAGCACGACCGCGCCGCCGCGCAGCACGCCCCACCGGATGCGCCGGCCCTCGACGATGCCGACAATGCGGCTCTTCGGGAGCCAATCCACGCTCAGTTCGATCTCTCCCTCGATGGTTTTGCCGCGCTGGCGGACCTCAACGCTGAACCGGCCGACGGACCGCCCTTCCGTGGGGGCCCATGTGCCCTGCCAGATGCCGGCGACATCGACCGCTCGAGGACCGCAGCCGGCCAGCAGGGTGAGGCAGGCGAGGAGCACGAACCCGCGCATCGGTGGCGGAGTTCGCCGGCAGCCGGCGCGCCGCCTGTTGTAGAGTGGGAGCATGGATCCGTACCGTGTGGCCAACCGCGCTCTATGGGACGAGTGGACGGACATTCACGCGCGGTCCACATTTTATGACCTCGAGGGGTTCAAGAAAGGCGGCGTCCGGCTCGAGCCCTTCGAGATCGAGGAGATCGGCGACGTCTCCGGCAAGTATTGTCACAGCGGTCGCCGAGGCCGGGCTGCACATTGACTTCCTGCACGAGTTCCCGTCTGTGTTCTATCCAGTGCTGCCTTTCCTGGAGCAGCAGAATGGGGCCTGGTGGCTCCCAGCCGGCTGGCCGGGCGAGATTCCTCTCAGCTTCTCCTTCAAAGCCACGAAGCCCGGGTAGTGGTAGGATGCACTGTCCAACTCGGCTCGACCCGTGGCAGATCCCATGCGAAAAATGTCAAGAGCGTTGTTGGGAACTTTGGCGTTGCTTTGCTGCAAACTCGGTCCAGACCGAGTTCAAACGCTCACACCACCAGGCGCCCGCGAACTCGCAACGCACGCCCCTCCTGCGTCGCCTGCATGCGGAAGTTGGGCAGGAGAGCAGCCTACGTGTCTAGAGGCCATTTGTTGCGCTTGCGGAGCGTCTCAGTAGCATCAGAACTAAGCATCGCGCCGAAGAACCTCGGATTCTCTGTGGGACTTAGAACGACGAACTCAGCCGCTCCATCCGCCAGCCATCCTCATCATCGAGAACGGCCAGCTCAGTGCAGCCGATCTCGCGGAGCACCGTTTCAGCCGCCGCGTCAAAATCCGTGACGCGCTCGGGCAAGTGTGCGTCGGTAGTCACGATCAGCGGGATCCCGAGCTCCAGGCACTGGCGTAGGATCCACGGGCTGGGGTAGCAATTCTCCACGGCGTTGCGCCAGCCAACCGTGTTGAGTTCGACGATAGCACCTGCGCGAGCGCACGCCTGGAGCGTCGCGTGGACCGTTTGCCGGTACCAGCCCTCGTCTTCACGGAAGTATCGTTCGTGATCATTCCACTTCTTGATACGATCGAGATGTCCCACGATCGGCGTGCGCCCCCACGCGACCAGTGCCCGGACGCGCTTGTAGTACGCGCCCACCAGGCCACGGATGTCGCCTCCGAATGATGCGCGGAGCCCGTCTTCAAAGGCAGCCCGTGTCAGGTCGATCGGCCACGGTGTAGCCCTCGCATCGTCAACCATGAAGTGCACCGATCCGATCAGGTAGTCAAACGAACACGACGCCACCAGCGCCCAC
>JBQTJG010000058.1:0-2672 GCA_052387355.1 Armatimonadota bacterium | reverse complement strand
GCAAGATCCAGGAAAAGTACGGTCAGACCCGCGAGTCGATTGAACGAGAGTTCGATACCCTCATGAAGGAAGGCACGAAAGAAGAGTCACTGCCCCGGACGCGATAGCATCGAGGCGCCGATAGCATCGAGGCGACTTGAGGCACGGTGCGGGGTCCGCGGTGCGTGGACTCCGCACCTGCTTTTCTGCCCACAAAGAGGGCTTCGGGGACAAAGGAGGATGCGAGAATGCCGCCCAAAGAATGGAGCGCGAAGCGTGAGCGCCAGTATGATCACATCAAACAGGGGCTGCTCAAGAGAGGCGAGAAAGGCGACGTCGCCGAGGAGATCGCCGCCCGTACCGTCAACAAAGAACGCGCGCGGGCCGGAGAGACGAAGGAAGCCAGTCGCTCATCACTGGACGATATCTCCTCCGGCCGCCGGGGTGGGCTTCGCTCGCACAGCGGGCCAGGCGGCCGTACGTACGACCAGCTCTACAACGAAGCCAGAGAACGAAACATTAGAGGGCGTTCAAAGATGACCAAGGCCGAGTTGGCCCGAGCTGTCCGGCGTTCGTGACGTCATATCGTTGACTCCCTGGGACTCTTCCCAGGCAGATCAGCGCCATCGGTGGATCGCAAGGTCTTCCAGGCGCGCTCTCGAAAGACATCCGAGACCTGTGGGACCGGGTGGGTGTCAGGATACGTGAGCGACGCCGGGTTGTCTTCTCCACCTTTCATGCGCCTGTCCGCGCTGCTGAGGGCCGCTCTCCCGGTGTTGACTGTGGCCGCGGCCACGGTCGTCGCAAGTGTTTTGCAGGTCGTCTTTCATGAGACGTGGTTTACTTATGTATACCTTGTTCCCGTTGGCGTCGTGGGATACTTTGGTAGCCGGGCGCAAGGGTTACTCACGGTTCTCCTGGCCGTGGTGTCGGCCTACTATGTCACCCTCCCACCAACGTTCTCCTTCGAATATTCGCCCGAGGGCGTTCCGGCAGCGGTCCTCTTCACTCTCGTAGGTGTGGCGACCGCCTTGGGCGGCAACTACATTCGGCGCCTGGAGGACCGTCAGGCGAAACTCCTCGCACAGGAGCAAGCAGTTCGGATCGAGGCGGAGGCCTCCCGGAAGCGCCAGGAGCTGCTCGTCGAGGCGGGCACCCGGCTGGCATACACGTTGGAGTACTCGAAGACGCTCTCGAACGTTGCGCGCGTGGCGGTGCCCGCGATTGCCGATTGGTGTGCGTTCGATTTAACCCAGGAGGATGGAACGCTTGATCGGATCGTGGTCATGCATGCGAATCCCGACAAGCGTGCGTTGGCGGACGAACTCCGCAGATACCCTCCAGATCCCGGATTGCCGGGCGGGGCAGCTCGGGTCGTGGGCACGGGACGGTCGCAGTTCTACCCAAAGGTCACCGACGACATGTTGGTGGGGACGGCGAGGGACGAGGAGCACCTTGCGCTGCTCCGGCGCATGGATTTGGTCTCCGTCATCATGGTCCCGCTTGTGGCGCGGGGCAGGACACTGGGCGCCCTCACCCTGGCCTCGGCGGAGTCCGGCCGACGATACGGGGACGAAGACCTGGCCTTTGCTGAGGAACTGGCGCGGCGCGCCGCCCTGTTCGTGGACAACGCCCGCCTCTATGACAGGGAGCATCGCATTGCCATCACCTTGCAGGCAGCGTTCCTCCCGATCTCGCTGCCACAACTGCCCGGCATCCAGCTCCACGCCGCGTATCTTCCGGGGTCGACTGAAGCGGAAGTAGGAGGCGATTGGTATGACGCGTTCCAGCTCGCAGATGGCCGGATCGCGTTGTCGATCGGCGACGTGATGGGGCGAGGACTGCGCGCCGCTGCGTCGATGGGCCTGATTCGGCAGACGATTCGCGCGGGGGCCCATGAGCGCGATGAAGCTGCCGCCATCCTGGCACGGGCCAGTCGCCTGCTTCGCCTGAGTGGGGTTGACACCATGGCGACCGCGCTTGTCGGCATTCTTGATCTCGCGTCGCCAACGTTCACCCACGCCTCCGCGGGACATCCGCCGCCGTTGCTCGGGACTCCAGGCGGACCGGTGACTCCTCTTACCTCTGGCGGACCCCCTCTCGGGGTCGGGAGGAGCGTCGTCGAACCCGCCGAAAGCAAGATCATCCTTCCTGCTGGATCGCTTCTCGTGCTCTACACCGATGGGCTCATTGAGTATGGTCGCAACCCGCTCGAAGGAGAAGCCCGACTGGCGGACGCGATACGGGCCGAGCTGACATCCGCGTCGTCCGATCCGGCCGAAGCCATTCTACAAAGGGTGTTAGGCAATAGTACCCGCCATGACGACGTGGCCATCCTGACGGTGTCGGTCGCCCCCCACCCCCTGAAGGATCTCGGCTTGAATCTGCCCGCCATCCCTTCCTCGCTACCGCTCGTGCGCCAGGCTGTCCATCAGCTCGCTACGAACCTCGGCCTGGAGCCGGACCGAACAGCCGCGCTTCAGATCGCCGTGGGTGAGGCCGTGAACAATGTCGTCGAGCACGCGTACGGTGTGACACCTGGGTTCATTCGCATCCGGGCTGGCCAGGAGGCGAACGAGGTCGTGGTCGAAGTGCAGGACTCTGGCCGATGGCGCCGGCATCGCGTCGATGGAGGCGGGCGCGGATTGAAGATCATGCGCAGTCTGGTGGATCGTGTGCACATTGCCACGACG
>JBQTJG010000057.1:0-1569 GCA_052387355.1 Armatimonadota bacterium | reverse complement strand
TCAGGTTGCGTTCCTCGTGCCTATCACATCGGGAGTGCTCCCTGTGGATTGGAACGGCGCGACCGAGACAGATCTGGCCCCGTCGGATCTTGATGTGGAACCCATCCAGCAAGCGGCCTTCGCCGAGCTACCACCTGTCGCTGCGAAATCCAAGAGCTACGAGGCGTGGGGGAAGGACCTGGCAAGATGGCTCCTCCAGTCGCAGAAGCTCGAGCTGCTGCGCAGCCCGCGTTCGGGCCGAGTCTCGAATCCCGGCGAGACCGAGCGCGACTTTCGCATACGGCTTCAGGACCTCGCGCGCGAGACGCGTGACGCGACGACCGAACGGCTCCGCCAGAAGTACGCGCCGAAAGTTGCTGCGTTGCAAGATAGGATCCGCCGCGCAGAGCAGGCCGTGCAGCGTGAACAGGAGCAGGCGCAGCAGGAGAAGGTACAGACTGCCGTGTCGATCGGCACCACGCTTCTGGGCGCGCTCATGGGGCGGAAGACCTTCACCGTTGGGACCCTCGGAAGGGCGACAACCGCCGCCCGCGGGGCGAGCCGGGCGTACCGGCAGGCGCAGGACGTGGGCCGGGCGCAAGAGACGGTGCAGGCGCTCCAGGCGCAGCTCCAGGAACTGGAGGCCCAACTCAGAGCAGAGGTGGATGCGCTCGAAGGAACAGGCGATCCTTTCAGCGAGCCGCTGGAGACTGTAGTCGTGAAGTCAAAGCGAACGGGCGTTGCTGTGCGCGCCGTCGGGCTGGCCTGGACGCTCCGCTAGAGAAGGCCGGCATCCAAGAGCGAACGCCCCCACGGATAGGGGCCGTGGAGCGGATTACGGCGCCGCGACGGTAACCTCCCCCAGCATCGTCGGGTGGATCCCGCAATGGTAGGCGAACCGCCCGGCCTCCCTGAAGACGAACGTGTGCTCCCCGCCCATGCCCAGCGTGCCCGAGCTTCCGGGCCTTCCGCCGTCCATGGCGATGGAGTGCGACGCGTCGTCACGGTTGACCCACCGCACCGCGGTCCCGGCGCGCACGCTCAGGCTTCGCGGCTCGAACGCAAAGTCGCGGATGTCGATGCCGACGGCCTCCTGAGCCGCGATCCGTGACAGTCCCACCGCAAGCCCGCTGACGACCACCATGGCGACAGCCAACGCTATCCGCATCTACGGCTCCACGATGATGCGCCCGCGCATCTCGAGGTGCACCGCACAGAAGTAATCAACGGCGCCCGGGCGGTCGAAGGCCATGAAGAACCGGCCCAGTTGCGGCAGGTTCCCCGACTCAAAGGATCGGTTGGCTGCTTTGACATCGTGGACCACGCCGTCGTAGTTGGCCCACGTCACAGTCGCCCCGACCTTTGCGCGCAGTGTCTGCGGACCGAACTGGTAGTTGAGGATCTCGACGCGGTCCCCGCCCACAGGGGCGCGCGGGGGTAGAGGATCGGATCGGTTCGTGTAAGGGCCGAAGACCAGATCGGTCGCGCGCATCTGTTCGTGGCAGTTGAGGCAGCGCACCACGGGATCCGGAATGGCGAGCGGCTGGTACGGCGCGTTGGCCGCCGTGCGCGCAAACCCTGTGAACACCC
>JBQTJG010000056.1:0-3119 GCA_052387355.1 Armatimonadota bacterium | reverse complement strand
CCTCAACGGGCACGAGTACGTGAAGCGCCAGTTGGCCAAGGCTGGGATCGCGTTCCAGGCCTTGGATAACGGCGTGCTCTCCTGTGCCGACCCGAAGCGCCTGCAGGCGATCTGTGACTCGCTCACGCCCCAGAAGATCGACCGGGTCTTTCGGAAGTGGCTGCGACAGCTGCCGCATCCCTTTCCAGCGCGGGACCGGGCGGCCGGCTACCGGTACGACCTCTCGGTACTGCAGGTGGAATGCGCCCTCACCCAGGTCCTGGACCGCCCGCAGACGGGGCGGCGCTTCTTCGAGACCGTGATTCGCGAGAATCTGGACATCGGGCGTCCCGATCAGATCCAGCTGCTCTTCCAGCGACGAATCACGAAGCGGACGCCGGGGCGGTTTCGCACCCGCATCCTGACCGCCGACGTGATCCCCTCGCTCCACGTCGAGTACAAAGCGTGTCGGATCAAGCAGTACTTGAAAGAGGGCCGAGCGCTGCGGACCGAGACCACGATCAACAACGCGTACGACTTCGCGATCGGCAGGCGGCTCCATAACCTTCCCGCGCTGCGGAAGGTCGGCTTCACCGCCAACCGACACCTGCTCGCGCTCGAGCGGTTGCCCCATGACTGCCTGATCGGCGAGGACGTCTTCCAGGCGTTGACACAGCCCACCGTGGTCCAGGGACGCCGTGTCCCCGCCCTGCGGTTTGCGGATCCGCGCGTGATGGCCCTGTTGGATGCGCTGGTGGTATGTCGGCTCGCGCCGACTGGCTTCTCCAATCGCATGCTGCGGGAGCACGTGACTCCCCTGCTGGGGCCTGCCCCAGCGCCCATGACAGCCGGCGCGATGACCTACGACCTCCGACGCCTCCGCCTGCACGGCTTGATCACGCGGGTCCCGCACACGCATCGCTACACCGTCACGCCTCAGGGCTTGCGTATCGCTGTCTTCTTTCGGACCGTGCACGTCCGCATCCTCAAGCCCGGCGTCGCTCTAACTGTTGCACCGATGCCGGCCACAACCAACATCCCCCTGCGTGCCGCTTTTGAACGGCTCGACAAAGCCATTGAGCGGTGGTGTCCCTATGTCCAAAATGCGGCCTGAACTTGACTCATTTGTCAACGCAACACCCGTTCAAGCCTACTAGCGAGCATGGACGAAGCATCTCTCGACTCGCTACTTTCCTTCTGGTCGTCAGGTGTGTCCACCCTACACCTCACATGAATCAGAATGCGTGAGTTGCGGGACAACTCTACTACAGAATAGTCCGGCGGTGGCAATGAACACAACTCATGACCGACGAGGGCCGACGGAGCGATCCATGAGTATGCCAGTCGCACTAGCGGATCTCTGCTGCTACCATCCCAGCAGTAGCGTTAGACCGACGACGATGAGCCAGAGGGACCACAGGATGTAGAGGATCGGCACTGCCTTTCCCGCAAGGGCCCAGCCGCTCTCTTCGTGCGGTCCAAGGAATTCGGCAGAGCCGACGGCCAGGCCGCCGCCCACGATGACGCCAGCCCATCCAAGCCAACTTGCGAGCCCCGTGCCCGGGATCATCGCGATTCCAACAAGTAGAGTCCAGATACCGGTGAACAAGTAGCCTAGATGCTCACCGACGCCGACGCCCAGGAACCGGTGGAACGATTGGAAGATGACGTGGACCGCCTCCCGCGTGGTCTGGCTCGCTGTCGTATCTGCGTTCGTCCGTGCGAGGTAGGGCACGAGGTAGACCCACCGTAGCAGCCCGATGACCTGCACTGCAGCAGCGAGAATTCCCACGGCAGTGGCAACGGGCGAGAGAAGTCTGTCTCCGCCCATGAGGTTGGGCAGCAGCACCGCCACCGGGAGGAAGAGGATACCGGACAACATGAAGGCCCACCATTGAAGAATGAGCCGCGAGCCCCCAGCCCGGAAACGGGCTAGCACCTCATCAGTGGGCTTGCGTAGGATGTCGGGATAGTCGAAGCTCCGTGCGAGGATCGCGAACGTCACGTTGAACCACACAGGGGCGATAAGAAGCAGCACCCCTGCCATCCGTTCAGGACTCATGCCGACAACACCTGCCAGCTTCTAGAGTTGCCGTTAGCAAACTTGGCCTTCGAGCCTCCTGCACAACAACAGGGACGGAGGCCGAAACCCACGTCCCTGCTGAATCTTGGATGGTCGGGGCGGGCGGACTCGAACCGCCGACCTTCTGGTCCCAAATTGGACGCTAACCCGTCACCGGCCATCGGCGCAAACGCAGGCAGGGCGCGAAAACCCGCTCCCTGTCCTGCGTTCAGCCGTTCCCGACCTTTCGGTTCATTCGGGGTGGTTCGGGGTCCTCCCCGGTGTTTCGGGCTGGCTAAGGCACCAGGAAGGCACCAGGAGGGCACTTTGAGGTATTCGGCCTGTAGACGCATCGCTTCCTCGCGATTGCCCTGACTCAAGGCGCGGCGATTTTCCTTGCGAGTTCTCGCCGCAATCCTGCCGGGCTTCGGAAGAGGTCCAGGTTTTCGAATCGCCTGATCGGCAAGATTCCCCCCCAAGATCCTCCACGACCGAGACTGCTCGCTGAGTAACACGAAGCCTCGTATGCCGGCGTCTGACGTCGCCATGAGTCGATCAAACGCGGCGCGGCCGTCTCGGATTTCCTCGTTATCCATACGTCTTCCCCAAGGGAATGCACATCGGCCTGCCCAAACAACAGGGGGGGCGAATCGCATGAAAAACCTCATGACTAGAAACCTCATGACCGTCTCGCCTGGCGCGCCGCCAGCCGGCCTCGTGGTGCGCCTCGGCCGAAGCGTAAGAACTTCTCGCCCGCGGTTGGAGGCGTGGCTTGGCGCGGTGCACAGCGGCGACCGTGCCGACCCGGTGGCGGTGCAATCCGATCTGTTTGAGGCGGCGGTGCGCTAAGATGGCCCCTCCGTTTCGCTGGTTTGACGCCTTCTGTGACGCCGGGTGGCTGGCGGTATTGAGCCCCGCGGCGCTGCGCGTGATCCTAACGGTCGGCCGGCGGGTGGACCCCACGCGGGAAACGCGGATGAGACTAGCGCGCCTGCAGAACGAGACACGCCTGCCAGAGCGATCGTTCTACCGAGCCAAGGCTGAATTGGTTGGCTACAGGCTGCTTGAGCGAACGAAG
>JBQTJG010000055.1:0-1742 GCA_052387355.1 Armatimonadota bacterium | reverse complement strand
GGGTTCACCGCGCGCTCAAAGGATAGTTTGACGTCATACGCGGTCACGCGCCGGCCGGTGTGGAATCGGAGATCCTCGCGCAGCACGAACCGGTAGATCCGGCCATCCGGCGAGGTGGTCCACGACTCGGCAGCATCTCCCACCAGCGCCCCGGCGGCGTTCACTTCCACCAGCGTGGCGTACAGGTGGCTCACCACGACCGACGAGGGGAGATCGTTCACGAGCACAGGATCGAGCGTCGCGGGATCGGCATCCAGGGGTACCCGCATCCCTGCGGGCGCCGGGGCCGCGCGTCCCCCCACGTTCATCCCGGCGATCACGAGCGCAGCCAGCAGCCCGGCGGCAGCCACGCGCCAGGCCACCGTCCAGCGAGACGTGCGAGCACATGCTCTCATACGTGTGCCTCCAATGATGTTTCGTCGCATCTGTAAAATTGCCGGTAGGGTTCGACATGCCCACGCGAACCCCTGGCAATGCGGGTGTCGGGCAACGCTGCAACTAGGGGAGAGGAGAGGCTTCTCCGGCGACGAACCGTTGGCCAACGCTGTGTCGCGTGTTGCGTAATAGTCCCTGGGGATCCGGGTTCGTCGCCCTCTGCGTCGGCCAGTTCCTGGCGCACCAGACGTCGCTTTCGTTCTCTGTCCTGATCCCCATTCTCACGTCGGAATGGAATCTTTCCGCCAGCCAGTCCGGTGTCATCCTGGGCGGGTTCCAGCTCGGCACCCTGGTGGCATACGTCGCGGTGGGATTTCTGCTGGACCGGATGCGGAGCAAGCCGATTATGGCGTGGTCCGCGGCATTGGCCGGAGCCGGGGACATTGTGTTCGCGCTGGCCGCCCGGGATTTCGCCTCAGGGTTTGCGCTCCGGCTGCTCGTAGGCCTGCTCTACGGCGGCCTCTACCTTCCAGCGTTGAAGCAGATCGCCGACACGGTCCCCCAGGACCGCCGGGGCATGGCCACGGGCATCTACATCGGCGCGATCGTCATCGCGTATGCGGCGCCGCTGTACTACGTGGGCGTGCTGGCGCCTCTCATCGGCTGGCGCGTCACCATGGTACTGATCGGCGCGCTCGAACTCCTCGGCGCCCTCGTGCTGCTCTGGAAGGTCCCTACCGTCGCCGTGCCCCCGATGCTCGGGCCGGCAAATCTCTCTCGCTATCTCGGTGACGTACTGCGGAATGCGTCCGCCCGCCGGGTCATCGCCGCGTACACCGGACACAACTGGGAGCTCTTCGGCCTATGGGGATGGATCACGCCGTTCATGGTGGCCTCGCTGGGCGCGCGGGGCGCTGCCCGCAGCGACGCGCTGGCCTGGGGCGGACTGCTGGCAGCGACGGCGGTGGGCCTGGCCGGCAGCGTCGGAGCAGTGGCCGGCGGACGGCTGTCCGATCGTCTTGGCCGCGCCCGGGCCGCCACATTCATCTTGAGCGTAAGCCTGCTCTGCTCTGCCGTCTTCGGGTGGCTGTTTACGGCCCCGCTGGTCCTGATGGTCGCGGTCAGCCTGCTGTATGGGGTCGTGTCGCTAGCCGATTCGCCGTCGTATTCGGCAGCCCTGATGGAGGTCGTCCCGCCCCGCTCACTCGGTGGCGCCTTCAGCCTCCAGATGTTGACCGGGTGGACGGCGACGGTCGTGGCGCCCGCGGCGTTCGGCCTGATCTTGGACCTCACGAAGGCCGCGCAGGCCCCGCCGGCTGTTCAATGGGGGTGGGCCTTCGTCGCCCTGGCCGTCGGCCCGACGGTCG
>JBQTJG010000054.1:0-1585 GCA_052387355.1 Armatimonadota bacterium | reverse complement strand
CCGCGGCGCGCAGGCACTCCAGCACCGGGAGCGCGGGTCGGATCGCCGCACCGTCGACGGTGAACCGGCCTTCGGGTGTGTAGCCGCCCCCGGTGATCGCGATCTCCTGTCCATTCACCCAAAGCCTGCGCGCCGTCATCTCATCCCGGGTCAAGGTGCCGGTCTTATCCGAGAGGATCACCGTGGTGGCGCCCAGGGTCTCGACCGCCGGGAGATGGCGGACCAGGGCGTTGCGCTTGGCCATGCGCTGGACGCCGAGGGCGAGGGAGATCGTGACGACGGCGGGCAAAGCCTCGGGCACCACGGCGACAGCGAGGGCGATGCCGAACATGAACATCTCCATGAGGCTCGCGCCGCGCATGAGCCCGAGCACGACGATGAGCGACACTACGGCGAGCGCCGCGGCGGCCAGGCTGCGGCCCACTCGGTCCAGGTTTTCTTGCAGAGGGGTCTTGGAGGCCTTAACGCCCTTGAGTAGGCCGGTGATCTTGCCGAGCTCGGTCTGCATGCCGGTGGCGACGATGAGCGCCTTGCCCCTGCCATAGGTGACGGCCGTGGCCGCATAGACCATGTTGTGGCGCTCGGCGAGCGGGAGCGTATCCCCCGCCAATCTCTCCTGGACCTTCTCGACCGGCACGGACTCGCCGGTCAAGGCCGACTCGTTGAGCCTCAGATTGACCGCCTCGACCAGCCTCCCGTCGGCCGGCACCTTATCACCGGCCGCGAGCAGGACCAGGTCTCCGGGCACGACGTCCTGTGCCGGGACCTCGGTTTCCCTGCCGCCACGGAGCACACGCGCCATCGGCGCCGCCATTTGCCTGAGGGCCGCGAGGGTCCGCTCGGCGCGATACTCCTGGACGAACCCGAGCAAAATCGCGAAGCCGACGATCACCCCGATGGCGATGGCTTCGACCACCTCCCCTAGGTACGCGGAGAGGGCGGTTGCGATAAGCAGGATCAGGATGAGGACGTTCTGGAACTGGGCCCGCAACACCGACCAGGGCGAAACCGGATGTGCCTCCCCGAGCCGGTTGGGACCGAACGCGAGGAGCCTCCGGCGCGCCTCGGCCGCGTCGAGTCCGGCGGGCGTCGCCGACAGGCGCTCGCACACCTCCGAAAGCGCGAGTGCGTGCCAGAACGCAGAGGCCGTCAGGGCGAGCCCGCCGAGCGGATGGTCAGTACCGGGACCTCAGAGGTGCGAACCACCCGCTCCGCCACACTCCCCAACATCATGTGCGATAGTCCGGTGCGTCCGTGGGTACCGATGACGACGAGATCCGCCTGGTGCCCTTTGGCGGCCTCTACAATCTGGAGGTAGGGTATGCCCTCGATTAGATGGGGTGCTGGTCTTAGGCCCCTCGACCGCCTTCTCTTTGACGAACTGATCGAGCCGCTCGCGTAGCCGCATCGTCAGGTTTTTCTGCATGTAAGGGGGCAGCTCTACGGCACCGTCCTCGACCGCAAAGTTTGGAAACTCGTAGACGTGGATCACATCGACCTGCGCCCCCAACCGCTCAGCCAGCGCCAAGGCGTACCTCCAAGGCGCGAGCGGACGGCTTGGAAAAATCGACCGGACAGAGAATTC
>JBQTJG010000053.1:0-1715 GCA_052387355.1 Armatimonadota bacterium | reverse complement strand
GGCCATCCTCTGGTGCGACCGCTGTTCTGGCCGGACGCACAAGATCCCGACCTGTGGGGAGTGCAGGACGCGTTTCTGTTGGGGGACGCCTTACTGATCGCGCCGGTCCTCGAAGAGGGGTCGCGGGCGCGCGAGGTCACCCTGCCCGCGGGGACCTGGTATGAGTCCTTCGGTGACCGCGCTCACCGGGGTCCAGTTCGCGTCTCGATCGAGGCTCCGCTGGAGCGCCTCCCGGTGCTGGTGCGGGCGGGCAGCGTCCTGCCGATGGAAGAACGCCGGGAGGCTGACACGCACGCCTCGATCGTCCTGCATGTCTATCCGCCAGAGGAAGGTGAAGGAGCCGGCGCAATATACTCCGACGCGGGAGACGGATATGGGTCTGCCCGACTCGATCGTTTCATACTTCGTTGGGACGGCGCCACCTTGAGACTCCTCTGGAACAGTGAAGGCGAGTACACGTTTCCGTATTCGGCGGTCGTGGTACAGGTGCACGGGATGACCGTCCGGCGCGCCGTCGTCGATGGCGTCGAAGTTCCTTGCGAAGGGAACCGCGTTCGGACCGGCCGCTTCAGGGAGGCGTCCCTGGAACCCTGAGTCGCAGGAGCGCTAGAGGGTGTTGAAGTCTCAACAGGTTGACATAGTATTCTTTGAAGGACTACTATGCAACTAGAGCAACCGAGGGGGGAACGATGAAGTCCCTAAAGATCCACCGCGAAGCACCCACGCCGGCCGGCGCCGAGAAGACCGGCCGCCGCAGCAAGCCTGAGCTGGTCGCCGAAGCGCTCGCGCGCGGGACACGTGCGCTGAGCCGCATCCTCCCCCAGCTCCCCCCGACCACACTGGCGATGCTTGTGGCGGCGTCGGCAGACGAACGGGTGCTGGTCAGCGTGGTGATGCGGCCCGAGGTCGTGGGTCGC
Source organism: Armatimonadota bacterium (assembly GCA_052387355.1). Lineage (GTDB taxonomy): Bacteria > Sysuimicrobiota > Sysuimicrobiia > Sysuimicrobiales > Humicultoraceae > JBQTJG01. The sequence goes on along the minus strand of JBQTJG010000053.1, from coordinate 798 downwards.
CTCGTCACGAAGGATCCCCTCCTGCACGCGAAGCTCCGTGGTGTGGAAGCGCAGCGCCGGCTGCTTGAAATTGAAGGCGGCACATTGTCGGCCGACGAGGCGGGCGCGCTCATGAGCGTCTCGCGGCAGGCGGTCGATAAGGCCCGCCGCGCGGGGCGCCTGTTGGCGCTTCCTCTGGGCCGGCGGCATCGGTATCCGGCGTGGCAGTTTGGCGACCAGAAGACCCTTGATGGCCTGCGCGAGGTGCTCGCGGCTTTGCCCGAGGCGAGCCCGTGGACGAAGGTCGCGTTCTTCCTGAGCCGCAACACCCGGCTGGACGATAGGCGCCCGGTGGATCTTCTGAGGAAGGGAAAGCTCGAAGACGTCCTGCGGGCCGCTCGGGCCTATGGACAGCACGGAGCGCCATAGGCCTGGCCCCCTGCCCTCACCTCCGGCGGACTTCGCAGCTCTCAGGCTGCCCATCCGCAACGACCGCGGGCCTTGGATCCGGCAGCACGGGTGCAGGCGGACCGCCGCATACTTCGGGAAGACCGGCGCCAACCGGTTCGATGCCCCCAATGGCGAGTACGGCGTACTCTACGCCGGGGCCGATGAGTTCTGCGCCTTCATTGAAGTATACGGGGATCCATTAGATCACCGGCTGGTCGCCCGGCGGGACCTGAATGAGCAGTGCTGGTCACGGATCACCGTGGCTCGACTACTACGGCTGGTCGACCTCACCGGGGCGGGAGCGCGGCGCATCGGCCTCGACGGGCGGATCAGTACGGAGAATCACGCCTGGACGCAACGCTGGGCCCT
>JBQTJG010000052.1:0-5281 GCA_052387355.1 Armatimonadota bacterium | reverse complement strand
TCGATGAGCACCAAATCCTCGACATGGTATTTCTCGGTTGCGGGAATCATATGGTTCGGCTCGATGCTCATGCACATGCCTGGCGCCAGCACGGTCTCCTCGGCAGGCGCAATGAGCGGGTGCTCGTGCAGGCCAATACCCAGGCTATGTCCGATGTGAGGACGTCGCATCGGCCATCCTTTGGCTTCCCAACGCGCTCGATGGCTCTCGAAGATCTCGCGGCAGGAAATACCCGGCCTCATGAGTGAGATGAGGCGCTCGTGCTCCTCCCAGAGGGCCGCGTAGATGTCGCGTTGCTGCTGCGAGGCCCGGCCGACCACGATCGTTCGTGCCAGGTCCGAGTAGTAGCCTTGCGGGAACATCCCTCCAAAGTCGGTGCGCATGACATCCCCAGGGCGGATCTCGTAGTCACCGGCGCGGTGGTGGGTCGAGCAGGTGTTGCCCCCGGCCGCGAGCACCTGAAAAGCCTGCATTTCGGCCCCGCCGAGGATGAGTTCGGACGTCAACATCACCCCGACCTGTCGTTCGGTCATGCCTGGTCGCGCCGCCTCAAACGCCCTGCGGATCGCCCGGTCCGTTGCGAGGGCCGCCTCCTCGAGGCGGCGGATCTCGCCCTCGGTCTTGAGAGCCCGAACGCGGTCGAAGAAGGGACCAGCCTCGGTCAGCTTTGCGGTCGGAACCAGTCGAGAGAGTTCCTCATGGAAGTGAATGTTGAGGAAATGCCTCTCGATACCAACTGTGCCGCGGGCTTCTCCGAGTTCACGGAGGGCGTCCGCGAGGAGTTGCATGGGCGACTGCTGGTATTCCACGTATCCGCGGATGTCCGGAATCCAGCTGTCCCGCCTGGCCTGGATCTCCTCGTTCGTACAGACGATGTAAATGGGATCCTTGAGACGTCCCCACACGACGAGCGCCAATCGCTCCAGCAGGCTCCGCTGAGTATCGATGATCGCTTCGGACAGGTACCAGGTGTTCTCGGGCGACGCCGCGACTACGACATCGAACTCACTCTCCTGCAGCGCCCTCTTGAAGCGCTCGAACTTCACCCGATCTGGCATGGATCCCGCCTCCCTTAAAGTATTGCGACCGCCTCAACGACTGCTCAGGCGGCAGTGTTTGCACGCAGGGCGCCGACGCTGCTCAGAGTCTCACCTGCATCTCGCGGCTGAGCATCCCACTCATGTTCTCAACGCCAGTGGCCGTCACGACGACATCGTCCTCGACATTGAAGGCGGCACTGCACCCCGCGAGCCGGACCGGCATCTCGTACGTGAACATCATCCCAGGCTCGAAGAGCACCTTCCCGTCCGCATTCTGAAGCTCGGGCATTGAAGATGAAGGGGCGAGGCTGGGCCGCTGATAGTGCTCTAGACCGATTGCATGGCCGCCAGAGAGACCGCCGCGATTCTCCGCGATCATGCACCCTTGCGCTTCCACGTAGTTCTTCATCGCGAGAATCGCGTCGTCGATGCTGACTCCCGGCTTGATGACGCGATCGAGCACCGCATTCGCGCCGATACGGCATTCATACAATCTCTGTTCGTCCGGTGTGGGCCCGCGTCCCAGGAAGGTCCCGCGGTTGATATCTGAGCCGTAGCGCTTGTACTTGGCCCCGATGTCCAGATTGACCCACCCCCGCTCGATCCGCCGGTCAAGCGCGTTGCAGCTCCCGAAGCGAGCGCCGTCGTCGCGCAGGCCCATGACCTGGGCATGCGATACGCCGTCGGCACCCTCCTCGAGCATGAATTGCTGCACCATGCGCGCGACATCGAGCTCGTTCATCCCGATCTCGACCCACTTGATGATCCGGTCCATCGCCCGGGCGGCAGCGGCCACAGCCACCTTCATCCGCTCGACCTCGAGCGGCGATTTGACGGCGGTCACTTTCCAGATCGTACTGGTTGAGTCGACGATCTCCGCAGCCAGCTCCTCTCGAATACGGCGCTGCAGTGTCTGAAACTTGAGCGGGTTGATTCCCGTGCACAGACTGGGTCCCCATTCGACCCCAACTCTGGCGCCTCTTGCGACGCCGTAGTGCTTCAAGACATCCACGAGCTCAAGCTCATCGTTATGGAGTTCAAGGGATTGAGACCAGGTCGTGTGGAGCGGGACTTCTTCCGTGTCGAAAGGGCCGAACCGCTGAGAGTAGACATCCGCGTCGCGGGTCACGATCGCCGTCGTCTGAGGTACGCCGGCAGTCGGTCCGTCCCGGTCCACGAAGACGAATCGCGATCCGGTCATGTAGAACACGTTGACGTTCCTGCTAAACATGATGGCGTCAAGATGGTCCTCGCGCATCATCCGCCGCACGCGGTCAAGCCGCCAGCGGTGTTCGCTTTCCGGATGCTCGGGGAAACGAGGCGCAGTGGTCCGTTCAAGCGTTCTCCTTGCCATATCGTTCGACCCCTCCATTCATGGGCTCTTTTTTTTGGCTGCGCGTGTGTCCAATAGTGGCGCCGTCGAATATCTACTCTTTCAAGACTGCCTTGAGAACCCTGAGGTAGTTGCTTCCCAGAATCTTGCGGATATCGGTCTCTGTGTGTCCGCGGCGCAGGAGTTCCGACGTGAGATTTGGTGTTTCCGCGACTGTCGAGAGTCCGGACGGATACCGCAGGAGCTGACCGGGCGGGTAGAAATGAGGGAACATCGCGGCGCCGGTCATCTGCAGCCCTTCGTTGTGGTCCATGTAGTCCGGCCCAATCGCCACGTGGTCCGGTCCGACCAATCTCATCACGTACTCGATGTGGTCCGCGACCTGTCCGATCGTCGGTTCGCCGTCGGTGAGGAACGGACCGTAGAACGTCATGCCGATCAGCCCGCCGGTTTGGGCGATGGCTCGTATCTGATCGTCGCGCAGGTTGCGCGGGTGAGGCCGCAGTGCATAGCAATTCGCATGCGAGACGACAACGGGGCCGCTCGCGTGTTTGAGCGCGCTCCAGAACGACGTGACGCTGATGTGGGACAGGTCGAGGATTATGCCAAGCCGACCAACCTCTTTGACCACATCGACCCCGAACCGCGTGAGCGTTCCGGCGGCCGCTTCCTCTCCGCACCCGTCGGCCACCTTGTTCCGGAAATTCCAGGTCAACTGGAGGCGGCGCACGCCCAATCGATAAAACAGCGAGAGAAGATCGAGGCGGTCTTCGAGAGGCCGGGCGCCCTCGATGCCGAGCATGATCGCCACTTTGCCATCACCCTCGCAGGAGAGAATCCCCTTGGCGGTCGTGACGATCGCCATCTCGTCACGGCACTCGTCGGCTTCCGCCCACATCGCCTCCACGCGGCGAAGACACGACTTGAGGTGACGGTCGGTCTTGTAGATCTCATAGAAGATCGTGTCGCCTCCCACGCTGACGCAGACGGCATCCACTCCCCCGGCTCGGATCTTGGGTAGGTGGACGGCGGCCATGACCCGACGCTCTCCGCGATCACGGCGCCGCACGACATCATTCGAGAGACCCGAGTGAAAATCAATCACCACCGCGTCTCGGTGAAGCGTGGGAGTGGTAGCTGAGTTTGGTTGCGCCGTTCGTTTCCTACTCATGCGCGTCGGCATCTCCTCGGTGACTCGCCCCGCATACTGGTAGAGAAGGCTCATCCTGACTCATGGAGCTGGGGACGCAGGATCTCATCAACGATGTCCCCCAGCAAGCTGAACGCCAGCACCGTCAGCGCAATAGCCAGTCCGGGAAAGGTTGGATACCACCATGCGGAGAGAATGAACTTCCTCGACTCGGCCAGCATGGTTCCCCATTCCGGAAGCGGGGGGTGCGCCCCAAGACCAATGAAGCTGAGGCTACTCGTGAAGACGACCGCCCGTCCCAGGTCCACCGTGATGCGCACGTTCAACGGCGCCCAGCTATTCGGCAGCACATGCTTGAACAGGACGCGCAAATCCGTGGCGCCGAATGCCTTGGCCGCCTCAACATACACCTCGTGCTTTACGGACAGGATCTGGCCCCGCATCAACCGCACGTACGGAGGCCACCACACGGCCGCCGCTGCGATGATCGCATTGACAAGATTGGATCCGAGGACGGCGGCGATGGCCATCGCCAGGAGCAACGCGGGAAATCCCATGACGAGGTCCGTGGCGCGCATGATGACTTCTCCCCATCCACCCCCCCAAAACCCGGCGGCCCCTCCTAGGCCAACGCCCAGGATCGTGGATGACAATGTGACAATGAAGCTCATCGCGAGGGAATACCGCGCGCCATGCACCAGCCGCGAGAAGATGTCCCGGCCAAAATCATCCGTCCCCATCCAGTGGATACGACTGGGTGGCATATTCTTGGCGAACAGATCCAGCGCGTAGGGATCGTACCGGGCAATCCAGGGCGCGCCGACAAGCGCCACCACTAGACTCAACAGGATGACCGCCACCACAATCTGGTCGATCCCGGGTCGAAACAGGCGCAGCCAAGGGCGGCGCCCAACACGCACCGCGCGGCCATCGTCTCCGGCCGCGAGGTGCTTAGCCATACGTTATTCTCGGATCAAGGACCGAATACAGAATGTCGACGAGAAGATTCACCGCCAGGAAGACGAATGTGCCGAACAGGGTGACCGCCATGATGGGACTGTAATCAAAGTACGTGATCGACTCGACGGCGTACCGGCCGAGCCCCGGCCATCCGAAGATCGTCTCCACCAGCACGGCGCCACTCAGAAGAAATCCGAACTGAATCCCGACCATCGTCAGGACCGGCAGCGCTGCGTTCTTCATCACGTGCTTGTAGACGACGCGCGGCTCTGAGAGACCCTTGGCCCGCGCAGTCGCCACAAACAGCTTCGTCTTGACGTCGAAAATACTCACGCGCACCAGACGCACGAGCAGACCCGTCTGACTCAGAACCAGCGTGGCTACGGGGAGGATCAGGTGAACGATGGCGCTTCGCAGCGCCGCCCAGTTTCCGCCCACGAAGCTGTCAACGAGATAGAAGCCGGTCAGCGCTGGGGGAGGCGGGATGGCCGCGTCGATCCTGCCGATCGCAGGCAACAGCTCGAACCGCCCGAAAAACAGGATTTGCAGGACGAGGCCTAACCAGAATACCGGCAGAGAATAGGCAACCAATGCGCCAAGTCGCACAAGATTGTCGATGCTCTTGCGTTTGGTCATCCCGGCCACGGCGCCGAGCGCCACCCCGATGACCACGTAGGCGGCGATCGTGACAATCGTCAACTCGACTGTCGCGGGATAGAAGCGCTTGATGTCATTCAAGACCGGCTGCCGGCTCTGCAGCGAGACACCGAGGTCACCCTGCAGCAGCCCACGCATGTA
>JBQTJG010000051.1:0-14414 GCA_052387355.1 Armatimonadota bacterium | reverse complement strand
CCCGCGACCTGGCCTATGTGATGCTCGAAGATCCTTTCCCGGCGGGATTTGAGGTCACCGAGCGGGGAAGCGCAGAGATCGACGAGTGGACGTACTGGTGGGCGAGCACTGACGTGCGTGACGATCGGATCGCGTTCTTCGTGCGTTCGCTGCCGGCCGGCACGCATGTGATCGAGTACAATCTTCGGGCGCAGACACCGGGCCTCTACTATGGGCTCCCCGCGACCATTCAAGGGATGTACAGCCCGCAGGTGCGGGCCGAGTCGTCCGGAGCCCGGGTGACAATCAAGTGACGCGTCTCTTCCGAGATCCTCGCGTCGTCGTCGCCCTGTGCACCGCGCTGCTGATCGTGGGTGGAGCGGCGCTCGTCACCGGCCTCACCGCCGCTCCCCCAGGGGACGTTGAGATTGCGGGCTACTCCACCCCTCTGACCGGCCGGTCTGCCAGTCAGCGGCACAACGCCCGGCTCGCGGCCCGATCCCTGAACGGCGAGATTGTGCCGCCTGGCGCCACGTTCTCCTTCAACCGGACGGTTCGCTCGTGGACCGTGGACCGTGGGTATGTCAAAGCGCCCGTGAGCTACGACGGTGAGCTGGTCAGGGCCTTCGGTGGCGGGGTCTGTCAGACGTCGACCACGCTGTACAACGCGGTGCTTCTGGCCGGCCTGACCATCGTCGAGCGGCACACGCACGTGTTCGCGCCCTCCTATGTGGCGCCTGGGCGAGACGCGGCGGTCGCGCAATACGACATCGATCTGCGCTTCAGCAACCCGTACGCCTGGCCGGTCCGCATCCAGGCCCGCATCGCCGGCGATCGGCTCGACGTCCGCCTGTACGGGAAGGGGCCCATTAGCACTGTCGAGGTCATCACGGACCTATTGTCCGCGACGACCCCTGCTCGCCTGACCTACGCAATGGCGGCTGGGGCCCAGGGCGCGGGGCGTGCGTCCCTCCGCAGCCCAGGCGCTACCGGGTACCGGGTCGTCTCGTACCGGATCTTCTCGGAAAATAGCCGCGTCGTGCGCCGGGAACTCCTCTCAGATGACACCTATCAGGCCTCAAACCGCGTCGTCGCGTTGAAACAGGCCCAGGCGCCGTAGCCTGACCAGATTTCAACCTTCACTGAACCATCCTTGTATGGCGCGGCCGGCCCGCCGGTCGCACACTGTGGCAAGAGCCTATCAGCACTTTCGGGGGTGAGTCATCCATGAAAGGAAGAACGGTCCAGCGGGTTCTGCTGGCGCTAATCCCGGTGGCGCTGCTGACCACGGGATCACTTGCGTTTTCCGTCCTCAATCACCAGCCGGTTCCAACCGACAGCGCGCCGGTTGCGGAAGAGCCTGCCCAGCCCACTGACGAGGCCGCGCCACCGCGCTACATGACCTCGCCCAATACGGCCTTCAAGACACTCGTGGCGCAGAACCAGCCGGCCCCGACGTCGGACCAGACGGCTCAGGCTGATGAGCAGGCTGAGCAGAAGAAGATCACTGAGATCGCCCAAGTGGCCGAGGAGCCTCTACCGGAGTTGGTCGTTGACAAGACGCCGCTGACTCAGGCGCTGGTCGAGCTCAACCGCGCCACGGAGCAGGCGAAGCTGGCGATTACGTCCCTCGATGCTGCCGGGCAGGCGCGCTACATCCAGGAAGCGATCAACCTGCTGGCCGGTTTCGAGGATCCGAATTTCGTGGCCGTCACCGGAACGGCGAGCGCGCACAATTACAAGGGCGTCCGCCCCATGCTCGTCCAGGCCCGGGTGATCCGCGAGGCCGCCGAGGTCCAGTGGGTCGCGGCCGTCCAGCAGCAGATGGAGGCCAGGGCGAAGCGTCTGGCCGAGATTGCGCAGGCAGGATCGACTAACGGCACCGCACTCCTGCCGTCCCAGGGCACCACCGACCTGGCGGCCGTCGTGGGTCCCACCGGCGTGCTCGGCACGCGCGGCGTCCGGCCCGAGGAGCAGGCGACCGAGCTCGTGAGCAGGGCGATCAGGCAGGCGACGGACGCGCTCCGCATGATGCCCGGCCACTCACCGAGCGGTTCGGCGGAAAACGTCGGCTCGAGTCTGGGCAATGCCTCGGATCAGGCAACGCAGACGATGGAGTTCGTCGTCCGGATTCTGGAATCGGCGAAGAAGATCGTCCAGATCGCTATCGATCGCTAAGCGTCCGCGCGGCTCTCCGGCTCCGGTCACAGAGTGACCGGCCGTGCGGATCAAGGGAGGCGCGCCTCGTGCGCGCCTCCCGGGTTTTTCCCTGCACCGTTCGCGTCGTATACTGGGGACGTGGTGCGGACCCGTCTTGGAAGAAAGTTCGTCATGGCCTTCGTGGGACTGGCGTTCCTTTTCGCCGCCACATTCGGAGCGTGGGCCGTCTACCGCCTTCGGACCGCGCTGACTGAACAGGTGCGCATCCGTGCCAAGGTCGTCGCCGAGGAGTTTGCGCGCGAGGCTTCCCGGTTCATTGTGACGCCGGAGGGCCAGTCGGATGCGCCGACGAGCAGCCGGCTCACGAGGCGCCTCGTGGCCGGAACCGTCCTCTATGCCCAGATCGTGCGGGATGGCACGGTACGGTTTGTCGATGGCCGGACGAACCTCGCCGTCCCCACGGGTCCGCTGACCCGGCCGTTCGTCTTAGTCGAGCGGTACACCCGCAGCGGCACGCCCTACCTCGATATCTTCCGGGCGGTCCCCGACTTTACGCTCGACCGGCAGACCTATGTCCGGATCGGCTACCCGCTGCGTGACGTGTACGCGCACATCCGCGACGAAACAATCAGGATCGCTCTTGCGAGCCTCCTGCTGGTGTTGGCCGGCGTCGCCGCCGCTCTCGTGCTCCAGCGGGCGATGCTCGGACCGGTGGAGCGGACGATCGGCGCGATCCGCCACCTCGGGAGGGGCGACTACTCGGCACGCGTGTGGACCCGTCCCAAAGACGAGCTGCACGTGCTGGCCGAGGAGTTCAATGCCATGGCCGGCGCGATCCAGGCTCGCGACCAGGAGCTGGCGCGCGTCAACGAGGCACTCAGCAAGGCCAACCGGGTCAAGGATCAATTTTCGGCCGCAATGAGCCACGAACTCAAGACGCCGCTGCATGCGATGCGGGCGTACGCGCAATTGCTGCTCGAGGGGATCGACGGTCCGATCACCGAGGCGCAGAGGGAAGACCTGGAGTCGTTGCTGGCCGCCGGCGATCATCTCCTGCACCTGATCGAGGGTATCCTACGGTATTCTGCGCTGGAGGCGGGTGAGAACGCTCCACAGTTCGCCCCTGTCGACGCCGCCGAGGTCGTCGAGCAGGCGAGAAAGAATGTGGCGCACCTGGCACGATCGAAGGGCTTGCCCATCGCCACGCAGGTGAGTAGTATGCTGACGGTACAGGCGGACGAGACGATGCTGCGGCAGGTCCTGATCAATCTGCTGCACAATGCGATCAAGTACACGAGCAAAGGTCAAATCACGCTGACGACCGCGGGCCAGAACGGCCAGGTGGTCTTTGCGGTTGCCGATACCGGGTCAGGCGTCCCGCAGGGGTACGATCACGAGGTCTTCGAGCCGTTCCGTCGAGCCGGACATCCCGGCCGGCGCGAAATCGACGGCATAGGCCTGGGGTTGGCGGTGGCCAAACGCTATGTAGAGCAACAGGGAGGCAAGATCTGGTTCGAGCGAGGAATCGCTGGAGGGACCACGTTCTACTTCACCCTGCCTGCTGGGGAACGTGTATGAAGATATTGATCGCTGAGGACGACGTTCGGTCGAGGAACCTGCTTGTCAAGTATCTGGGGGCCAAAGGACACGACATGGAGGCCGCCGAGGACGGACATGGCGCGCTGAACGCCGCGAGCGCCCAGGGTGTCGAGCTGGTCTTGCTTGACGTCAACCTGCCTGGGATGGACGGCTGGGGGGTCCTCGAGAGGCTGCGGACGTTCAGCCAGGTGCCCGTGATCATGGTCACCGTGCGGGACGCAACTCAGGAAAAGGTCGCCGGCCTCGACCTGGGGGCCGACGACTACATCACCAAACCCTTCGACCTGCGCGAACTCGACGCGCGGATTGCGGCGGTGATGCGACGGTATCAGGCGGCTCCGCCGGCGCCGGCGTGGACCGGTGAGGTGGTTGTCAACGATGAACGAAAAGAAGTCGTCGTACGCGGGAAGACGGTGGCGCTTTCGCCCAAAGAGTTCGAGTTGCTGCGCCTGCTGGCCTCCAGACCCGGCAAAGTATTCTCGACTGAGGAGATCCTGGCGGCGGTCTGGCCGGATCGTGACGCGGCCGCTACGGAAGACGTCAAGAAGTACGTGCACATGCTGCGCAGCAAGGTCGAGCGCCATCCCGCCGATCCGAAGATCATCGTGACCGCGCGGGGGTTCGGGTACCGGTTCGTCTAACGGTGCGATCCTTGCGACGGGTCCCATCCGTGGGTGAAACTGGGTATACTAGTGCAGGACACGCTTCGGAGGGGTGCGAGAGCGGCTTAATCGGCACGCCTGGAGAGCGTGTAGGCGGGCGACAACCCTGCCTCGTGGGTTCAAATCCCACCCCCTCCGCCACAGATGGGTGACGATGATGAGACTTCGAGAGTGGCTGGGCCGATTCCCGATCGACTGGCGGCGCGCAGGACGCAGCGGGCTCGACTTCGGCAAGACGCTGATCATCGCGTTTCTGCTGGCCCAGCTCGTGATGGTCTCGGTGGCTCAGGCGTTCCAGGTCGAACAGTACTCGATGGAACCAACCTTGCTCCCGCACGACCGGGTGCTGGTGAACAAGTTCCTCTATCGCTTCCGCGAGCCGCAGCATGGGGATATTATCGTGCTGCGCTATCCCCGGGATCCCGGCCGCAACTACATCAAGCGCATCGTGGGGCTTCCCGGCGACCGCGTACGGATCAAGGAAGGACATCTGCTCATCAACGGTAAGCGTATCCAGGAGGTCTACCTCAACGGTACGCCGACCGGTGACTATGGGCCGGAGAAGGTCCCGGCAGATTCGGTCTTTGTGTTGGGAGACAACCGCAACAACAGCGAGGACAGCCGGGCGTTTGGCTTCCTCAAGCGCGATCTGGTCGTGGGGCAGGCGATCCTGATCTACTGGCCGCCGCAGCGGATCCGCGTCTTACGCGTGCACTAGCACCGGTGCGCGGATAGCGGCGTTCTCAGTCACTCGTCTTCCGGTGAATCGTCCTTCTGCTGCTCTTTCTCGCGGATGCGCCAGCGCAGCGCCTTTCCGATCAGCGTCTTGGGGATCTCATCCACGATCTCGAAGCGACGCGGCACCTTGTACGCCGACAATCGCGCGGACGCGAAGTCTCGCAGCTCGCGCTTCAGTGCCCGCGCCTCACCGCCGTTCTTCGGCACCACGTGCGCGACGAGGATTTCGCCCCGAATCCGGTGCTGGCAGCCCGCGACGGCAACCTCCTTGACCTTGGGGTGCTCGTAGAGCACTTCTTCGATCTCGCGGGGGAAGACTTTGAACCCGCCGATGTTCACCATGTCCTTCTTGCGGTCTTCGATGAAGAAGTACCCATCCTCGTCGACACGCGCGATGTCCCCTGTGTAGAGCCAGCCGTTGCGGAGGGTCTGGGCGGTCTCCGAGGGATTGTTCCAGTAGCCCTTCATAACTTGCGGACCCTGGATGACCAACTCGCCGACCTCGTTGGGGCCAAGGTCGCGGATCCCGGTTTCAGCGTCGACGATCTTGGCATCGGTCGACGGCAGGGGGATACCGATCGATGCCCCCTTCCGGGTGCCGTAGATGGGATTGGCGTGGGTCATGGGCGAGGCCTCGGACATGCCGAAGCCCTCGGTGATCCGCCCTCCCGTGAGTTCCTCGAACCGCTTTTGCACCTCGCCGGGCAGCGGGGCCGAGCCGGAGACGCATGCCCGAATCGATTTCAGATCGTATTTCTCGATATGCCGGAGCTGGTTGATGGCGAGGTACATCGCCGGCACGCCGGGGAAGACCGTCGGCCGGTACTTGGGGACGGCATCGACGACCGTCTTCACGTCGAAAAGCTTCATCAGGAGCATGATGTTGGCGGCGCCGATGGCGACCGAGAGATTCATGCACACCGTCAAGCCGAACACGTGAAAGAAGGGCACCACCGAGAGGATTCGCTCTTGACCCTCCTTGAGATCCGACAGCCAGGTGCGCCCCTGGATGCAGTTGCAGACGAGGTTGCGGTGGGTCAGCGTAGCGGCCTTGGGCACGCCCGTGGTGCCGCCGGTGTACTGCAAGACAGCGGGATCCTCCTGGCTGACGATCGGCCGCTGATCCAACCGCGGTCCGCGGAGCATGTCCGTGAACCGGATGACCCCCGCGCCGCGTGGCATCACGTCGCCTTCCTTCTTGGCCTTCAGCCAACCGTACAGGAACCCCCACTTGAATGGGAAGAAATCGTGCAGGTTCGTGACGATCGCGGCCTCGACGTCGGTCTGCGGTCGGACCTCGTGCAGCTCGTTGTAGAGGCGCGACAGCGCCACGGCGAATCGGGCTCCCGAGTCCTTCAGGTTGAACGCCAGGTCGCGTCCTTTGTACAGGGGGTTCACCTGCACAAGCGTGCCGCCCGCCTTCCAGATGCCATAGGCGGCGATCACGAACTGCGGCGAGTTGGGCAGCATGATCGCCACGCGATCGCCCGGACGCATCCCCTTGCGCAGCAGTGACCGGGCAAACCGGTCGGTCAGCGCGTCGAGTTGGGCGTATGTGATGCGACGATCGAACTTCGGACCCACCTGAAGGAGGGCGACGTTGTTCGGAAATCTGCTGGCGCTCTGGTCGAGGAATCCGTGGATCGGGTGCGTCGGGAACTCCAGCGTGCGCGATACGCCTGGCTCGTAGAACTTGAACCACGGGCGGCCTGCCAGCGGATCAGGAGTCGCCATGCTCTCCCTCCGGCACGATGTGGGGACGCGGCTTCTGCGGCGCGGTGAGCGAATCCTGCCCGCTTGTCGCTTGCCCCCGCAGGGGACGCACCGGGGTCGCGGCGAAAGTCCCATGCGATGAGTCGTGTCGCGGTGATCGGGGCTGGGGTCGTCGGTGCGTCGGTCGCCTACCGCTTGGCGCAGGCCGGCGTGCGCGTGACTATCCTCGAGGCCGGAGACGTCGGTTGCGGCACATCCAACGCCAGCTTCGCGTGGACGAACGCCAACAACAAGCCACCGCGGTCGTATCACGAGCTGAATGTGGCCGGGATGCAGGCGCACACTGGGCTGCGGGACGAGTTCGGTGACATCCCCTGGTGGCATGGCGGCGGAAATCTCGAGTGGTTCCTCGACGAGCAACGATACGCCGCCCAGCGCGAGAAGGTCGAGCGGCTTCGCGCGTGGGGATACGCGGCGGAATGGATTGCGCCAAGAGAACTCCAGGATCTCGAGCCTGACATCGATCTTTCGGCGGTCGGCGACTTCCCGGCGGCCTACTTCCCTGAGGAAGGGTGGGTCGATCCGGTCCTGTATGCGCATGCGATGATCGCGGGCGCCGCGCGGGCCGGGGCAGCCCTCCGCCGCGGCGCGAAGGTCCGCCAGATCCGGAGGTCCGGGAGCCGGGTCACCGGCGTGACGTGCGTGGACGGCGAAGTGATCGGCGCCGACCTGATCGTGAACTGCGCCGGTCTCGGCGTCAACGACGTGACGCCCGATGCGGGACTACAGGTCCCGCTCAAGCCGACGGTCGGGATGCTGGTGTTCACGCCGCCGGTGCCGGCGCGTCTGAATCGCGTCGTCCATGCCCCGCAGTGTCATCTCCGGCCGGACGGCGCCGGACGTCTGATGTTGCACAGAGAAGACGCCGATCACGCGGTCAACGCTGCGACCGCGCCGACCCCGATCCCGGCGGCGGCCGACGATGTCGTCCGCTCTGCGGCGCGGGTGCTCCCGGGCATCGGGAACGCCAAGCCCGAAGCGGTAAGGATCGGCGTGAGACCGATTCCTGCGGACGGCTACTCGGTGATTGGACCAATGCCAGGCGTCACGGGGTACTACGTCGCAGTATCGCACAGCGCGGTAACGCTCGCGCCGTTCATCGGGCAGGCGGTGGCTGCGGAGATCGCCCACGGCCGGAACGAGCCGCTGCTGGCGCCCTACCGGGCGGATCGGCTACGGCAACCGCAGGAGCGCGCGGGAAGCTGAGACCATCGGTCTGTCAATCGCGCTGCCTGCCGCGCCCCCGGGCTCGCTGCCTGGCCGCTGCCCAGAACTCCTGACTCGACAGCCCCTTGCCCGCCCTGATGCTCCGCCGAGATCGGTCGAGCAACGCCTGGAATCGAGGCGATCGGGACAAGACCAGGCGCTCCAGATCTTCATCGTCGTGCGGAGAAAGCAACACGGCGATGGCTCTCCCATTGCGCGTGATGATGATCGGCCCCTCAGCCCGGCATTGCTCCAGATAGGCGCTCAAGCGCGCCTTTACATCAGCGACAGGAGCGATCTTCATGACTGAAACTCCTCCCCACCAACTATGAGGCGGTCTCGATCTTTCACACCAATCGCCAACACGTAAACGGTGTGTCTGGTCGCGTCGACTTCGTAGAATACGCGGAACCGGTTGCCCGGACCGAATCGCAACTCCCAGCCGGCCCCGAACGGCGCTGGCTGTTCAAGTGGCTTTCTGTTCCGGGTCATGACCTCAGGCGCGTGACCCAGTTGCTCGCCGATGACGCGCCGAACGAGACGATGGTATTTGAGGTTAATGTAGTCGACATGATCCAGCGCTTCTGGAGCAAACCTCAGAACGAACCCGGCTCGGCGCGCCACTAGATCCGAATTATAGTCTGAATAATAGTCACTAACAAGCTGTGATTCGCAGGCGCCGCCAAGTTTATGGTATGATGATCTTTGGCCGTGCTAGGTGGGGAGCTAGCGGTTCCCTGTACCCGCAATCCGCTACAGCGGGGCTGAATTCCCGTCTAGAGGCGCTATCCCGTGGGGTCTGGCCCGCGCGCGCAGCGAAGAGGGCCGGGTCCTGTGCAACGGGAACTGATCAACCCCGCCAGGCCCGGAAGGGAGCAACGGTACGTCAGCCTCCCCGTGTGCCGCAGGGACACCTGGTCGGAGCCGGCGGCGCGGATACCGTCCGGGGGGTGGTCGTCGACGGACGGGTGCACGGCCATTTTCCCGTTACGAACCTCGCTGGGCCCGCGCGTCATGTAGCGCCAGCGCCGCGTAGATCGCCTCGCACATCGGCGTAGGCACCCCGGCCTCGCGGCCGTAGCGAGTGACCGCGCCGTGCAGCGCGTCAAGCTCCAGGCGCTTCCCGTGCACGAGATCGTAGTACAGCGACGTAATGACATGGGGCTCGACGCGACTGGCGAACGCCATGTGGTCATCGACGACCTTGTCGTCGAGCGCGACGCCTCGAGCCTTCGCAACGGCCACGACTTCTTCCATGACTTGCCGATACATCGCCCAGGTTGGCGGACAAGCGCGGATATCGCCGATGGGTGAGCGGGTGAGCGCCGTCATCCCTGCCTGGGCGCCGATGAAGACGAACTTCACCCACTTCTCGCGGACGATGTCATCCGAGGCCGTCACGGTGATGCCGGCCTCCCGCAGGGCGAGCTCGAGACGACGCACACGCTCACTGGGGCCGCCCCGCCACTCCCCAAGGAGCAGTGTCCCGGGGCCGCCCGGCTGTTCGATGACGCCAGGAGCCTTGATCGTGGCGAGCATGTAGACGACGCCGCCGAGCACGCGCTCGACACCATAGAGGCGGGCCAGAATTTCCTCATTGTCCACGCCGTTTTGCAGCGACAGGATCGCGGTGTCCGAACCCACCGCGGGGCTCATCGCATCGGCCGCCGTCTGCGTATCGAAAGACTTGACGGTGAAGAGGATCAGATCGGCCGGCCGCGATGGGGGTTGCTCGACCGCCTCGGCGCGGGCGAAGATCTCACCGCGCACGGTGTGAAGATGGATGCCGCCCTGACGGCGCAGCGCCTCGAGATGCACGCCGCGCGCGATGAACGTGACGTGATGTCCTGCGTTCGCCAGCAGGCCGCCGAAGTAGCCGCCCATCCCGCCGGCGCCCATGACAGCAACGCGCATCAGGTTCGTCCTCCTTCGCCTGCTGCCAACGCTATCTGCCTGCGGCCAGATCGAGGTGCGATCTAGCCAGCGATTTCTAGCGGGTTCTGGAAACGGAGTCCAGGAAATCTGATGAAGTCGCGATCACTTGTCAGGAGCGTGGCCCCGTGCTCGATGGCCAGAGCAGCCAGGTGAGCATCCGTAACGAGGGCACTCCGCGCCTGAACACGCGACAGCAGGTCACTGAGAATGGACCAGTGCTGCTCCCCGGGTTCGAGAATCGCTACCATTGGCCTGCCCAGGATATCTGAGACGACCACGACGGCTTCAGCGATTGACAGCGGGTACTCAAAGGCTCGAGGGTTCGTACTCAGCCGGAGGAACGCGATCACCGTGACCCATGCCAGCCGCACCGGGTAGGGACGTGAGAGCACCCCCTGCAGCCATGCCTGAGCCCTGTCGTGCAGTGGAGAAGAAGTGTTATGAGCGTAGATGAGGAGGTTAGCGTCGAGCAGGATCACCGATGGTGCGGACCTTCGACCTGCTCGATAAGCTCGTTTATCTTGTCGTAGTTCAGTCCCGGCCGCGCCCCCATCGGACGTGCCCGGACAACGAAGGGGGTCGGCGCCGCATGCTCCTTCGCGGTGAGGCCGATACGCAGCGCTTCGTTGACCACCTCTTTGAAGGTGCGTCCGGAGCGGCGAACTTCCGCCTTGAGCTTGACAGCAATATCTGGGTCCAAGGTCAGTGTGGTGCGCACATCATGATGTTACCGATGGGTCATCGTGATGTCAAGCTAAGTGAATCTGTCACCCTGGGACATCGCCTGCCGGGGGATCGGCAACAGGCTGGGTCTCCTTGTCCGGGGCCTCCTCGCGGGTGGCGCCGTCTCGCTCGGCTCTAGGCGGGGCGAACCGCCGCAGCCGGTCCGCGAGTTCGCCCAGCCGCCTGCTAACCTGAAAGTTGACCGTTCCCTCTGGGTAGGCGTCCTTTGCGTCAGCCTGACCCGCAGGCAGACCGGTCAGCACCTCGAGACCCTCGTCGATTGAGCGAACCGCCCAGACGTGAAATCGCCCGGCGCCAATGGCCTGGGTCACCTCGTCATTCAGCATCAGATTGCGGAGATTTTGATGAGGAATCATGACACCCTGTCGGCCCGTCAGTCCCAGGGTCTTGCAGACGTAATAGTGACCTTCGACCTTCTCGTTGACGCCGCCGATCGGCTGGATCTCGCCCTTCTGGTTTACGGAGCCAGTGACAGCGATACCTTGTTCAATGGGAACCTCGGCGAGGTCGCTCAGCAGCGCGTAGAGCTCGGTCGATGATGCCGAGTCACCTTCGACCTCCTCGTACGTCTGCTCGAAGGTAATCGAGGCGTTCAGGGACAGGGGTCGCTCCTGCGCGAACTTTCCACCAAGGTAGGCCCCGAGCGTGAGCACCCCTTTGGTATGGATGCGGCCTGACATCTGGGTCTCTCGCTCGATGTTGACCACGCCGCGGCTGCCGACGAACGTCCGCGCGGTCACCCGCGATGGCCGGCCGAACGCGTAATCGCCGAGCATCAGGACCGAGAGCCCGTTCACCTGCCCGGGGGCCGTGCCATCGACCGTCACGAGCAGCTGTCCATCGCGAATCAGGTCCCGGATGCGTTCCTCGATGCGGTTGCTGCGCCGGATCTTCTCGTCGATCGCGCGACGCACGTGCTGGGCCGAGACCACCGTCGCGCCCTCGCTCTTCGCCCATGCCGATGCCTCGTAGATAACCTCGGTGATCTCATTGAAGCGCATCGAGAGCCGGCGCTGATCGTCCGCGAGGCGCGCGCTCTGCTCGAGAGTCCGCGCCATCGCGGTGCGGTCAAACGGCAGCAATCCTTGCCGCCGGCAGATCGTGCCGATCGCCTGCGCGTACTCGACCATGGTGGCGTCGGTCCGCTCGATATCCACATCGAAATCAGCTTTGATCTTGAACAGCTTGGGAAAATCATCGTCATACTGGTGGAGCAGATGGTAGAGGAGCGATGCGCCGATCACGAGGACTTTCACGTCGAGCGGGATCGGCTCGGGGCGCAGCGTCGCGGTCGCAAACAGACCGTACTGCTCGGCGATGTTCTCGACGCGAATCTCGCGGCTCTTCAGGGCCCGCTTCAGGCCTTCCCACGAGAGCGGAGAGGTCAGCAGCTCGCGCGCCTGGAGGATCAGGTAGCCTCCGTTGGCTCGGTGGATGGCGCCTGCTTTGATCATCGTAAAGTCGGTGACCATGGCGCCAAACTCGCCGCGGTACTCGGCTTTCCCGAACAGGTTGTAGTAGGTGGGGTTGAGCTCGAGGACGACCGGGGCCCCTCGCGTCTGGCTATTGTCGATTAGCAGGTTGACTTTGTACCTGGTGAACTCAACCCGGCGGGGCATGAAAGGCAGTTGCGGTTGTCCCTCGCCTTCGTCCTTGAAATCGTCGTGGCGCTCGACAACGTCGGCCAGGAAGCGATCGAGCCATTCCACGATGCGGGGGTGACCGGCGTACCGCTGCTTGAGCGCCTCGACGGCGTGGCTGGCTGCCGCCAGGACCGCAGATCGCTCCAACCCACCGATGGCTTCCTTGGCCTCGCGCTCGATGCTGCGCACCTTGCGGGTCGCCTCTCCCACGTTCTCCTGGAGCGTGCGCGCCCGGCGCTCGAGTTCCTGGCGGTGCGTGGCCGTCAATTGAGCCAGTTGCTCATCGGAGAGCGGCTCTCCCGACGCGGAGATCGGCACCGTCGCAATCCCCACCGGAGTGCGCTGGAGCGCAAACCCCAGGCGCCTGGCTTCCTGCTCGAGGTCGCGCCAGATGACATTGGCCTGCTGCTCGAACTGCTGGAGCACCCCACTGCGCTTGGCGTCGAACGTCTCGCTGGCGAAGAGCTTGCGGATCGCGTCCTTCAACTCGTCGACAAGGCGCTCGATCTCGCGCCGGAACTGCGACCCCTCACCAGGCGGCAGCGCCATGGCCAGCGGTTGGTCGGGCTGCTGGAAATTGTGGACGTAGATCCAGTCGGATGGGACCGGTCGCGTCGCAGCCAACTGGGTCACCTTGCTTTGAGTGTACGTGGTTCGGCCGGTCCCGACCGGGCCCGCTACGTACACGTTGTAGCCGGTCTGGGGAACGATCAGGCCGAAGTCCAGGGCGCGGACGGCGCGTGCCTGGCCCACGATGGTGTCGCCGGGCGGCAGGTCGTCCGTGGTTCCGAACGGCAGATCCTCGGGTCTGCAGGTCCATCGTACCTGCTCAACGGGAACTCTTCGGCTGGAGCGAATCTCATCTGGACTGGGCATGTGATGCTGATTCGGGGAGTTCATGAGCCTCTCCTGTGACACTATTCGATGGCTTGACGCTCGTCGGCGCTATGGGTCCATTATTCCCGAGGACGGCGGGGATCAAGGCCATTCGGATCGAACTGATGAGTGAACGCCCCGAGAGCACGCTCGCGGGACCTGGAGGGCGAATCGAACTGGAGGCGAGATCCATGGGAACCTATCTGATGCTCAGCAACCTGACCGACAATGGAGCAGAAACGCTGAAGAAGCATCCCAGCCGTATCAAGGAAGTCAACAAAGAGGTCGAAGCCTGGGGTGTGAAGATCCTTTCCCAGTACGCGGTGATCGGCCCATATGACTTTGCCACGATTTTGGAAGCCCCGAGTATCGAGGTGGTGGCGCGCGTCTCGATCGAGCTGGGAGCGCGGGGCAGCGCGAAGATTCAGACGCTCCCGTTGATCCCGATCGATAGTTTCATTGCCGGCATCAAGCCGTAGTGGACGCCGCCGCATCCCGCGAACGGCCGTTTCGCGGGCAGCGGATCCTGATCTACTACGACGGCTGGTGCACGCTCTGCCGGCAGAGCGCAGCGCGGCTCAAGCGTCTCGACTGGCTGGACCTGCTGGAATTTGTGTCATTCCGGGACCCGGGCATCATCGAGCGCGACGGCCTCGACGCCGGACGGCTGCGGCGCCGGATGCAGTCCCGGCGGGCGCGAGGCGGGCCCATCCGCGAAGGCATCGATGCGGTGATCCAAATCGCCTGGCGGGTTCCGCTATTGTGGCTGGCTGCGCCGGTGTTGTTGGTCGCCAGATGGATGGGCGTGGGACAACCAGCGTATGACTTCATTGCCGCCCGGCGGCATGGCGGTCGGGACACGGGCGACCTTCGGCGGTAGAGCGTTATCGAGGCAAAGCCTACGTGGAGGTCTTTGGGCCGTGCCGGGGCTTGGCCAACTCGGGGAATGGAATCATCCCGGTCTGGCGCTTCTGCGCCGTCTGCTTCGACTGCGGCACCCGCGGATGATGCTGGATGTTCATGTCGAGCCTCTTCCCGCAGGTGCACACTTGCGCGAGGGTTTCCGAAGCGTCCACCCACACGTTGCCCTGCGCCCCGG
>JBQTJG010000050.1:0-4045 GCA_052387355.1 Armatimonadota bacterium | reverse complement strand
CACTCCTCGCGGAACCGGAAGTGATCGCGTGGCTCGCCAATCAGCGCGACGGCGCCATGAACTGGTTTCGGGGCCGGGCGGGGCGGCTAAGGCCGTAGGACCGCGGGCATGGAGCCGCCGGAAACTCATCAATGAAGCGCCGCCGTCTGCGTAGATGAGCTGGCCGGTGATCCAACCAGCCTCCTCTGAGCAGAGGAGCGCCACAGCGTTACCGGCGTCGGCTGGAGTGCTCAACCGTCCCATCGGTGTCCAGCCGTGCACGTGCCAAGTCCTGATGAGGTCTTGGGAGTGAACCGCAACCTTCACGCCCTGTTCAGCGAGCTTGAGGGCAATCCCCCTCCCAATCCCGCGCGAGCTTCCCGTGATGAGCGCGTGCTTCCCTCTGAGTGCCATAGAAACCCGCCTCCCTCTCTTGTTGCGCGTCGACTACGGCCGCACCCTGGCAGGAGGGTCTGGACAGAACCTGGACAGCGGAGAACCGAGAATGTACCATCGGTTGAACAGCAATTCTCTCAGGAGTGGTCGGTGGAGCGAAGCCGCGACTGGCTGGATGATGCGCAGCATGACCTCGCTCACGCCAAGAGCGATCTAGAGCGGGGTTTTTACAGTTGGGCCTGCTTCTCCGCGCAGCAGGCCGCGGAGAAGGCGGTCAAGGCAGTCTTCCAGAAGTTAGGTGGGGAAGCCTGGGGTCATTCGGTTGCCGATCTGCTCCAAGCGCTGAGGGATCGTCGCGAGGTACCGCCGGGCCTGATTGATCGAGCTCTGGAGCTCGATAAAGCCTACATCGCGACCAGGTATCCCAACGCCCACCCTGCGGGGTCGGCGCGGAGCCGCTACACGAGTACCGAGGCAACCAGGTTCATCGAGCATGCCGAAGCGATCATCACGTTCTGTACAGATCTTCTATCCCAGATGGTCTAGGGAAGCCCTGGTCGCCCACCTCACAGAGCGCCTTCCGCGCCTGGCTACGCGCCTTCCACTCGCACGCGCCGTCCTGTTCGGCTCATATGCGAAGGGGACGTTTACAGCGGCCAGCGATATCGACCTGTTGATCGTCTATAAGGGGGAGCCCAGGGCAGACGCCTACGCTTCCGTACGCCGGACTCTTGAAGTGCCGCGCCTGGAACCCCACCTGTATACGCTCGATGAGGCTGCTGAACAGGAGGACACAATCCGGCGGATGGAGGCGGGAGGCGTCATCCTCTGGGACCTTGATGCGCGCCGACCTCCTGCGGATGACCGGTGACTTGACTGGACGTCCCATTCGGACTAGGCGGGCGGCACGTGGGCCGGTGGAAGGAGCATTCACGCCCGCCGATCTCCGCCATGGCTCACCTTTTCTCGTCGCCGACCCAGATGCTGTCGGCCGGGCTGTTGGGATCGTATCGCACCGCGCGGGTGTCGCCCGTCCGAAGGCCCGCGATCCCCTCCGGCAGGAGGTAGCCGCTCTCTCCCTGGTGCGGCTGCCCCTGGCGGTCTTTGTAGCGGTAGGTCACCTGCCACAACCGCCGCCGGTTATGTCGAGATCTCGTTTCCCTGACGGCCGTGACGGTCGCGCGCGCAGGAACTCCTTCCAGCCGCAGCCGTTGTTGCCGGCGGTACTTGACGACACCCGATCGGACGAGCGCGCCTCCGAAGGCGGCTACAACACCGCCGACCCAGAACACCATGAGCGCGCCGGGCGCATCTCGCTCATCGGCCAACCGGTGCCGGGACGGGTCGTTGGGCAGGTAGGCAATCCGGATCCGAGTCCCTTCTTCCATCGCGTTCCACGTGTGCGCCTTGACCTTCCGCCGGCCGATGATCTCCTGGCCGTCGAGGGTGGCGAAACGGTATGCTTGTTGTCTGTTCGCCACGCTTCCTGAGGAGTTCGAGAATACGAGTACGGCTATCTTGCATCGACCAGGACGAGCAACCGAGGTTTGTAGAGGAGGTATTGGGTAATTAAGGTGGAATAGAATTGTTGTTACCATCCTAATGTCGGGACGGCTTCGGGGCGGACAATTGGACCTTTGCCGCAGCGACGTCACTCGTACTAACTTCTCATGGTATTCGTCGTATTCATCGATTTCCCGCCTCTGGAGGCATGATTTTTCGCTCAATCGACGCCGGTCAATGAGCCGAAGACGTTCTTTGACCGGTGTGCCGAGGTGGACAGCAGATGTGTCTCTAGCGCTCGGCCACGCATCCCTCGTTGGTGCTGTCGCGACTGGCCTTATCGAGGGGGTATTCGATGTGCTCCTGGCTCGGCAACTCCGAGGGTAAGGGGGTCACGGCAATGAAACGCTGGATTCTGATGCTTGTGATTGTCCTGGGCTTGAGCTTGGCAGGCGTCGGTGCGTACGTGCGGTTTCATCTCTCCAGCGATTCCGCGAACGCCCAGCAGCCATCTGTCACCGATTTTGATCAGATGGTTGCGCAGAATGCTCAGCAGATGTTGGAAGAGGGCAAACGGATCTTTCGCTACGAGACCTTTGGCGATGAAGCCTACTGGAGCGGCACGCTGCGTCTCCATCAAGCCATTTCCGGCGCCAAGCTCGGAGGGGTCGGCCCCGGCGTGAGTCCGAAAACCGCGCTTTCCGTGGGCCTAAAAGTTGACATGGATGCAATCCCGGCAGACCTCGCTGAGCAGATTAAGGGCGGTCAGGTGAACCTGGACGATCCGGCCACGACCGTGGCCCTGCTGAAGCTCAACGCCGTCGTAGGTGTGATTGGCCGGTTCAGACCAGACGGGAGCATGCAGGCAGTCGGCCTTTCATGTGCCGTATGCCACTCGAATGTGGACAATGCCTTTGCAGCTGGGATCGGACACCGTCAGGACGGTTGGGGCAACCGCGATCTCAATGTCGGAGCGATTGTCGCGCTGTCCCCAAATCTGAAGGCGATCGCGGATACGCTGCGCGTCAACGTGCCCACCGTACGAAAGGTGCTCATGAGTTGGGGTCCCGGGAAGTTCGACGCCCAGCTGGACAAAGATGGCAAGGGGTTCCGCCCTGACGGCAAACCTGCTGCAACCATCATCCCCAACGCCTTTGGCTTAGCCGGCGTCAACCTGCACACGTGGACGGGCGCGTGGGGGACCGTGACCTACTGGAATGCGTACGTTGCCAACACGGAATTGAAGGGCAGAGGGAACTTCTACGACCCTCGGCTGCGCGATCCGAAGAAGTACCCTGTCAGTGCCAGGACGGGAGCGTGGAACATTCGCAACAATCCGGATCTGGTCACGGCAAAACTTGCTGCCCTGCATTACTACCAGCTGGCGATTCCTGCGCCTCTTCCGCCGGCAGGTTCCTTTGACGCCGCGGCCGCGGCGCGTGGCAAGGTGATTTTCGAGAGCAAGGCTCGATGCGCATCCTGTCACGTTCCACCACTGTACGTCGAACCGGGTTGGCCCCTGCACACCGGGAAGGAAATTGGTATTGACGATTTCCAGGCCAACCGGGCACCCGACAATCGGTATCGGACCGCGCCGCTGCGTGGCATCTGGACGCGTATCAAGGGGCCGGGGTTCTATCATGACGGACGCTTCCCAACGTTACGGGCAGTGGTCGACCACTACAACAGGTTCTTCAAGCTAAATCTCACCGAGCAGGAGAAGAACGATCTCGTTGAGTTCTTGAAGTCTTTGTAGGACGCACAAATATGGGCATCTTCGACCGGACGGTACAGAGGGTGGAGCGACAAAAGGGGCTCGACCCGCCGAGCGAGGTCCTGCAGAAAGTAGTCGCCGCTACGTTTCGCGTAACCGGCCGGAGACTCAAAGACTTCCTCCACGGAACCGGGCTCGGCCATCCACTCCATCCTGTTCTCACAGACGTGCCCATTGGCGCCTGGACCGTCGCGCTCGTCCTCGACGTGCTGGATCTCGTAGGTGTTGACGGACTCCGTCGTGGATCGGACGCGGCCGTCGTCGTCGGTCTCGTCGGAGCCGCCGCGGCAGCCCTCACCGGCCTGACGGACTGGCAGCATACGGAAGGCAGCCCGCGCCGAGTCGGTTTAGTCCATGGGTTCCTCATCCAGGCTCGCCCTAAATCAATCATTT